>NZ_BDBA01000291.1 GCF_001612745.1 Nocardia amamiensis NBRC 102102 | reverse complement strand
GAGCGAGCGTGACGATCCCGATGCCGCGCGGCGTCCGGCCTCCGAAGCGCAACCGGTCACGCCATCCGAAGGACCGCAACCGTTTTCGCAATGGCAGCCGACCGGCAGCCGGCCACCCGGAGTGAACGAACCGGCGCGCCCTGTCACGCCATGGCGGCGTGACTCGAATGCCCAAGCGGTCGACCATGATTCGCAGCAGTGGCGACCGGGCACGAGCGGATTCCGGCAGGCGGAGTCTCCATCGGTGTCACAGTGGCCCGGTTCGCATGCGACAGGTGACGGACCCGCACCGTCCTATCCCTGGCAGCCAGCCGGTTATAACGGAGCCGCCGCGAATCCGGGACAGCCACCGGATGCACAGCAACCAGGTCACCCGAATCGAACCGGGGCCGGATCGACGGCGCAGAGCGATCCCACTATGCAATGGCAGCCAGGTACCACCGGTGACGCAGGTGAGAGCCGACCATCCAGCACCTGGCAGCCGAATCCCCAGCCCGACCCGGGCATGCAGTGGCAACCGCACGGACAACCTGCGCCGCCGCAGCCCGACCCGACCTCACCATGGCAACCGCACGGGCAATCCGCGCTGCCTGAGTGGTCCGCCGCTCAGGGCACTCCCGCCATGCCGCCGACTAGTGCTTCGGCACCGAGCACGGCTGATCCCACGATGATCGCCCGATCGCTCGGTGACGGACGCCCGCACCCAGAGCAGGATCCGGGCCGCAACGATCCGACGATGCTTGCCCACTCGCTCGGCGAGGATGCGTCGTCCGGGCAGTGGCCGCCGCAGGCGGATCCGACCATGCTCGCTCGCCCAGTGGGTGCGTTCGATCAGCCCGCGCCCTTCGGCAGCCCGCACTCGGGTCCCGAGCCGGACGGGGGTGGCGCGGTCGTGCTCCGGCACCCGACCGCCGATCGGTTCACGCAGCAGAACTACCAATGGCAACCGGCAGACGGCCCTGGTCCCTACGGTGCTCCTACGCCTCAGCAGTACCAGCCCGGTTACGGGCCACATCACGGGTCCGGTGGACCGCCGCCCCACCACCGCCCGCGCGGGAGCGGCCGAGGTAAGACGCTGCTGCTGGTCGGGTTGGTCGTGCTGCTGGTAGCCGGTATCGCGGTGGGCGCCGTGGCGTTGACCAAGCGGGAATCGAGCGATTCCGCCCAGGGCGACTCGCCCGCGCTGGTGAGCGCGCTCACCTCGACGGGATCGCCCGCACCGGCCACCAAGAGCGCGCCGACAACCACCGCGGGCCCGGCGAGCGGCAGAACCCCGCTCATCCCCGGCTTCCAGGTGGTCGCGGCGCCCAGCAACGGCGCCGCGTACGACGTGCCCGCCGGGTGGGCCATCGCCCCGCAGGACACCATCGGCGGCTTCGGCCACCCGCCCGAGACCGTCGCGGGCAAGGGCTACGCCAGCGAGGGCAAGGGCTATTGCCCTGGCTCGACCCGCACGGTCGCCTTCCTCACCGGCTCGGACACAACCGACCCGGCCCGCGCGGCAACCGAACTCGGCACCAAGACCGCCGCACTCGCCTACCAGGGCACCCCCGGCGGCACACCCGGCGCGCCCGTGCCGCTGGCGTCGCTGGACGGATCCCAGCAAGGTGTATTCGTGGAGACCACCGGCACCGTCACCGAGGCCAAGCCGGGCTGCGCGACGGCGTACTCCATCTACACCGCCGCGTACCCCACCGACAGCGGAACCTTCGTCATGGTGATCGCCGCCGACACCGGCGTTCCGCACGCTCTCGACGCCGAGACCGCCAAGCGCATCTGCACCAGCATTCGCCCCATAGAAGGCTGACTGACCTGCCGGTTTAACGTCTCACCCCGCGCTGTTGTAAGCTACTCCAGGTTCGATTCACGGGGTGTGGCGCAGCTTGGTAGCGCGCTTCGTTCGGGACGAAGAGGTCGCAGGTTCAAATCCTGTCACCCCGACTCGTGTGGTTGAGACACGACACGGCTCCCAGCCTTCACGGGCTGGGAGCCGTTCTGTTTCCTTAGACCCGCTCGTCGGCACATCCGAGGTCGGCTGTGCCTTACGATGGCAGCGCCTACCCACTGAAGGACGGATCACCGTGTCGGAAGCGTTCGACTGGTCTCCACTCAAGACCTATACCTTCCCCATCGACATGGACACCTATTTGTCCATGCCTGAGGACGTGTCCCGCGCCATAGAGGTCAAGGACGGGATGATCGTCTTCTGCGAGTCTGCATCCCCCAATCACAATGCGATCGCGTACAACATCGAGCGGGCGCTGCGAGATGCCAACGAAAAACGATCATCGGCAGAACCGTGCCTGCGGGTCAACCACGACGTCGACATGCTTGTCTCGGAGGTTCCGTACCATTTCAAGCGGCCTGACGTCATCGTCTACCACTGCATCAACGAATCCCGCGGGCGCTGGAAACGAAAGCCGACCATCGCCGATACCCTCCTGGTCGTCGAGGTGGTCTCACCCACAACCATTACGGCGGACATGATCGACAAGCGGGCAGAATATGCGCGCTTCGGTATTCAGCACTACTGGATCGTCCGCATGGCCAATGACGATGGCCCCGCGATCTCGGTCGAGATGCTGACCCTGAACTCCGATGGAAAGTACTTCTCCGACGGCCATCGAACCCGCACGAAACCGTTCGCCGCCGCCATCGAAACGTTGAGCCCATTGGATGTGCGGATCACTTGGGAAGACCTCAACGTCGGCGTCGACTGATCCGTACTGTCGCCCCGTGACGATCTGGCGGAGGAGTTCCTGCCTTACGGCATCGCCGTCAACGCGTTGTGGCCTCGGACGAAGATCGACTTCTGCGGCGCTTCTGCTCGGCGGAGCGAAATCGCCCTCGCCGTTGCCGAACCTGAGACGATGACACTCGATGTGGCCCTCGGGTGGTATCCCCGCCGAATACCATTCGCAAAAGCAAACTCCCGCGATCATCGAAAGGTCGGCAAATGAGCGAGCCTGTCGATAATGTGCCCGCAGACAAACCGCTAGCCGGGAAAACCGCGCTGGTCACGCAGGCCCACACCGGAATCGGCAAGAAAATCGCGAAAACGCTTGCGGCACAAGGCGCGCAGGTGGTGGTTCACAATCCGCATATTCCGGAGTGGGCGGCGGACGTGGTCAAGGAGATCACCACCGCCGGTGGTGCGGCGCTCGCGTTGGCGGCGGACGTCGCCGACCGCACCGAGTACCAGGAGCTGGTGGAGGTGGTGCTCGAGGACTGCGGCCGGTGGGACCTGCTGGTCCACACCGCCGCGGTGCCGGAGGCGGTGCCGTTCGCGCAGATCAGCGCGGACGCGTTCGACGCAGGCTTCGCCGCGACGGTGCGGGGCGTGTTCCACGGGGTCCAACTGGCCGCCCAGCACCTCGCCGAGCAAGGCCGGATCATCACCGTCTGCGACTCCCCCAACCCGGGCGGCGCGGTCTACGACGCGACCCGGGGCGCGGTAGAGCAACTCGGTCAGGCCGTGGCGCCGGACTTCGTGTCGCGGCGGATCACCGTCAACACGATCAGCCATGGCGTCGGCGCCGTCGACAACGCGGAACTCGCGACCGCCCTCGCGGCGATGAATCCGGCCGAGCCCGCCGCGGTGGTGGCCTACCTGGCAGGCGAGGCGGCGAGCACGGTCACGGCGCAGGCCATCCGCCTGGGCGGGGCAGCCCAGGCGCCGTGGTAGGCGGCCGATTACGCGACGACGTTCCCACCGAACGAACTGAAGCCGCGCCCCTTCGCCTGGCAGGTGAAGCTCCCGTGGAATCCCACCGCACACGTCGAGCCCGCGTGCTCGATGATCGGCCCCCACTGGCCCGAGCCGGTCTTCACGTCGTAGATGCTGGGATTGCCGCCCGGCAGTGTGTACGGCGTGCCGGGGTCGAAGGTGGGGTGCGCTGGCAGCCAGGGCTGGTCGATCACCATTTCGCTGACTTTCACCGGCACCGGAATGTAGGAGTTGCCCACGTGGTAGCTCAGGAACAGCGGGTAGCCGAAATCGCATCCAACGGACCCGTCCCCGAAGATCGCGCAGTTCGTGCTGCCCGCCGCGAAATAGACCGTGCCCGCGTCGGCCTGGGCGTTCCCGGCCACGACGAGCGGTGCGGCGGCCGCGGCGGCGAGTGCTCCGGCGAACTTCGTGCTGCGCTTCATGCCTTCTCTCCTTGGTGAATTCGCTGACCGACCCGATAGCTCTGTCGGCTCGGCGCCGGTTTCCGTTTCGCGCCATCGGACACAGGCACGGTGAGGAGACGCTAACGCGGCGATAACCTACAGACACGCCATCGACATCCGATGTCAATAGCGTATACAGGCATGTCGACACGGATAGCCACTCTGGCGGACGCGGCGGGCAAACCGCTGCGCGACGTGGTGTACGCGGCCTTGCGCAGCGAACTCATGAACGGAGACATCAAGTTCGGCGAGCGGCTGACCGAGCCGAAACTCTCGGCGCGGTTCGGCATCTCGCGCACACCGATTCGCGAAGCCCTGACCGTCTTGTGCTCGGACGGCTTGCTGCAACGGGAAGAATACGGCTTCAGCCCGGTACGGCCGAGCATCCCACTGATCCGTGATCTGTATGAGCTTCGAATCACCCTGGAACTGGGTGGTTTACAGCGCGCCATGACGAACCCCGCCGTTACCCACGACCGGGAACTGCTGGAAGCAGAACGGTCCGCGTGGCTGGAACTGCGCGCCGATCCCCCGGAGCAAGAACCGGGTTTCGTAGTGCGCGACGAGGAATTCCACGTCACGCTGCTCACCGCCGCGGGCAACACCGAGATGGTGCGTGCGCTGAAAGCGGTGAACTCGCGCATCCGCCACGTTCGGATGTACGACTTCATGGTCAACAACCGGATCGAGACCACCATCGCCGAGCACCTCGGCATTCTCGAAGCGGTGCTGGCGGAGGATCTCCCACTGGCCTACCGGCTGCTGCACACGCACATCGGTGAGTCACTGGATGTGGTACTCGAACGCGTCACGCGCGCGATCGCGGCGATGTCGCTGGCCACCGATTAGCGGGGAGCAGCAGTGAGTCTGGAATTCGACACCGTACTCGTCGCCAATCGCGGGGAGATCGCGTGCCGCATCATGCGCACCGCACGGACGCTCGGCTTGAAGACCGTCGCCGTGTACTCCGATGCCGACATGGGATCCGCACACGTCGAAATGGCCGACGTCGCGGTGCGTTTGGGGCCGAGTCCCGCGGCGGAGTCCTATCTTCGGGCCGACGCGGTGATCGAAGCGGCGCTGTCTGCCGGTGCGGGTGCCATCCATCCGGGCTACGGATTTCTCTCGGAAAACGCGGATTTCGCGACCGCGGTGGATGCGGCGGGGATCGCTTTCGTCGGACCCACCCCGGAGCAGCTGCGCGTCTTCGGTGACAAACACACCGCGCGGGCACAGGCACGTGCGGTCGGCGTGCCGCTCATTCCGGGCAGCGGCCTGCTCGATTCGGCCGATCACGCGGTGGCGGAGGCGGAGCGGATCGGCTTCCCCGTGATGCTGAAGGCGGTCGGCGGCGGAGGCGGCATCGGTATGCACGCATGCTTCGGCCCGGACCAGCTGCGCGCCGCCTACCAGCGCGTGCAGCGCCTCGCGGCGGCGAACTTCAGCTCGACCGGCGTCTTCCTGGAGCGTTTCGTGGCGCGGGCCAGGCACGTCGAGGTGCAGGTGTTCGGCGACGGCCACGGCCGGGTGGTCAGTCTCGGCACCCGGGACTGCTCGCTGCAACGCCGCAACCAGAAGGTGATCGAGGAAGCTCCCGCACCTGGACTCGGCGCGGAGCTGTCGGAGCGCTTGCTCACCGCTGCACGACAGCTCGCCCGATCGGTCGGCTACCGGTCGGCGGGGACGGTCGAGTTCGTCTACGACACCGACCACGACACCGCCTCGTTCCTGGAGATGAACACCCGCCTGCAGGTCGAGCATCCGGTCACCGAAGCGGTCACCGGGGTCGACCTGGTCGAATGGATGCTCCGGCTGGCGGGCGGCGATAGTTCGATGGTGGACGAACTGCCCGAGGGCGGACCGCCGATCACAGGCCATGCCGTGGAGGCTCGCGTCTACGCGGAGGATCCGGGGCACGACTACCGGCCCAGCGCGGGCCTGGTGACGTCCGCGAAGTTCCCGCCCGACACCCGGGTCGACGCGTGGATCGAGACCGGCTCGGAGGTCAGCCCGTACTACGACGCACTGCTGGCCAAGGTGATCAGCTCCGGCGCTAACCGCGCGGACGCCTTCGCCACGTTGCGCGCCGCGCTCGGCACGACGCGGATCTACGGCGTCCAGACGAATCTGCCGCAACTGCGTCAGGCAGCGGACGACGCCCGAGTTCTGCGCACCGAGCACACCACGACCACACTGGCCGAGATCCGCCCAGCCGGGCATCGCATCGACGTGCTGCGCGGCGGGACGATGACCACGGTGCAGGACTATCCGGGCCGAATCGGCCTGTGGGCGGTGGGCATTCCGCCGTCCGGCCCGATGGACGACCTCTCGTTCACCCTCGCCAACACCGCAGTCGGCAATCCGATCGGCGTCCCCGCGCTCGAATGCACCTTGCACGGGCCGCAATTGCGCTTCGCCGACACCACCACCGTGTGCGTAACCGGCGCGCCGACACCCGTGACTGTCGACGGCAGCCCGGTGGACATGTGGGAGCCCATCACCGTGCCCGCCGGTGCCGTGCTCGATATCGGCGCGCCCACCGACACCGGTCTGCGCACCTATGTGGCGGTGCGCGGCGGTATCGACGCTCCGCTGTATCACGGCAGCGCCGCCACCTTCACACTCGGCGGATTCGGTGGTGTCACCGGAAAGGCGCTTGCCACCGGCGATGTCCTCGGCATCGCCCGGATCACGGGCGACGCGCTCGGCGCGCCCGCCGCGGTGCCGCCGGGCGAGCGGCCGGAGTTCACCCACGACTGGCGGCTTGCCGTCGGCGTGGGGCCGCAGACCGCGCCCGCGTACTTCACAGACGCCGACATGACCCAGTTCTGCACGCATCCGTGGCGGGTCGGCAGCCATGCCAACCGCACCGGCATCCGCCTGGAGGGCCCGAAGCCGGCTTGGTCGCGCACCGACGGTGGCGAGGCCGGGCTGCACCCGTCCAACCTGCACGACAATCCCTACAGTGTCGGCGCGCTGAACGTCTCCGGTGACACGCCCATCCTGCTCGGTCCGGACGGACCGAGTCTCGGCGGCTTCGCCTGCCCGCTGACGGTGGTGTCCGCGCATCGCTGGCGCCTGGGCCAGCTCCGTCCCGGTGACACGGTGCGGTTCGTGCCGGTCGATGACGACAAAGCGGCCGAATTGCGCTCCGCCAACAGCAGCCGCGTGCCCGACATCGTGCCCGATTCCCTGGCAACCCTTGCCGATCGCGGCATCTTGGGCGGAATCGAGGCGTCCTCGGACCGTCCGCGCGTGCGCTACCTGCGCGGCGGGGACGACAATGTCTTGGTCGAATACGGCGAGATGGTGCTCGATCTCGGGTTGCGCATGCGGGTGCACGCGCTGGCCGAAGCACTCGCGGCCGCCGAGCTACCCGGCATTCTCGACGTGACCCCCGGTGTCCGATCGCTGCACATCCATTTCGATCCAGACGTGCTGCCGCAGTATCGGCTGCTCGGCACGCTGACCGAGCTCGAACTCGACCTGCCCGCCACCACCGACCTCGTGGTGCCGAGCCGCACTATTCGGCTACCGCTGTCGTTCGACGACCCGTCCATCGCCGAGGCGATCGACCGCTATCGCAGCGGCGTGCGCGACACCGCGCCCTGGCTGCCGTCCAACGTCGAGTTCATTCGCCGCGTCAACGGGCTCGACAGCGTCGAGGACGTGCGCACCACCGTGTTCGACGCCGAATACCTGGTGCTGGGTCTGGGTGACGTGTATCTCGGTGCGCCGCTGGCGGTTCCGCTCGATCCGCGCCACCGCCTGGTCACCACGAAATACAACCCGGCGCGCACCTGGACGCCATCCGACGCCGTCGGCATCGGCGGCAAGTACCTGTGTGTCTACGGGATGGCCTCGCCGGGCGGCTACCAGTTGATCGGCCGCACCGTGCCGATCTGGTCGAGCTACCGGCAGTCCGCGCCGTTCGAACCTGGCACGCCTTGGCTGTTCCGATTCTTCGATCGCATCGTCTGGGAACCGGTGAGCCCGGAGCAACTGCTCGAGTACCGGGCGGCGGCCGAAGCGGGCCGGTTCGACGCGGAAGTGAACGACGGCACCTTCGCCCTGGCCGACCATGTGCGAATGCTGCGTACCGAGGCCGACTCCATCGCCGAGTTCGAAGCCAGGCAGACCGCCGCGTTCGAGGCGGAGAAGGCGGCGTGGCGCGCGGCGGGCGAATTCGAGCGCACCACCGTCGCGCCCGTCGCGGCACCGATCGACGATCCACTTGCCGGCCTACCCGCGGACGCGACCGTGGTGACCGCGCCGATGATCGGCAATGTCTGGCGGGTGGAAGTCGAAGCGGGACAACGGCTCACGGCCGGTGCGCCGGTCGCCGTGCTGGAGGCGATGAAACTCGAATTGCCGGTGCACAGTCCCGGCGAAGGCACCGTGCTGAAGGTGCTGACGGCCCCCGGCGCCAAGGTGGAGCCGGGCACACCCCTAGTAGTGATCGGAGTCGACTGAATGCCCCCAGGCGTCCTAGGCGGCACGGCGGCCGACCCCGTCGAACGGGTCGCGGCCGCCTATCGGCGGATAGCCGAGGTGGATCGTCCGGAGGTGTGGATCACGCTGCGGCCGGAAAGCGAGGTCACCGCGGAAGCGGCGGTGGTCGCCGAGCGGCTCGCCACCGGTGCGACGTTGCCGCTGGCCGGGGTGCTGGTGGCGGTGAAGGACAACATCGATGTGGCCGGTCTGCCGACGACCGCGGCCTGTCCCGAATTCGCCTACACCCCGGAGGTGACCGCGGCGGCGATCGAGCGACTGATCGCGGCGGGCGCGCTCGTGCTGGGCAAGACGAACCTGGACCAGTTCGCCACCGGGCTGGTCGGGACGCGCAGTCCGTACGGCCCGGTGCGCAATGCTCTCGACCCGAACCTGGTGTCCGGCGGGTCGAGCTCGGGGTCCGCGGCGGCGGTGGCACTCGCCGTCGCGGACCTCGGTATCGGCACCGACACGGCGGGTTCCGGACGGGTGCCCGCCGCGCTGCACGGGATCGTCGGCATCAAGGCGACGTTGGGCGTCATCCCGGCGCACGGAACCGTGCCCGCCTGCGCGGATTACGACGCCGTCACGGTGTTCGCCGCCGATCTGGACCTGGCGGTGACGGCCGCCGCGGTGATGGCCGGGCCGGAGCCGCGCGACCCGCGCAGCCG
>NZ_BDBA01000290.1 GCF_001612745.1 Nocardia amamiensis NBRC 102102 | reverse complement strand
GCCCGCACGGTCCGCGCCGAGGCCCGTCCGCAGGAGATGCCGCCGCGCCCGTCCGCTCCCGCCGCCGCTGACAACGGCGACACGGCCGCGACGCCACCGGCGAAGCCGCAGGCCACGATCCTCAGCGAACGCGAACGCGAAGTGGCCGAGCTCGTCCTGCTCGGACTCACCTATCGGGAAATCGGCGCGCGCCTGTACATTTCCGCCAAGACGGTCGAGCACCACGTCGCCCGCATTCGACGCCGGGTCGGTGCCCGCTCCCGTTCGGAGTTATTGTCGATGCTCCGCGCCATGGGACACGGCTCGCTTCTGGTGTGACCGGGTGCGGTTCCGTCAGCGGGAACGCCGAAGCGAGGTAGAAGAGGATGGCCACTGGGGTCGGCCTGCGCATCGCAGAGGACGAGTGCACTGCGGTCATCGTCACCGACGGCGACGAGGAACCGCGGTACATCGTCCGAGAGTCCGTCCTGCACATGTCCGACGACGGCGACACCGTCCTCGGCGGTCCCGCGCCCGCCGGGCACTCCCACTCGATCACCGGATTCGTGCGCGCCGTCGGCGATCCGACCGGCATCTCGGTCGACGAGGGCGAGGCGTACCGCGCCGAGGATCTGGTCGCGACCGCCCTGTTCTGCCTGATCAACCTGGCCGCCGAACATCTGAGCGGTCCGGCAGAGTTCTACGCGACGCATCCGGCGCACTGGCCCGCCGAACACGTACGTTCGCTGCGCGACGCGCTGGACTACCTCGGCCTCCGCTCGGTGCTACTGGTCAGCGAGGGTGAGTTGCCCAGCGCCGAAACCGGCGCGTACGGAAGCTCCTTCGCCCACGACGCGGCGCGCGGGGCCTTGGCGGCCGTGCTCGCCACTCCGGCCGGGGCCACGCCGCCGGACCCGTCGACCGCGGAGAACTCGACGGTGGACACCATCGTCATCCCCGCGGTGTCCGCCGCCGACGCGCCACTGCAGGCGTATTCGGCGGCCATCCCGATCGCCGGACCCGTCGCGACCACCGAACCGGTCTCGCCCGAGAAAGACGCGCAGGCGCCAGCTCCCGCGAAGAACCAGAAGCGGACGCCACTGCTGGTCGCCGGGGCCGCGGCACTCGGGCTGGTACTCGGCGGCATCGTGGTCGCCATCCTGCTCCGCGACGGCGACCGCACGCCGGTGCCGCCGCTGCCCGACGCCAAGTCCGAGCAGACGTCGGTGCCCGCCCTTGCGCCGACCCCATCGGTCGTGTCGTCCACCGTGCCCACCACCACCGAGGAACCCGAGCCGCCCGTGGTGATCCCCGAGACGACAACGCCCGAGCCGACCACCCCGACGACCACCGAACCGCCCACAACGACGCCACCCACCACCCCTTCCTCGACGACGCGGACCACCACGACCACCCGCAACCCGTACCAGCAGCTACCGCCCATCCCGACCATCCCCGGAATGGGAATACCGGGTAGTCGGTGATTAGTCGCGCCCTTTGCGGGTTTGTGGCCTAGAGTGTTGCGCTGACCCTGTTGTCGGATGAATTTCGCCACAGCGGTCAGTTGCTGGACGAAGGCTGTGTGCCAACGGATTACGTCCATGGCCACAGATTTAGCTGGCACGTGCGTGCCGACGAAGGGACTTCATGCGCAAGTTGGTGGCGCGTCGCGCCGCGGTCAAAGCTGTCGCCATCGCCTCGACCGTTCTCCTGGCTCCCTTGTTCGGCACAACGACAGCGTCGGCGGTACCCGAGGCCCCCGCACAGCTCGCCGCGGACAATTTGCCACCGGAACTGGTGCAGGCCATCGCACGCGATCTGCATATGACCCCGACGGAGTACCTGGACCGCGCCGCGCGTGCCCAGCAGCTGCGTGACTACGCTCGCGACTTCCGTTCGGAGCGACCGGATTCCTACGCGGGCGCCTGGATCGGCGCCGACGGCAAGCCCGTCGTCGCCGTCACCTCGCTGGACGCCGCCAAGATCGCCGCGGCCGACGGTTACCAGACCAGGCTGGCTCCGGTCTCGGCGGACAACCTGGAGGGGTCGCTGGTGCAGGTCAACCAGTGGATCAGCGATTTGCCGCGGGATATTTCCCAGGTGATCAACTCGGTGGCGATCGACTTCCTGAACAGCCAACTGGTGCTCAGCGTCGCGAACACCCCCGTCGGCCACCTGCTCAATCTGCCGACCCTGCTGGCGAACATCAAGGTCATCCTGTCGCCGAACGGCGGTGGCCCGGTCGAGCGCAGGCCGATGGGTGGCGACACCTACATCAGCACTCCCGGTTCGCTGCACGACGCGTCGCTGCAGGCGGTCGATGTCTGCTCGTTCGGGTTCAACAGCATCGACGCGGCGGGCAACGCGCTGAACATCAGTGCGGGCCACTGCGATCCGAACCTGGGCAAGGGCAACCAGGAAGCCACCGTCTACTTCCCCAACGTGCGCGACATTCCGGCCAGCCCCGAACTGGGCACCTTCGTGCGCGCATCGCTGGGTGGCCCGGCCGCGCTGGACTACTCGGTGATCAAGCTGAACGAGCGCGCGGTGCGGGCGGGCATGGATCAGCCCTCGGTGCGCGGCGCCAACGGCACCACACTGTGGATCACCGGCACCGCCGACCCGATCACCGGGGCACCGGTATGCAAGTCGGGCCAGTCCTCCACGTTCACCTGCGGTTTCGTCGTGGCCGACCGGGTGGAGACCCAGCTCTACACCGCGGACGGCGAGAGCAAGACCGTGCGCGGGTTCGCCAGTTCGGCGTGCACGCTCGGCGGGGACAGCGGCGGGGCGATCGTGTCCGGCACGCTGGCGCTCGGCATCACCAGCGGTTCCAACGCCGCGGACGCGCCGAACTGCAACGAGGCCAACATCGGCTTGGCGCAGTACGGCGGCACCGCCTCGCTCGGCATTCCGATCCGGGCGATCCTGGCCGATATCGACGCCTCTTCCGGTGACGGAATCGGTAGCGGCATCGCGGTGCGAACCCGGCCGAACGCAGGCTGAATTCACCCTCCACGCATGTGGCGACAGACATATCGTCGGTCGATGGGCTATCGAGACAACCAAGAACACAACATGAGTAGGCATACCGGGCAGAACCCCATATAGTCTGCTCATGCTCCTGCCACGTATAGGACCTCCTCGATCAGCTGCGCGACAGACCGGAATCCGAAAAACAGTGATCGCCGCCTCGGCGGCGATCCTGCTGTTCGGCCCCACCGCGGCAGTAGCGACGGCTCAGCCCGATCAGGCGCCCGGCCTGCCCGCCGAACTGGTGGCCGCCGTGGTCCGCGATCTGAAGATCTCGCCCGACGAGTATCTGCACCGCGCGGAAGTCGCCCAGGAGGTGGCCGCGTTCGCCACCTCCGCCCAGCGGCAGTACCCGTCCGTGTTCGCCGGTTCCTGGCTCGACGGGGCGGGTAAGGCGGTCGTGGCCCTGGCTCAGGGGCCCGGCGCCGACGAGGCCAGAAAGGCGGCCGAGTCGGCCGGCTTCGAGGTACGCAACGTAGCCAAGAGCGAGGCCGCCCTGCGCGGTGAGAAGAGCGCGTTCGAGCGCTGGCTGGAGGGTCAGCCGGAGGCGGTGCAGTCGCTGGTGCGCGGTGCGGTGGTCGACACCGTCAACAACAGCATCGCGGTGCGCGTCGACCAGGCGGGCCTGCCGATGCCGAACTTCATCGATCCGGCGCGCGTCATCGTGATGGCCCCGCCAGTGGCCGGTGAGCAGGCCACCCTGCAGGCGGATGAGATCGCCGGAGAGGCGCGCGGTCCACTCGCGGGCGGCGACGGCTTCGCCTCGATCGCCGGACGCAGCTCGCTGCGCTGCTCGCTCGGCTTCAACGGCACCGACCGCAACGGCAATACGGTGAACATCACCGCGGGGCACTGCAATCCGGACCTCGATTCGGCCGGCACCGGCAACGCCGCAGGCGTCTACGAGCTGAACGGCGACCGGGCCGGCGCCCAGCTGGGCGTGTTCCAGAAGTCGGTGCTCGGTGAGCAGGACTACTCGATCGTGCGGATCAACGACCAGTCCAAGGACCGCTTCGCCAACAACGGCGTCCGCGCGCCCGGCGTGGCGCCGATCCCGATCGAGGGCGTGGCGACTCCGGTCGTCGGCGCTCCGGTGTGCAAGTCCGGTGCGCGCACCGGCTTCAGCTGCGGCGTGGTCAACGCCGTCGACCAGACCGTGCAGGTCGGCGAGCGGGAACTCACCCAGAGTTTCTCGGCCAACATCTGCGCGCTGCCCGGCGACAGCGGCGGTCCGATCGTGACCGGAAGGCTGGCTCTGGGCATCTCCAGCGCGTCGTCGGTGGCCGACTACCCGATCTGCGAGATCCCGAACATCATCGGCGCGCTCACGGGTAACGTGCCGCAGCTGTTCGCGCAGCCGGTGCACGTCGTGCTCTCGGACAACCCCGGGCTCCGCGTGCGCACCAACTGACAGCAGGACGCGAAAAGGCCGGCAGCCGTTGGGCTGTCGGCCTTTTCGCCGTCTTCGGTCCGTTCCACTGCCCATACGCGGCCTTCGGTGCGGGAAACGCCGCGCCGGGTGCCGCGCCGGTCGGGCATTCTGGACTGCATGTGTTTGGTGCTGATCGGCTGGCGCGCCCATCCGGAATACCGGTTGATCGTCGCCGCCAACCGGGATGAGTTCTACACCCGGCCGACCGAGTCCATGCGGCGGTGGCCGGAAGTGCCCGGCCTGATCGCCGGACGCGACACCGGGGCCGTCGGCCGGGCTGAGGGCGAACCTCCTGGCACGTGGCTCGGCCTCACCGCGCAGCCGCAGGGCAACAATCGCTTCGCCGCGGTCACCAATGTGCGTAACCCCAACGACCAGCGCATCGACGCCCGATCTCGTGGCGCGTTGCTGGTGGATTTCCTGCGCGGCGCCTCGGACCGCCACCCGGCCGGAGAATTTCCCGGGCCGGAAAAATACGTGCTCGATACCGCGGCGGCGCCCGACGACTACAACGGCTACAACCTGGTGGTCTCCGACCTGCGCGCGCTGTGGTGGCATTCCAACCGCAGCGCCGCGGAGCCGAGCGAGCTGGCTCCTGGCCTCCACGGCCTCTCCAACGGCACATTCGTCGCTTCCGCCGGTATAACCCGGCCCGGCGCGGATCTGGCCGCTCCACAGCCCATCTGGCCCAAAGTGCGGACCGGTATGACCGAGCTGCGCGAGGTCGTGCGCTGCGATCCCGGTGCGGTGGACCGCTACTTCGACGTCCTCGCCGATCGCACCGAGGCACCGGATGAGGCGTTACCGCATACCGGAGTTCCGTACGAGATGGAACGAGCGCTCTCGGCCAGATTCATCGCGAACACCGTGCACGGCACCAGGGCGAGCACGGTTCTCCTGGTGCGCGAGGACGGCATGTTCGAGATGGTCGAGCGCTCGTTCGGCAGATTGGGCGAGGAACTAGGTGAGGTGGTCGTCCGAGGCCTGCTCGATCTGACCGGGTGACGACGGCGGCCTCGTTCTGCCACCCAGGCCTGATCATGCCCGGAAAACGGCGAGTGGCCCGCTCTCCGGAGAGAACGGGCCACTCGCCGTTTCGAATCGAAAGATCAGTTGGGCTGCTGAGCCGCAACCGGCTTCTCAGCCCACTTGGTGGTGCCGTCCGGCGCCTGCAGGGTGTTCAGCAATTCGATGCCCGCGGCAACCAGCGTCGGCCCACCGACCGCGACGGTGCCGAGAATGCCGCCGATGCCCGCGCCGATCGGCAGACCCGCGAGGCAGCCGACGCCGAACAGCGGAAGACCGAAGATGCAGCCGACAACCGCACCGATCGCGGTGCCGATGAACCCACCGACAGCCGTGGCGATGCCGAAGTTGCTGGCGAACTCGTTCTGCGCACGCTGATTCTCGATCGGCGAGGCAATGTCCTTGGCCACCACCGGCTTCGCGACGACCGGCTTGTCGGAGACCACGAGGTCGGCCGGGCGTTCGGGGGTGACCTCGAGAACGGTGCCGTCCTTCGTGACGTCGGCCTTGACCGGCACCAGTTTGCCGTCGACATCGACGTTCAACGGGAACGAGACGAGGGTGTTGCCCTTGTCGTCGTGCACGTTGGCGAACGAGGTCTTCGGCTCGTCGACGGTGGCGCCTTCCTTCTCGGTCACCGAGAAGGTTCCTCCCCTGAGCGCCGCGACAACGGTCTTATCGACCAGCTTGACCGAGTAGAGAACACCGGGATCGGCCTGCGCAGGGGCTGGCTCGTCGGCATGAGCCGTCCCCAGACCGATGGTCATCGCACCGATGACCATCGCAGCCGCCGCGGTGGTTCTGCGGAGTTTCATTCAGTTTCCAATCCATCATCAGGTCGTCGTCACCGGCTGACCTTCAGCACGCGAGAGCTCTTTCCATCAAATCCGGGTGGTCGGCTCCGGATCCTCCCCGAGCGGTGTGAAGACGGGCACAGCTATCAGAACGTCGTGAGCCTAATGGAATAGGGCGTTTTAAGCGAGATGCCTTATCAGCCATGGGGAGTAAGCCAATCCTTACCGACCGGGCGGAATGCTTCGCCGTTACCGTGATGGTCACCGGACCAGCGGAAAGACAGGCGGCAATCATCCTGTGACATTGATCACAGGTAAATAATGGGTCAAGCCCCAGCATGTGGGGTTATTAGCCCAAACGCCGATCGTACGATGGACGGGGTTGTTACTGGCGGGTAACTTACTGCCAGTTAGGATACGAGCCAACCGAGGCGGTAACAGACCGGCCGCGCTCGTGGTGCCTCTAAAGAAAGGTCGCGACATGAATGCCCTGACAGTGACGCTGGGCACGATTGGGGCGGCGCTCAGCCTCCTGTGTTGGGCGTCGTTCATCGGCGGCGTCCGCAATATCGCGCGCGCCATCATGATCGGACAGCCCGCGCCGGATCGTTGGCGGCCCTTCTTCCCGCGCTTCAAGCAGATGCTCGTGGAGTTTCTCGCGCATACGCGGATGAACAAATTCCGCACCGTCGGCTGGGCGCACTGGCTGGTGATGATCGGCTTCCTCGGCGGCTTCATGCTGTGGTTCGAGGCGTACGGGCAGACGTTCGACCCGACGTTCCACTGGCCGATCATCGGTGACCTGGCGGTCTACCACCTGTGGGACGAAATCCTCGGCATCGGCACCGTGGTCGGCATCCTCACGCTGATCATCCTGCGTCAGCTCAACCATCCGCGGGTGCCGGAGCGGCTCTCCCGGTTCAGCGGCTCCAAGTTCGGTCCCGCCTACGTCATCGAGGCCATCGTGCTGCTCGAAGGCCTCGGCATGATCTTCGTCAAGGCCGGGAAGATCGCGACCTACCACCACTCCGACGCCGCGACCGACTTCTTCACCATGCAGGTAGCGAAGCTGCTGCCCGCCAGCCCGGTGATGGTGTCGATCTTCGCCTTCATCAAGCTGATGTCGGGTATGGCGTTCCTTTACTACGTCGGCCGCAACATCACCTGGGGCGTGGCCTGGCACCGGTTCTCGGCATTCCCGAACATCTACTTCAAGCGCGAGGACGACGGCGACGTCGCGCTGGGCGCGGCCAAGCCGATGATGTCGAAGGGCAAGCCGGTCGACATGGAGACCGCCGACCCGGACACCGACACCTTCGGCGCGGGCCGGATCGAGGACTTCTCCTGGAAGGGCTGGCTGGACTTCACCACCTGCACCGAGTGCGGCCGCTGCCAGTCGCAGTGCCCTGCCTGGAACACCGGCAAGCCGCTGTCGCCGAAGCTGCTGATCATGTCACTGCGCGACCACGGCTACGCCAAGGCCCCGTACCTGCTGGCCGGCGGCCGCAAGGACATGGGCGGCGACGAGGTCGGCTTGGTGGACGCCGAGGGCAACCCGAACGAAGCGAAGCTGGCCAAGATCTCCGAGGCGGCCAAGGCCGAGGCGGAGCGTCCCCTGGTCGGTGACGCCGAGGTCAACGGCATCATCGATCCCGAGGTGCTGTGGAGCTGCACCACCTGCGGCGCGTGCGTCGAGCAGTGCCCGGTGGACATCGAGCACGTCGACCACATCATCGATATGCGCCGCTACCAGGTGCTGATCGAGTCGGAGTTCCCGTCCGAGCTCGCCGGTCTGTTCAAGAATCTGGAGAACAAGGGCAACCCCTGGGGCCAGAACGCCAAGGACCGGCTGAACTGGATCAACGAACTCGACTTCCAGATCCCCGTCTTCGGCCAGGACGCCGACAGCTTCGACGGCTACGAGTACCTGTTCTGGGTCGGCTGCGCCGGCGCCTACGAGGACCGTGCCAAGAAGACCACCAAGGCGGTCGCGGAGCTGCTGGCCACCGCGGGCGTGAAGTTCATGGTGCTCGGCGCCGAGGAGACCTGCACCGGCGACTCGGCGCGCCGCGCCGGCAACGAGTTCCTGTTCCAGCAGCTGGCGCAGCAGAACATCGAGCTGCTGAACTCGGTGTTCGAGGGCGTCGAGCAGCGCAAGAAGAAGATCGTCGTCACGTGCGCGCACTGCTTCAACGCGCTGAACAACGAGTACCCGCAGGTCGGCGGCAGCTACGAGGTCGTCCACCACACCCAGCTGCTCAACCGCCTGGTGCGCCAGAAGCAGCTCATTCCGGTGGCGCCGGTGTCGCAGAACGTCACCTACCACGACCCTTGCTACCTGGGCCGGCACAACAAGGTCTACAACGCACCACGTGAGCTGATGGCGGCCTCCGGCTCGAAGCTGGTCGAGATGCCGCGGCACGGCGAGCGGTCCATGTGCTGTGGCGCCGGTGGCGCGCGTATGTGGATGGAAGAGCAGCTCGGCAAGCGCATCAACATCGACCGGGTCGACGAGGCGCTGACCACCTCACCGGCGAAGATCGCCACCGGCTGCCCGTTCTGCCGCGTGATGCTCACCGACGGCGTCACCGCCCGCCAGGAGAAGGGCGAGGGTGAAGGCGTCGAGGTGGTGGACGTCGCGCAGCTGATGCTGGACGCCATCGAGCGCGTCGAGCCGTCGGTGCTGACCGAGAACCTCTCCGTCATCCAGGAGCCGAAGGCGCCCGCTGCCGAGCCAGAACCGGAACCGGAACCCGTCCCGGCAGCCGAATCCCCTGCGCCCGCCAAGGCGGCGCCGTCCGGCGGTGGCCTGGCGATGAATGGTCCGGCCAAGGCACCCGGCGGCGGTCTCGGGATGAAGGGCGCTGCCAAGGCGCCCGGCGCCAAAGCTGCCGTGGCTCCCGCCGCCGAATCCGTGACCGAGGCCGCCGCGACCGAGGCTCCGGCCAAGCCGGCCAAGGGCCTGGCCATGAAGGGCCCCGCGAAGGCGCCCGGCGGTCTGGGGATGAAGGGCGGCGCGAAGGCACCGGGCGCGAAGGCCGCCGCCGGAGCCACGACCGAAACTCCGGCAACCGAGACTTCAACCTCCAAGCCGGTCAAGGGTCTCGGGATGAAGGGCGCCGCCAAGGCGCCCGGCACCAAGGCCGCTGCCCCTGCCACCGAATCCGCACCTGCGGCCGAGGCGGCCGCGACCAAGCCGGTCAAGGGTCTCGCTATGAAGGGTGCCGCCAAGGCGCCCGGCGCTAAAGCTCCGGCGGCCGAGCC
>NZ_BDBA01000289.1 GCF_001612745.1 Nocardia amamiensis NBRC 102102 | reverse complement strand
CGCGGGCCGCGGGCCGCGCAGGTCGCGCAGGCACACCGCGAGCCGATCGATGAACTCGGCGAAGCGTCCGGCCAGGTCGACGTCGTTGCTGTCGACGTCGTCCAGTGGCAGCGCGAGATCCAGCCAATCCTCGGAGGTTTCGCCCGCGGTGACGCCGAGCAGAATCCGGTCCACCGCGCTGTTGAGCGTGTTCTGCGCGAAGTCGGCGAGCCCGAACGCCTGGCGCTGGCGCTGCCCGATCCCCCAGCGCGCGCCGGATTCGGCCGCCCACTCGCGCAGCCGTTCGATGTCTTCGTCGTCGAAACCGCAACGGCGCCGGACTGTTTCGGCCGCCGCGAGGTCGAGCACCTGGGTCACGGTCACCCTGCCGTCGGCCAGTTCCAGCAGGACCCCGATCACCGCGAGCAGCGGATTGGTCACCCCGCGTCCCCGATCGGCAAGGCGCACCCGCAGCCGATGCGCCGGATGCACCGAATCGGCCTGCGGCTCCGGCGATCCCGGCGCCCGCTGCCCGAACGCCGCGCGCACCAGGGGGGCGTATGTCTCCACCTCGGGGCACATGACCAGCACGTCGCGCGCCTCGAGCGTCTCGTCGGCCGCGAACAACCCGAGCAGGCATTCCCGCAGCACCTCGACCTGCCGTGCGGGACCGTGACACGCGTGCACCTGCACGGTGCCATCCGCGCCAACCGCTCCCGGCACCGGCGGCCATCGGTCGTCGCGGATGCCCGCCTGCAACGCACGCAGCAACGTCGTGGACGAATCCCCTTCCGGCGCAAGGCTATCGGTTCCAGCCACCGCGAGCGGACGGTGAATGTCGGAGCCCGTGGCCGCGAGCTCGGCCAGCCGCTGCTGGAGCTCCCGGACGTCGCGGGCCAGGCCGGCCAACAGCGGATGCGACACGGCCCCGGCGCTGCGATCCTCGGCACGGGTACGCGCCGCGGGCATCCGCCCCAAGCGCGACCAGAGGACCGGGCTCGGATGCGCGAGCCATAAGTGGATGTCGCGGGCGGCGGCCAGGGCCGAGAGCACTGCGAGCTGATCGCTGGGGAGCCGGGTCACCCCGAACAGCGACACCCGTGGGGGAAGCGGGACCAGATCCGGTTGCGCGCGTAAGCGCGCACAGGCGGCCTCGAGTCGCTCGGCCGGACTGGGCACTCCGATCTCGGCGCGCAGCCTGCGCCAGAGCATGGGTTGCCAGAGCAGGTCGTCGGGCACCGCGCCGCCGGCGCCGTCGGTGTCCCGGCCCGCCTCCCACTCGGTGATCAGCGCCGGACGCTGGGCGCCGTAGCTGTCGAACAGCGCGGCCACTTCCGCCGCGGTCGCGTAACGCCGCCCGAGACGGTGCTCCCGACCCGCACCAGCCGGCTCACCCAGATGTCTGGCCAGCACGGCGCACCACGGCTCGGGCAACGACGCATCAATCACCCCGAGCAGCGTCCACACGGCCCGCTCGTGTGCCCACGGGTCGTCCTCGGGCGCCACCCCGCTCGCCACGGCCAGTACTTCGGCGACCAGCGCGGCAGGTGACGGAAAGGCGATGTTCGCGCAGACACCGTCGGCCGAGCCGTCCGCTCCGAGCACCGCCGAGAGCGTCTGCGTCAGCCAGCGCTCCACGCCTTTGGCGGGCACCGCGACCACTTCGGCCGCGAACGGGTCGTCCTGCGGCGACGACAGCACCCCGGCGAGCGCCTGGGCAAGGACGTCGGCGCGCTCGGCACGGTGGATGTGCAGCGGCATCTGCGCCCTCTCGGTCGATGGGTGCCGGGCTGCGCTGGCCTCGGACTTCGTGCACGTTTATACGCCCGGCGACCGAAGCGCAACCGCACCGCCCCATCCGTACGCGAGTGAAATAGACCACACGAGAACGGATTACTCCGTCGTGTCACGCGGGCTGCGCGCGGCCGATGTGCGACAGTGCTGCACCGGGGAGGGACGAGAGCTGCACCGAAAGGCTGGTTCGCGTTCATGGATGCGATGGTGATTCCGCTGGTTCCGAGAGGCGGATTCACAGTCCGCCGGGTCGGTGACCGCTGGGAGCTCGTCAACTCGCGCCACTACGGTCGTACCGTCGTCCTCCACTCCTGGCCCCGGGACCGGCACACCGAGGCGTTCGAGCACTGCTACCGGCTCAACGGACGGACGGTCGACGATCTGCGCGCCGCCTTCCGCTGAACGGCTCTGGCCTGCGAAGACGGTCGAAACCCGGTGCGACGCAAGCGCGGAAACGTGCGAATAGCACAACCCGGACCCGAGCTCAAGACGTGCGTCCGGACCCGCGATGTGCGATCGTGATCCCTCGTGCGTTATCCGTCGCCCGCCACCCGAACCGTTCCCCGCGTGGCCGCCTCCGCCTGTGTCCTCGCCGCCACGGCGATCCTCGCTCCGAGCCTGCCCGCCATGCTCCCGACCGCGGGTGCGGCGCCGCTCGCGCATACGCAGGGATGCCTGGCCGGTTTCGACTGCGATATGAGCAGCCGCATCGCCGCCGTCGACGCCTACCTGAAGAATCGCCCCGGCGTCACCGGCTACGTCGTGCGCGACCGGGTGTCCGGCGGGTTCTACGCCAATGCCAACGCGGAGAACGCGGTCTGGACCGCCTCCACGATCAAGCTCGCGATCGCCGCCGATCTGCTGAATCGGGCGCGGGTCGGCGCGATCGCGCTGCCTCCCGAGGACCGTGGCCTGCTGGAATCGATGCTGGCCACCTCGAACGACGGCGCCGCCGACATGCTGTGGATCAAGTACGCGGGCATCGACCGGATGGCGTACAACAACGCCTTCCGCGCCAACGGCATGACCTCGTTGGTGCCGCAGCCCACCAATACCGCGTTGTTCCCGGACTGGTCGTTCCAGAAGTGCACCGCCGCCGACCTCGACCGGCTGATGGACCACATCCTCAACCGCATGCACCCGGACGACCGCAACTACCTGGTGGACCGGATGCGCGCGGTCGACTCCAACCAGCACTGGGGCGTGTGGGGCGCGGGCGCGAAGATGCGTCCTGGCCTGAAGAACGGCTGGTCCGCCGAGGAGGGCGGCTGGGTGGTCAACTCGGTCGGCTTCGCGGGACCGGGCGAGCGCTACACCCTTGCCATCATGACGTCGCTGGGTGACGCGGGCGGCTACACCGAGGGCGCCGACACCGACACCAAAGTCGCGGAGATGCTGTTCGCCGGGCGGTGACCGGGTCTGATTTGCAGCGCCTGCGGCGCTGCGTGTTCGCAGCCCACGGGTCGGGAGGGTACGAACCACTCAGGTGGCCGAACGCCTGCGCAGCGTCATGGGCGCGCCGTCCCTGGGGAAGGGAATCGTGGTGAATCCCCAGGGCATGCGGTATTTCTCCGGGATCCGCCACTCGTATCGGCGCACCAAGGCGGCGGTCACCGTCTTGACCTCGAACGTGCCGAAGTGCATCCCGATGCATTTGTGCGCGCCCGCGCCGAACGGCATCCAGGCCAGGCGGTGCGACTTGTCCTCGCGCCGCTGCTCGCCGAACCGCTCGGGGTCGAATCGCTCGGGCTGGGTCCACAGCTCCGGCAGCAGGTGATCGACCTGGTAGGCGAGGTCGACCGGGGCGCCGGCCGGAATGTAGTGCCCGGCGATCTCGGTGTCGCGCACGGCGCGGCGTGACAATCCCGGAACCGGCGGCATCAACCTCAGGCTTTCCTTGACGACCAGGTCCAGATCCCGCAGTCCCTCCAGATCCGCGATGGTCGGCGGCGCGTCGCCGAGCCGTTCGTCCATGCCGAGCACCTCGGCGCGCACCCGCTGCTGCCAGTCCGGGTGTTTGCCCAGGTAATAGGCGACCGCGGTGGCGGTCGTCGTTGTGGTGTCGTGCGCGGCCATGATCAGGAAGATCATGTGGTTGACCACGTCCGCGTCACCGAAGACGCCGCCGTCCTCGCTGCGCGCATGACACAGGCCAGAGAAGAAGTCCGGCGATTCGGTGCGGCGCTTCCGCGGAAGCATGGCGGTGAAGTACTCCTCGAGCACCCGCCTGCCGCGCAGCCCGGCCCGCCAATTGCCGCCGGGCACCGAGTGCCGGATGATGGCCAGCCCGGCGTGGGTGCAGTCGACGAACGCGTCGATGAGCTCCTGGCGGCGCGGGCCCACGTCGACGGCCATGAACGTCTCTGCGGCGATGTCGAGGGTGAGCTCTTTGATCGTCGGATACAGCCGCACGGTCTGTTCGGCATTGCGCCCCTGTGGAACCCACCGCGCGATGCTCGCGCGCACCACCGGGGTCAGCGCCGCCAGGTGCGCCTCCAGCCGGTCCCTGGTGAAGGCCTGCTGCATGATCCGGCGATGGAATTTGTGCTCGTCGAACTCCAGCAGCAGCAGTCCGCGCCGGAAGAACGGGCCGATGAAATAGTCCCAGCCCTGGCCGAAATCGCGGCGCCGGTGACCGAGCACCTCGTCGAGCGCGTCCGGCCCCGCGACCAGCACCCGGTCCACGCCGAGCGAAGTGTTCAGCGAGACCGGCCCGTAGCGGCGGTAGCGCTCCATCATCTCGGCCGGACCCCAGCGCATGTAATGCAACGCCCGGCCCAGATAGGGCAGGCCGGCATCGCCGCGCACGGCGACGGTGTCGCTGCCGCGCGGCGGAGTGGCCAGCACCTGGCGCCGTTCCGGCAGCAAGCCCAGCGCACGGTCGATGAGATGATCGTGCGGGACCTCGATCAGCGCGGCGTTCTCCGATTCGGCCTGCACGCTGGGTTTTCGGCCGATCACGCGGTCACCGGCGACCATGGCGAACCTCCCTGAACGACAGTGTCCATCGTAGGCTTTCCGCCGCGTCCGCTCGGCCGGTTCCGGCACGGCGATCCTCCCCGTGGCGATTCGCCGACAGTGAGACATCGCACCGCAACACGCCAGGAACGGGGATCTCGCCGTGACGGTGCACGGCGCGGCGGCTACGGTTGGGCGTGTCAGGAACCATCGCCGGGGACGGCCCCGAGGTCCATCGAGGAGCAGCACGATGAGCAGTCAGACTGTCGGGAACGGTCGTCACCGGGTGGTGGTGATCGGCTCGGGCTTCGGCGGCCTGTTCGGTACCAAGCACCTCAAGCGCGCCGACGTCGATGTCACCCTCATCTCGAAGACCTCGACCCACCTGTTCCAGCCGCTGCTCTATCAGGTCGCCACCGGCATCCTCTCGGTCGGCGAGATCGCGCCTGCCACCCGTCTCGTGCTGCGCAAGCAGAAGAACGCGCAGGTGCTGCTCGGC
The DNA here is from genome assembly GCF_001612745.1 of Nocardia amamiensis NBRC 102102. GTDB lineage: Bacteria > Actinomycetota > Actinomycetes > Mycobacteriales > Mycobacteriaceae > Nocardia > Nocardia amamiensis. The sequence goes on along the minus strand of NZ_BDBA01000289.1, from coordinate 4,259 downwards.
GAGGTCACCGACATCGACCTGGATACCCGGACGGTGACCTCGCGTCTGCTCGACAAGGACACGGTCACCCCGTTCGACAGCCTGATCGTCGCCACCGGCGCGCAGCAGTCCTACTTCGGCAACGACCGATTCGCCACCTTCGCGCCCGGCATGAAGACCATCGATGACGCGCTGGAATTGCGCGGGCGGATCCTCGGAGCGTTCGAGCAGGCCGAGCTGGCCACCACCCAGGAGGAGCGCGACCGGCTGCTGACGTTCGTCATCGTCGGCGCAGGCCCGACCGGTGTCGAGCTGGCCGGTCAGATCGCCGAACTCTCCGACCGCACCCTGGAGGGCACCTTCCACAACATCGACCCGCGCGACGCGCGCGTGGTGCTGATCGAGGGCGCGGGCGCGGTGCTCGGACCGATGGGACCCAAGCTCGGCGGCAAGGCCGAACGACGGTTGACGAATATGGGCGTGGAGATCCAGCTCAACGCGATGGTGATCGATGTCGACGCGCTCGGCGTCACGGTGAAGGACTCCGACGGCACCATCCGTCGCATCGAGTCGGCATGCAAGGTCTGGTCGGCGGGAGTGCAGGCCAGCCCGCTTGGCAAGATGATCGCCGAGCAGTCCGACGGCACCGAGGTCGATCGCGCGGGCCGGGTCGTGGTGGAGCCGGACCTGACCGTCAAGGGCCACCCGAACGTGTTCGTGGTCGGCGATCTGATGTCGGTGCCGAACGTGCCCGGTCAGGCGCAGGGCGCCATCCAGGGCGCGACCTACGCGGCCAAGCAGATCAAGGCGGGCCTCAACGGCCAGACGTCGCAGGAGCGGAAGCCGTTCAAGTACTTCAACAAGGGCAGCATGGCCACCATCTCGCGGTTCAGCGCCGTGTGCCAGGTGGGCAAGCTGGAGTTCGGCGGATTCATCGCGTGGCTGGCCTGGCTGGCGTTGCACCTGTACTACCTGGTCGGGTACCGCAGCCGGATCATCACCGTGATCCAGTGGTTCGTCACCTTCCTCGGCCGCACCCGCGGACAGATGGCGGCCACCGAGCAGTGGGTGTTCGCGCGACTAGCCCTGGAGGCCATCAGTACCGGCGACGACGAAGACGCCGAACAATTGGCTGCCGCGCTCGGCGCCGCCACCAACAGCAGGGCCGCGGTCGACAAGGCTGGCACCAACGTCAAAGCGGGCTGAGTAGCAAACACACAGTTATTTCAATTCGTGGTGTTATAGCCGGCCCGACCAATCCAGGTCGCCAGCGAATCCGAATGTGGGGCGTCGAAGTCTCCTTCCGGATGAAAGGTGATCTATGGGCACAGGCAAGCACAGGGCAGCCGACCCGCGTCGACAGAAGCTGGGCTCGATCGTCGTAGCGGGTGCGATCCCCCTGGTCGTCGCACTGGTGGGAACCGGAACCGCGAACGCCGAGCCTGATCGGTCCGTCCCGGCGGCCGACCTAGCGGAGCAGACCGGCGAGGCGAACCAGACCGGCGAAGCAGAGTGGCCGGCGGCCGAAGCGCCGAACGTGCGTCCGTACCAGGGCCTGCATATTCCGGAAGACACACTGAGCTCGCTGCAATGGGCGCGGCCGATGCCGGAGAAGAAGTACCTGGCCCCGTTGGAGGGACTGCACCTGCCCGTTCCGGTCGCGCCGGTACCGCCGATCGCGCCGCCATCGGGCAAGTTGCGCTTCGGAGACGTGCAAGTCGACGCACCGGAGTGGCTCTACCGGGAGCAGGCGATCCAGCTGAATGACGGCGCCGCGCAAGCCGAGGCCAGTATGGCGACATTCCTCGATTCGGTGGGCATGGAGCGCACCCGGTCCGACCGCATCGCGGGCCAGACCGTGGGTGCCGCAGCGATCGGCGCGGCGGCGGGCGCGGCGGTGGCAAGCCCGTTCGCCCTGGTCGGGGCCGCCATGGGCGGTGTGATCGGCGGTGCCATCGGCCTGCCGTTCGCGCCGATCGGTCTCGCCGCGGGTCCGATGGGTGCCGCTTACGGCGCGGCCCTCATGGCCGCTCCCCTCGCGGCCATCGGCGCGGGCGTGGGTGCGGCGCTCGGTGCGGTGCACGCCTTGAGCGCGCCACCGCAGGCCCTCAGCACACCTCCGGAGTCCGCCGACACTTCCCCGGAGCACGCCGACACCCCTGAGGTCGGTCCGGCCCCGGATGGGGCCAACGGTTGACCGGATCGGCGCATGGGATGGACGAGCAGGAAGGGTGGGAACCCGACGACGCTGGCGGGCTCCCACCCTTTCTTTCTCCCGTCCTGGGCCGGATTACACCCGCACCAGGCGAATTCCACAGGACGTGTACGTGGGTTCGTTACGACTCCCGAACGGGCTGCGACCTATCGCGCAACGGAACCCGAGCGATCCCAGTTGAATAACGGCCTCCGCCAATCGAAACGCGATGCCGGGGCAGACGCCGATGGGCAGTTTCAGCGCCGCGCGTTTCGCTGGGTGTTCGCCACGCTTTCGTGCACATCACGCCCGGCGCGGTCTCGGTCGGAGACGACGAGCAGCGATCCGGTGCGGGTGAACAGGCTGCCACCTGCCGCGAGTGGCAGCCGGGTCTGTGCCAAGCCTGTTGTGGCCGCTGGACGTCCGTCGGGGTAGACGAGTTCGCTCTCCAGCGCGCGCGGAGCGGACAGCGCGTCGTCGGCCGAGGTTCCCGCGCCGAGTTCGAGACGGTGGCGCAGCAATGGCGTGGCGTCGACGTCGGCGATCAGGTCTCCGCGCCACTTGCCCGCGTCCTCGCCCGCGCGGCCGATCTGGACACGTTCGCGCATGCGCAGCCGAGCATCGGAGGCCAGTTGGATCGTGGTGACAGTGTGGTGCCGGGCAGCGCCAGCGACGATCATCGGCTCGGGATCGAAATCCAGCGCTCCCCCGCTGCCGACTTCGAGGTGCCACCGCGCGGACGACAGCGGCGTCGTCGCTCCGGGCAGCGCCAGGGTCGCCGCGGCCGAGCGCACCACCAGTTCGGCGCCCGGCGCGACCACGATGACGATGTCGAGTTCGTCACCGCCGAGCGGCGTGGCTGCGGTGCCGATCAGATGAACCGTCCGCGGGCCGGTGCGGCGAGCGGACAGTCCACCGCCTGCGTGGATCTCCGGGAGTGCCGCGGCGGTGGCGACTATCCGTACCTCGGTGCGCAACAGCGGGACTCAGTGCGCGACAGCGGATTCGCCGGTCCCCGCTCGGTCCTGCTCGGCGACCGCGTGTAGCTGCTCGCGCACCCAGTCCAGCACCAGGGTGGCCGCCGGGTCTTCGGTGAGCGAGACCAGCACGGTCGGGCGGCCGGCACGTACCCGCGCGGCGTCGCGCTCCATCACGCCCAGATCCGCGCCGACCAGCGGGGCGAGGTCGGTCTTGTTGACCACCAGCAGGTCCGAGAAGGTCACGCCGGGGCCGCCTTTGCGCGGTACCTTGTCGCCGCCCGCCACGTCCACGACGAAGATCTGCACGTCGATCAGTCCGGAGGAGAAGGTCGCGGTGAGATTGTCGCCGCCGGATTCGACGAGGATCAGATCCAGCGGCGGGTTGGCGGCGACCAGATCGTCGATGGCGTCGAGGTTGGCGGTGATGTCGTCGCGGATGGCGGTGTGCGGGCAGCCGCCGGTCTGCACGGCGGTGATCCGCTCGTCGGGCAGTACCGCGTGCCTGCGCAGGAAGTCGGCGTCCTCTGTCGTGTAGATGTCGTTGGTCAGCACGGCCAGCGACAGCTCGTCGCGCAGTTGCCTGCACAGTGCGGCCACCAGAGCGGTTTTGCCGGAGCCGACCGGGCCGCCGATGCCGATGCGCAACGCCTCGCCGGGGATCCGGGTCCGCTTGGGCCGATCGTGACCGTGGTCGTGCGGCTCGCCGTCGATGAGGTGCGGGGGCATGGCGCGGTCTCCTTCGCTCGAGGGGCTTCAGCTGGCGAACAGGGGCATGTCGCGGCGCAGGTGACGCTCGGCGAGCACGTCTTGCAGTGGATCGGACACCGCGGCGAGGCCGGTCACGGCCTCCGCGGCGACGCGGTCGCACAGGTCGGCGAGGCGGATCGTGCATGCGGCGATCGCGGCGGGATCCAGTGCCAGCAGGCGCTGGGCGGCGGTCGCCGCGCCGGTGAGCGTGGTGTAGACGACAACGTTCGCGATCTGTTGCGGCGCCACCGCAGCGGCCGCGCCGACCGCACCGAAAACTGTGGACAGGTGCGGTGTCGTGCCGAGTGGCGACCACTCGTGCTCAGGCCACAGCTGTTTGGCCAGGCGCAGCAGGCCGC
>NZ_BDBA01000288.1 GCF_001612745.1 Nocardia amamiensis NBRC 102102 | reverse complement strand
TTGCAGCGCCTGCGGCGCTGCGTGTTCGCGGCCCACCTGTGGCTCGCGTCCGAGCGACCGCCGCTGGCGACTGCGTCGCGGACGCGACGGCCACTCGGACGCGAGCCGGGCCGCGAACGTCAATGCTCGGTCTCGCTTCGCTCGAAAGCGGGAGTCGGGCCGATCCGGTTGCGTGCGGCGGAAACCGCGAGACCTCGAAGTTCGCCGCTCAGCCGGGTGCCTGCTCAGTCACGTGTCAGCGGCGGGGCATCAACGCCGAGCTGGAGCCGACGACCAAGGGCCCGGTCGCCGGTTCTCAAAAGCTGGTCAGGCCGTTCCGATTCAGCTGCTGGTGCGGATAAGTCCGGAGATCAGTAGGAGCACTGATTGCTGGGCCTGCGCACGGGCGGTGTCGGGGTCGTCGGCGTGCGCGACGATCAGAGCGGCCTCGCTGACCACGCTGACCACGAGCTGGGCCAGCACGGGGATCGGGGCGTCGGCGATCAGTCCGGCATCGCGGGCGCGCTCGAGCTGGGCGGTGATCAGGCCGAGGCCGTGGGCCGACTCGAATTCGCGCCAGGCCTGCCAACCGAGCACGGCGGGGGCGTCGGAGAGCGCGATCCGCAACATCGCGGGCCGCTGACAGATCTCCAGGAAGAGCCCGAGGCCCGCCGTCATCCCGGCCATCACATCGTCGGAATCCACTGCGGCGATGGCCTTTTCGATCTCCTCGGTGGTCTCGACCTCGATCTGCTCCAGCACCGCCATGAACAGGCCGCGCTTGTCGCCGTAGTGATGGTGCAACGCGCCACGGGTGACCCCCGCCTCGGTGACCAGCTCTTCGGCCGAGGTTCCCGCAAAGCCGCGCTCGGTGAACAGCCGGCGTCCGGCCTGTTCGAGCGCGGCTCTGGTGGTGCGAGAGCGGTCTTCCTGGCTACGGCGTGGCATGCAGCCGAGTGAACTCCAGAATCGATTCGGCGAGCAACTCGGGCTGGTCCTCCGGCAGGAAGGTGTAGGAGTCGTCGATGAGTTTCAGCGTCGCGTTCGGCAGGTCGCGGGCGAGACGTTCGGCGAAGGACACCGGGAACAGGCGGTCCTCGCGCGCCCAGGCCAGCAATACCGGGACGTCGACGTCAGCGAAGTGCCGCGCGGCTTCGAGGGTGTACCGGCGATGCGCGGATTTCAGGAAGCGGCGCAGGTCATTCCGGATCGCGGCCGAATTGCGGCTCGGCAGCAGATAGGAGTCGGTGATCTCCGACGGAATCGGCCGCTTGGTGATCCAGCCGAAGGCTATGGGCAGGCGATGCAGTGCCCGGATACGCATCACCTCGGTGAGCAGGCGGATCGACCCGGGGATTTTCGCCAGCAGCGGAAGTGCCGCGAACGGCTGCGGCAGGAAGCCCTCGTAGCTGTCCACCGAGGCGAGCACGACGCGGCCGATCCTGGAGCGATCGCGGGTCAGCAACACCTGAGTGATCGCTCCGCCGGTGTCATTGGCGACCACTGTGACATCGGTGAGGTCGAGGCGCTCCAGGAAAGCGGCGATCAGGTCGGCGACGCCGACCGGGGTCAACTCGGCGCCGGGGACCGGAATCTCGTGCGAGCCGAGCGGCCAGTCCGGCGTCAGGCAGCGATATCCGGCGGCGGCGATCGCGGGGACCACCTTGCGCCACAGGTCGGCGTTGACGAGCAGGCCGTGCACGAAGACGGCCGGAGCGCCCTCCCCGGTCTCGTGGTAGCGGATGCGGCCGCCGGGCAAGTCCACCTCGTGGACGCGGCCGAGTGCTGTGCTGGTTGCCATGGGTCCTCCCAGTCGTCTCAGGTACCCGGCCACTTTTACATACATACGGTATGTATGTCTATCCTACCCAGGGTGGATTTCCGGCCACCGATATGGACGCTTGACCAGAGCGATGGATACGGTTAGCCCAAACACGACGAGACGGAGCTCAGATGACGGTGTCCGATCCGACCCGCCTCCCGCCCGATACGCGGGAGCTGGGGCTGGCCGAACTGGCCGCCGCGATCGCGGGCGGCGCGATCACCTCGACCGCGGCGGTCAGCGGCGCACTCGACCGGATCGAGGCCGCGCAGCCCACGCTCAATGCTTTCCGGATCGTGCGCCGCGAACGGGCGCTGGCCGACGCCGCCGAGGCCGACCGTCGGCTCGCCGCCGGCGAACGGCTGCCGCTACTCGGCGTGCCCATCGCGGTGAAAGACGACACCGACATCGCGGGCGAGCCGACCGCCTTCGGCTGTGGGGGCGAGTTCGCACCGAAAACCGAAGACGCCGAATCGGTTCGGCGGCTGCGCGCGGCGGGCGCGGTGATCGTCGGCAAGACCAACACCTGCGAACTCGGCCAGTGGCCGTTCACCAGCGCCGCCTCCTTCGGCCACACCCGCAATCCTTGGGACCGCACGCGGACGCCCGGCGGGTCCTCCGGCGGGTCGGCGGCGGCCGTCGCGGCCGGATTGATCCCCGCCGCACTGGGTTCCGATGGGGCGGGGTCGATCCGCATTCCGTCCGCCTGGACCAACCTGGTCGGTATCAAGCCGCAGCGCGGGCGGATCTCCACCTGGCCGGAAGGCGAACTGTTCTACGGGCTCACCGTGAACGGCCCGCTGGCGCGCACCGTCGCGGACGCGGCGCTGCTGCTGGACTCGGCCGCCGGTCCGCACGCCGGCGACCTGCACACGCCGGCCCCGATCACCGCCTCGGACGCGGTCGGCCGCGACCCCGGCCGGTTGCGGATCGCGCTGTCGCTGCGAATTCCGTTCACCGCGACCAAGACCGCCCTCGACCCCGAGGTGGAGCAAGCGGTCCGGACCACCGCCGACACCCTGCGCAGGCTCGGCCACACGGTGACCGTGGCGGACTTGCACTACGGCATCATGATCGGCGCCTCGTTCTTGCCTCGTTCGCTGGCGGGCATCCGGCGGGTGTACAACCGGATGCCCGGACTCGAGGTCGACGCGCGCACCACGGCCAACGCCCGGATCGGCCGCGTGCTCGAGGGCCCCGCCCTCTACGCGGCACGCCAGCTGGAACCCTTGCTGCACAGGCGAATCGGCCACTTCTTTCGCGACTACGACGTGGTCCTCGCCCCCACCACCGCCACTCCCCCGCCACGCGCCGAGGAGATCGACGGCATCGGCATCACCGCCACCAACGACCTCATCACCGCCGCTTGCCCCTACACCTGGCCCTGGAACGTCCTCGGCTGGCCGAGCGTCAACGTCCCCGCGGGCTTCACCGACTCCGGCCTGCCCGTGGGCGCCCAACTGATGGGCACGGCAGACTCCGAACCCCTCCTGGTCTCGTTGGCCGCCCAGCTCGAATCCGAACTGAACTGGCAACGCCACCGCCCGACGCCCTGGTGGTGAGCCCAGCCCGGATACGGCTCAGACGGCGCTGATTCCACACCAGGGCGGCGGACGACGCCAAAGCGCACGTCCCACTAGCTCATTCGGGCCGGACTACCGACAAGTTGAAATCGGCCGTGCCGAGCACCCGGGAGAGGCTCACCCACAGCAGCACCACGGGTTCGACGCTGCGGGCGGTACGCACACCGCCGAGATCGATGATCTGCTCGTCGGTCCAGCCGAAGGACCGCAACAGGGCGGCGACATCGGCCTTGGCCGAGTCGTCGTCTCCGCTGAGAAAGACGTTGTGGCTGCCGGGAACTCGGGTCGGATCGACCATGAGCTCGTTGTTCATGGTGTTGAGGGTCTTGACCACCCGTGCCGTGGGGAATGCCGCCTGAAGCTGTTCGGCGACGCTGCCCTCCGCCGGAACGGCCAGTCGCGGTGATCCGTCGACGAACTGCAGCGGGTTGGACACGTCGACGATCACCTTGCCCGCCAGGTTCTCCGGCCCGGCCGCGGTCAGGGCGGCAAGGGATACCGTGCCGCCGGTGGCGTTCACGATGACCTCGCTCCCGGCCGCCGCTTCGGCGAAGGTTCCCTGGCGGCCGCCGGTTTCCCTGGCCCAGGCGGCTGCGTCGGCGTTGTCGGATGTCCGTGAGCCCAGGGTCACCTCATGTCCCAACCCTTGCAGTCGGCTCGCCAGTCGCCGTCCGACCTGCCCTGTACCCATTACCGCGATCTTCATATATCCACTTCCTTTCTCGCACAGATCATCTCGTTCGCGAGCGGCCGATCGGGAACGTTTCACACTCAGCTGAACGCGGCCGCCATCTCGTTCGCCACCGCGTCCGCGCCGAGAGCGACCAGCCAGTTCAGTGGCTCGCCGGGAGAGAACCTGGTCATCATCGCGGTCAGTTCCTCCTTCTGGGATTCGGTCAGAGCTTCGGCTCCGCCGCCCAATCTGGCCGTCGTCTCGCGGTACATCAGTAGGTACTTGCGCTGGTCTGCGAACAGTGACACGTCACCGGGCTTGCCGTGGCCCGGATACAGCGGCACCTCGGCCAGTTGTTCCGAGAGTCGATCCAGCGCGTCCAGCCATGCCGCCGAGTGGCCGTCGCTGAGGTAGGAGTGGGTGCCGTGGAAGGCGAGGTCGCCGATGAATGCCGCGCGAGTGCTGCCGGATTCGACGAGCAGGTAGGAGTCGGCGTGGCTTTCGGCTGGGCCGACGTCGTGCGCGCTCACCCGCAGTCCGGCGACCTCGACGACCTCGCCGTCCGCGAGCAGTCGGTCCGGCACCCGGTACCGGTCGGGCCACTCGGCGCCGTAGGTGGGCTGCCACTGCTTCCGCTTGGCCTCCGCACTCCGGTCGATGACCTCGGCCACCGCGACGGTGGCATACACCGGCACATCCTCGGGCACGACGTAGGGCAGGCCGTTGAAGTGGTCGGGGTGCGGGTGCGTCACGAACGCCGCGAGCAGCGGTTTGCTCAGCGCGGCCAGCCGGGCCGCCAGTGCCTTGGCGTCGGAAACCAGGAGACTGGCGTCGATCAACACCACCCCGTTCGCAGTCTCGATCAGATAGCTGTTCACGAAGATCCCCGCTTCGCCCGCGCTGTAGGTGTGGATCCGGAAATCGCTGTTCACCACGTGTGATGCCTTTCAGTACCGTTGGTGCCGACGACGGTAGGCCGCACGGGCGAGCCGCGAAAGAAGGCACTTTGCGGTGCCCATCCCGGACGAGGAGGCTGTTCATGGCGCTGGTGATCCCGGAGGTGCTCGAGGAATCCTGCACAACCCGGCAGGCGCTGGAACGCTTGTCGGCGAAGTGGCGCATCCTGCTGATCTACGCCCTGCTCGACGGCCCGCAACGCCACGCCGACCTGCGCAGGCGACTGCCGGGCATCACCCAGAAAGTGCTGACCGAGACGTTACGGGGCATGGAGGCGGACGGACTCGTCCAACGGCATGTCCTCCGCGAAAGCCCGCCGCAACACGTCGAATACGCCCTCACCACCCTCGGCAAGACGCTCGAGGAGCCACTCGCCGCCATCTGCGCTTGGGCTGCCGCCAACCCCTGAGCGATTCCGAGCCCGCCATTGTCGATCCGCTGGCCCGACGGTGCCGTGTCGTCCCGGCCGACCGTTGAGGAATTGCCGCGTCACAGCGGGCGCAGGTGCTCGATCGTGAGGTGGTGCTGCTCGGTCAGCCGCTGGGCGATCAACGAGCGGTGGCAAGCCTCAGGGTCGCGCTCTACACAGAGCAGCGCTGCGGTCCCGTTGCTCGGCAACGCCGATACGATGGGGCCGAGGTCGACGTGGTCGAGGATCTCGGTGGTGTAGCGGCGGGTGTACTCGGCGGCGAGTTCGCGGCGCGAGCGCTTGCCAACCCCTTGGCGGTCGTCCTCGGCGTACTGGAGCTGGCGTAGCTCGGTGGTTGGGGCGAGTTCGGGGTGGTGCTCGTAGACGATCCGGGCTCGAGCGAGGGCCACCTGCAGCCGCCGTGAGTTCGCCCAGGCGTACTCGGGTCCGCGGACACCACGGCGCTGGCGAACATCGAGCAATAGGCGGACATCCGCCTGCTGTAGCCGTTGCAGGAAGGACTCGCCGCTGAAGCCATAGACGCCGATTGTCACCATTCTGAGCACCGAGAAATCACCCACCTTCCTGACTCGCCGCCTCCGGCAGTCCTACCGGAGGCGGCGAGGTGACATCACTCGACGGCGGTTCCCTCGAGCTCGACCATCTGGCCGGGGATCGCCAGCCGGGTGACCCCGAGCATCGTGGTAGTCGGTGCCACCCCGGCAGCGCCCAACCGCGACGCCAGCACGCCGTAGTGCTGGAAGAGCAGATCGACGTCGGTGGTGTAGACGTTGAGCCGGACCAGGTTCGCCAGCGACATGCCGGCCTTTCCGAGCACGGCCTCCACGTTGTCGAGGCTCAGCGCCAACTGCGCCGCCATGTCACCGTCATGCTGGGGCTTGCCGTCGCCGCACATCGCGGTCTGGCCGGAGCAGTACAGCGTCCGGGTGTGCCCGGAGACGAGCTCACCCTGGTTGAATCCCATCTCCACCGACCACGTCACCGGGTTGACTGCCGTTCGTTCCACCACCACATCAGCTCCATTTCATTGAAGTACGTACGCCCACCGGCCTGGTAGCCGCTGTCTGTGACGCCGTGGTGGAAGCCTCCCAGCTAATCACGACATCCTCTGTCGTGTATTCGGTAAAGTCTTTTCCTATGCGCGCCGACCGGTTGGTGTCGCTGGTGCTGCTGCTGCGCCAGCGCGGCCGGCTGACTGCGGCCGAGCTGGCCGACGAGCTGGAGGTATCCACCCGGACCGTGTTGCGCGACATCGAGGCGCTGTCCGCAGCCGGTGTCCCGGTCTTCGCCGAACGCGGCCGGCACGGCGGCTTCGCGTTGTTACCTGGGTTCCGCACCGAGCTCACCGGGCTGAACCACGACGAGGCACTTGCCTTGCTGATCGCCGGATCGCGGCGCGGCGCACAAGCATTCGGCCTCGGCTCGGCGCTTGCTTCGGCGATGCTCAAGGTGGTCGACGCGCTACCCGAAAACTATCGGGACACCGCGGCTGACGTGGCCGAGCGATTGCTCATCGACCCGGAAACCGATCTGCTGTCGCGTCGGCTGGTCGCTGAGGAGGTGCCCGGCACCATCGTGGCCGAGGTCCGGCGCGCGGTGTTCGCCGGACACAAGCTCCGCATCCACTACGCGGCCCTCGACCAGACCCCGAAGTGGCGCACGGTGGACCCGATCGGCCTGGTCATCGTTCGCGACCAGGTCTACCTGCTGGCCACGAGGTCCGGCGCGGACCGCACCTACCGGCTGTCGCGGGTGTTAGCCGCACAGGAACTCCCCGAACCGGCACAGCGACCAGACCGGGTCGACCTGGACCGAGCATGGCAGGAACGCAGCACGCGGTTTCGGACCAGTGGCGACCAAATCGCCGTGCTGGTACGGGTGCACCCGGCGCGGCGGGAGGACCTGGTGAGCACCGCACTGGCCGTCCGCACCGAGGAACCCGACGCAAACGGCTGGCTGCGCCTGGAGGTGACCTTCCAAGACGCACGACACGCCGAATGGGCGCTGTGGCAGCTCACCACAGACGCGGAAGCCCTGGCCCCGCAGTCGTTGCGCACTTCCCTGCGCAACCGCGCCGCCGCGATCGCCACCTGCTACGGAATGTGATCCTGATTCCCAATTGACCAGCTGCCCAACGGCTTGATCGAATACCCCGCCATCGGAATCCGGGCGTTCTTCGACGGTAATGCGCCGTCAGTGAGCACGGCTGGAATACACCGGCCGCCGACATTTAACCGGTGGCGCGCTCATGCTTGGTGTACGTTCGCTCGATCGGGTGCCGATTTCATCGGCTCGGCGCGTCGGGCGTGGTGGGAGAGGTCTTGATCGCGAGGTGATCGACGAGTGTGCCGCTCTCGCCGAACAGTTCAGCTGTCCAGTGCTGGAGCAACTCGTTGTTGTCGAAATCGTCGGGATGGAATCCGGCCCTGTTGTAGTCACGCAGACGTTGGCGCACAGGGGGTTCCACGAACGGTGAGTGTCGCAGTGCGGCGAGGCTGCGGAAGAGAGTGAATGGCTTGTAACTCGCGCGGTCACGCAGGAGCGATGCCGTCGTGAACAGGAGGGCAGCGAGAATGAAAGCGGCGGAGCCGTACCGCATCGCCCAGATCCGGCGGCGTTCGCTGCCGCCGACGGCGCGGTAGACATCGAAGGCGACCGATCGGTGCTCGGACTCTTCCAAGGCGTGCCACAGCAGAATCGACCGCACTTCGCCATCGCCGAGCAGTGCCTGCGCTCGTCGGTCTCCGAGTAGGGTTTCCGCGGCTACCGCGGTGTAGTGCTCGAATGCCGCAGTGAGGGCCAGGCAGGTCAGCGGTGACAGTCGCCGCTCGTAGAGGGAGACAACGCGGCCGATAGCGCGGTCGACGAAGCGGGTGGGGTAGCCCATGTGCTGGAGCCGTTCGTTGAGTTCCCGATGTTCGCGGCCGTGCGTGGCCTCCTGGCCGATGAATCCTTTGACCTGGGAACGCAATTCGGGATCGGTGATCCGGTCTGCGAATCGGCGCACGGACCGGATGAAGAAGTCCTCGCCCTCGGGAAATGTGGCCGACAGGTAGGCCACGAGGTGGCTCATGACGAGGTCGCCGTGGACGTAGTGCCGGTCCAGCGAACCGGCGGGATAATGGAATCGGATTCGGCGCGCACGAATGGGCGGCTTCGTGGTGTCGCTGGTATTCATGGTCTCGGCCTGTCGGCGGCGGTGCCGAAACCCGATGCGATGGTGCGGATCGAGTCGTAGAAGTGATCGGTGATGTCGTCGTGGACGACCTTGGTCGATTCGGCCGCGCCGACGGCATCGAACACCGCGGTGGCGATCGAACGGTGCAATTGCTGGATTTCGGTGGTGATGCGGCCGAATGCTCGGGCCGCGTCAGGAGCTTGTTCGCGCAGTCGCGCAAGCTGTACCGGCATGTCATGCGGCGTGGGAAATGATGAGGACATGGTGCTGCCTTTCGGGTGCTGCACGGGATTGAAACTCGACGAGGTCAGGATTGAAGGGCCTAGCCGCACGATCATGGACAGCCGAACGGCGGTCCGGGTGGAGTCGGCGGGAAAGGGAGTCCCGGAGGAGTCGGGGGCGTGGGTGGCACTGGCGGTGTCGGGGCCACGGGGGCTGTCGAGCCGCCGAAGCGCTGGAAGGCCGCCTGCCGCGAGGTGCCGAACAACTCGCCGATCTCGGCCCAGGTATGACCTTCCGAACGGGCTCGCCGCACCAGTGCGTGCACGACATCATCGACCACCATGTCGAGACTGCGGGCGGCGCGCAGTGCGGCCATGACGGATACACCTGGCTTGCCTTCGACCGGGTCGAGGACCTCGGCCACGATTTCGGCATTGCTGGACAACAGTTTTCGTAGGACGGCCTGTTCATCGGCGGCTGGCGCCCGGGACGATTCCTCCATATGTAAAGGCTGCCTTGACAAGATCGGGTTGTCAAGGTTGCCTTTACATCCACGACACGCCGCCAAGCCAACGGGCATTCACACTGGCCGATCGCGGTCTCCGCGAGAGTGGCGAGAGCAGCTGTCCGTGGTTCGTCCTCCCCAATAGGTGCGGGACTCGCAATTCAGGGCTCGAGGTACAGCCGCTCGTTTGGCAAGCGCGGCAGTCCGGCTGGGTCCCCAGGGACCACAGTCACCGCATCTGGGTAATGGTAGGCGCACCAGTCCTGCACAAAGCGCGAGGCTGCGGTCACACAGGCGGCGAAATCCAAACGGACATCATGGAATTGGATCGACAGATGAACGTCGTCTTCTTCGGGGCGCGGCGACGACTGCTGATCCATGACGTCACCGCCTGCGCTGCGGTTGGCAAGCTCGGATGCACTCGATCACGGCCATGCCGGATGGTTGTGAGCCGATTGGGTGTCGTTCGCCAGCGT
>NZ_BDBA01000287.1 GCF_001612745.1 Nocardia amamiensis NBRC 102102 | reverse complement strand
GGTGGCCTGATCGGCGGCACTATCGGTGGCATCGCGGGAGCCGCGCTGGGCACGGTGGTACCGGTGCCGGTCATCGGGACGGTGACCTCGGGTGTCGCTGGAACAGCGCTTGGTGCCGCGGCCGGTGTGGCTGCGGGTGCCGCGGTCGCCGGTGTCCCGGCCGCGGTCGTCGGCGCGGTCGCTGCGGGCACGGTCGGCGCCGGATTCGGCGCCGGGGTCGGAGTCGGGCAGCCATGAGCACGGCGACGACCCATCATGCACGCATCCTGTCCGCTGCCGCGGCGGTTGCTACCGCGCTCGGCCTCGCTGCGACGACTACCGCCGCTGCTGGCCCTGCTGCGGCGGTGCCGATCGGTCCTGGATGCCCCGCGCTGTACGTGCTGGGCGTGCAGGGCACCGGCCAGTCCTCACCGACGGCGGACCCGCTTGCGGATACGGGCGTCGTCGGTGCGCTGATCGCACCGGTTCTGTCGGCTGCTCCCGGGCTGGTGCAACGGTCTTATATCTCCTACGGCGCCGGGTTCGGTGGCGCGGTGCCCGGCGGTGGCCCGGATCCGTATGTCGTGTCGGTGACCGACGCCCGCAACCAACTCGACGCCGCCGCCACGCAGATCACCGATACCTGCCCGAACACGATGATCGCCGGGATCGGCTATTCCCAAGGCGCACAAGCAGTATCGAGCTTCGCCCGGGACATCGGCGCAGGCGCCGGTCCGATCGCGCCCGAGCGTATCGCCGGGATCGCGTTGTATGCCCATCCCGACCGCGCCCCGGACGCCCCGATCTTCCCCGGACGACCCGGACAGACGGTGCCCGACCCCGCCCCGGGGACCGGCGGTGCCGCGGTCGCCGCCATCCAGATCTCCAACCCGCCCGCCGGTGGCGGCGGGATCGCCGATGGCGCAACCAGCTACGGGGCGCTCACCGGCCGGGTCGCAGACATCTGCACGGACGGCGATCTGGCCTGCTCGGCACCCGGGCGGGCCGCGCTGCTGCGCGTGGGAGCCGAAATCGCCGCCCAAGCCGACCTGCGCGACCCGATCGCCGCCATCGGCTCACTCGGTGCTCTGCTCTCCGCGGCGCTGGGCGACACCTGGACCACCGTGGTGCTGGGCGACTTCCAGGTCGGCGGCGGCAACGTCGACTACGCGCCACAGCTGCCGCTTGCGGCACGGTTGATCGACGCCGCAGACCCCCGCATCCCCGCACCCAGCCCGCACGACGGCGACGTTGCCGCTGCCCGGTGGAACGAGATCAGCGGCGCCGTCGCCGCGAACCCGATCGGATTGCTGCCCAAGCTCGCCGGCCAACTCGCCGCGGCCTGGGGCCAGCTGGTTGCCGATAACGCCGACTTGGTCAATCCCGCGGTCCTGCTTCGCTACCTCGACACCGTGGCCCGCCACAACAACTACGCCACCTCAGGGCAGCTCGCCTCGGGCATCGCCTGGATGGTCGCCCTCGCCCACGACATCGCCGGGAGCCACTGACATGACCGACCCGACCACCCCGGATGACTTCTACCGCAGCCCCGCACTCGACTTCACCCCCCGCCCGGGGGAGATCCTGCGCCGCCGCGCGGTCACCACCCCGCGCCTGCCCGGCGCCAACCGTGCGTGGCAGCTGGTGTACGCCACCCGCACCGGGTTCAGCGGCCCTATCCCGGCATCGGGCATCGTCATTACCCCCGACATCACCGCATCCGCGGGTCCCAGCCCGATCTTGCTGTACTGCCCGGTATTTCACGGTCTCGGTGGGCGATGCGCACCGTCGCAGTTGCTGGCGGGGGAGGGCACCGAACCAGAGACCGGGTTCATCGCGACCGCTCTCGAGCGTGGCTGGACGGTGGCCGTGCCGGACGGTTTGTGCCACGGCCTGACCGGCCTGGGCCCACACCAGTTCCTGGCCGGAGGCGCCGCCGCGCATGCCGTGCTCGACCTCGCACGCGCGGTGCGCACGCTACCGGAACTGGACTCCGACCAGGCGCCGTGCGCGGCGTGGGGTTATGCCGACGGCGGGCGCGCCGCGGTCTGGGCTGCCGAACAACAGCCCCGGTATGCCCCGGAGCTGGATCTGCGCGGCGTCGCCGCCGGTGCGGTCGTCGCCGACCCCGGGGCGCTGATCGCTGAAATCGACGGCGGGCCCTGGGCGGGACTGGCGCTGGCCGGACTGATCGGCCTGGGCCGCGCGTATGCGCATCTCCCGATGGGACACCTGCTCACCGACGACGGCCACGAAACCCTCGAACGCGCCGGAGAACTCGACGCGGCGGAGCTGCTGGTCGCCTACCGCAACACCCCGTTGGGGCGCTGGTGCGAGCGGCCTGACCCGTGGAACGACGCGATGTGGCGCTACGCCTTGGCGAATGAGACCAGCGGCCGTGCCGCCCCGCAGGCGCCCGTGCACCTGTATCACGGCACCGAAGACGCCGTCGTCCCCGTGGGCATGGGACGCAGCCTGTTCGCCGAATACCGCGCCCTCGGAGTCGATTTGAGCTGGCGCGAATACACCACCAGCCATATCGGCGCCGCCGCCGACGGCGCCGCCGAAGCCGTCGCCCGGCTGGCCAGCTACCTGCATCGCAGACCCACGACCGCCACCCGCTCGGCACCACCCAGCCCGCAGACCACCTGAATCGCCTGCCCACACCTCGAGCCCCTCGCCGGGGTGCGGGCAGGCCCCCAGACCAGACAGATCGAGGTCGAAAGTCCATGCACCTCCACATCACCAGAACACCGACACCGCGGCGCGCCGCAGCGACGGTCCTCGCGTTGGTCACCGTGTCGGTAGCCGGTGTCGGCACTGTGTCCGCCGATACCGGTGTCCCCCTCGGCGCGCGCTGCCCGAGCCTATATGCGCTGGGGGTGCAGGGTAGCGAGGAAGCCTCCCCCGACGCCGCGATGACCAGCGACTCCGGTGCGCTCGGCCTCGTGTTCGGTCCCCTCGCTGCCGCGGCGGGAGATCTCGTGCAGCGCGCCTACGTTCCCTACGGCCGCGCACCCGACGGGACGGAACTGCCGTATGACACTGCGGTCACCGCCGCCGCCGAGCGACTGGAAACCATGGCGGCCGACATCGTGCAGCGCTGCCCGGCCACGAAGATCGCCGCCGCCGGATACGCCCAGGGCGCACCCGCGGTCGCACGGTTCGCCGAGCGGGTCGGAACAGGCAACGCACAACTGGGCGCCGGCCAGGTGGCCGGGATCGCATTGCTGGCCAACCCGAACCGCGACACCGACGCACCCGTCCTACCCGGCCGCCCAGGCAGCACGACTCCCTCTGCCGCACCCGGGACCTCGGGGCAGAAGGTCGCCGAGATCGCGCTGCTCAACCTGTCGCTATCAGGAGCCGGTATCACCGCCGGAGGGCGATCAAACGACTACGGGGAGTTGACCGGCAGAGTCGCGGACCTGTGCGTTCCGGGCGACGCGACCTGCGACGCGCCCGTCGCAGGTCCCCTGGCCACCGCGGCGGCGAATATCGCTGCCCGCTCGGACTTGCGTGACCCGATCGCGGCGGTATCCACGATCGCCCAAGCCTTGTCGGCGACGGTCTACACCACCGCCGTGAACGTGGTCAACGAGGACCTGACCGGCACCAGCCTCGATCAACTGTCCTACCAGCCCGCCAAACCCCTTGGGCAGCGCTTGGCCGAAGCCTCCAACCCGAGCACCACCCCGCCCGGGCCGAACGATGCGCTGGCGGCGCTGTTCAAGATCGGCACCATCGGCTTGAACGCGGCGATCTCGGTCGCGCGAAAGGTGTTCACGCCGGCCACGATCGCTGAACTCGCAACGGTCGGCATGGCCAACCCTGTCGCGGCGGTCGCCGCGTTGGGCGCCAAACTCGCCACCGCGGTGGTGGAACTCATTCCACCCCAGACCGCCAGCCGGTGGGTCAACGAGACCTTCACCGCGATCACCAGCACCGTCACTGACCGCAGCGAGCTCTACACCCTCGCCGGTTCCGCCCAATACAGCGACACCACCGGCCGCCACGGCTCCTACCGCAGCGTGCCCGCCACACCGACCGGACGGCCAGCCCTGGCCGCCACCGCTGACTGGTTCGCCGCGCTCGCCCGCGACCTCGCCGCCACCGGGACACCACCAGTCGCACCACAGTCCACCGCCCGCTCGACGACCACGAAACCTGCCACCACCTCCAGCAGCCCGGCCACACCCGCGGCCCCGACATCGAGCGGCGGACCCTGAAGACCCCTTCGGGCGGAGCGCATTCCGCAGACGTACCCACACCCGGTCTGCAGATTCTCCCCTGGCACCCCGCCCGAAGGGCCCTGCACCGGTCACCAACCCCATCGAGGAGGTGAAACCCGATATGCCCAACACCCACACCGACACCGACCCTCAGCACGGTTGGGGCTGGCTGCACCGCAGCGAACCTACCGCCCTGCAACCAATCCCGCACACGGTCGACGACCCGGACGCCGATGGCAAGCAATGGCAGTGGATCACCCAACAGCCTCCCCCGCCACCACCCTCACCGCCGCTGTCGGGATCGTGGCGCACGCGGGTGCCCCCGCGCGTCTGGATAGGACTTGCCGCCGCACTCGGGGTGGCCACCGTGCTCGTCGGGGTGGGAATCAACTCGGTCACCGACCAACCCGACACCATTACAGCGATCCCCACCCTGACCGCGGGCCCCCCGACAACCACGCCACCCTCGGGCGGCGCGTGCACCGGGCTATCGGGGCAGACCGTCACCGACACCGCAGGCGACACCCACAGCCACGCCGGGGTGATCGCCGCGTTCGAGCACGCCTACTACACCCAACGCAGCGCCGAGGCCGCACTGCGACTGGTCGCACCCGAGGCCGGACTCGCGCCCGAGGCGCTGGCGGCGGGCATCGCCTCCATCCCGGCCGGCACCATCCACTGCGTCGCGATCACCCCCATCGCCGACGGTGTTGCCGAGGTCCACCTGGTCGAGCGCCACCCCGACGGGCAGCGAATGGACTACCTGCAACTGATCAACGTCCGCCACGACCCCCTCGGTTTCGTGATCACCAATATTCAGAAGCGGGGCTGAGGAATGGCCGCACCGCTGCACCTGCACCACGACGACCCCACCGCGGGAACGAATCGGCTCGAGCCGGGCACCGTCGCCGCCCCGGAACGGCTGGCGCCGGTACGGGAGACCCCGCTACCGACCACGGGAGCGCACCCACCGTTGTTCGCCGTGCTCGGCGCGCACGGCGGCGCCGGGACCTCCACCCTGGCGCGCTGGTGGGCACCCGCCGCCGATACCGGCCTGGCGTGGCCCGCCTCACCGGCGACCACGCAACACGTGATCGTCGCCGCGAGGCTATGCATGCCGGGCCTGGCCGCAGCCGCCGAACGCTTGCGCGAATGGCACGCCGGACTGGCACCGGACGGTGTGCAGGTGATCGGGCTGGTGCTGAGCGCGGCGCGCCCGGGGGGCGTTCCCTCTGTCGTGCGCCGGTATCGCGCAGTGGTCGCGGAGTTGGTCGAGAACGTCTACGAGATCGGCTGGCACGACGAACTCGTCACCCGCGAACTCGCCGACCTGGCCCAATACCTGCCATTCGACCCGGCGCCGCCGCGCCGGTCCCGGTTGCGTGAGGCAGTTCCTGCCGACGTGCACCGCGCCGGAACTCAGATCGTCACCCACCTCGCAGCCACCCGCTCCATTGCTGCACAACAGGATTCGGAGACACCGCCATGACCACCGCCAACGCGGTCGGCGAGGCGCTCACCGTGCTCGCCCAACAAATCCCAGTCACCCCGACGCCACCTCCGGGCTCGAACAGGCTCATCAACCTCGTCAACTATCTGGCCTGGATCGTCACGCTCGCCGGGGTCGCCTCACTCATCTATGCCGGCGGCAAATTCGGGTGGGAGAGATGGCATGGCGGCGCGGTCGAATCACCCAAGATCATCCTCGGTGCCCTGGTCGGCGGCATCATCGCCACCAGCGCCGGACCAATCATGAACGCCGTCGTCACCGGAGGCGGTTAAACCATGCGCGGCTTCCGGATTCATCCCCAACTCTCCACAGTCGGACAACGCGATGACCTCGACGCCTCCAGCAGCCAGGCCGCTGGCCGCGGACTCCCGTCCGCATCGGTCTCCCGACGCGACACTTTCACCGCCACCCACGCCAGCCCGTTTACCGTGGCCGCCCCGGACGGAATCCGGCTGGCAGCCAGCCACATCGGCCCAGCGTCGGCACCGGCGAGCGTGGTCTACGTCCACGGCATGCTCACCGATTCCACCTATTGGGGGCCGCTGACCGGGCATCTGCACCGGCGCCTCGACGGCGGTATCGCCCAGATCGTCTACGACCAGCGCGGACACGGCCACTCCGGGCACACTGATCCTGGAGTGCGGACCACGTTGCCGATGCTCGTCGATGACCTCGACGCGGTCCTGGCGCACGCGCACGGCGCGATCGTGCTGGTGGCGCATTCGGTGGCGTCGCTGCTGGTGCAGGCATGGGTCGAGCAGTACCCACACCGGGCTCGCGCACTGGCAGGCATCGTGCTGTTCAACGGCTGCCCCGAACTCCCCTGGCTCCCAGCCTCCGAGGTGCACGACACCGGCAGGCGTTCGAGGCGGCGGGGGAGCCAACTCGTCAGGGAACTGACCAGCTACCTGTACGAGCCGCCGGCCCGCTACGGCTTGCCGCGCCGCAGTGTATTCGCTGGCCTCGGTCGCGGCAGGAACAGCGTCAACCTCGACGCGACTTTGGCGACTCTGGCTGCCTACGGCAGCGCTGCGCTGACCGGCGAGACGGCCAGCATCCTGCGCAGCATCCCGACCTGGGTGGTGACCGGCGAACTCGACCCGGTGGTCGAACCGAGCAACTCCCGCCACCTCGCCGAACACATCTGGGGCGACTACGACAGCGTCCCGGGTGCCGGGCACTCGCTTCCGCACAGCGACCCGGCCACGGCGAGCGCGCCG
Organism: Nocardia amamiensis NBRC 102102; assembly: GCF_001612745.1. Lineage (GTDB taxonomy): Bacteria > Actinomycetota > Actinomycetes > Mycobacteriales > Mycobacteriaceae > Nocardia > Nocardia amamiensis. The sequence goes on along the minus strand of NZ_BDBA01000287.1, from coordinate 2,966 downwards.
ATCCTGGCCGCTCTCGAGGTCGCCTACCGCACCCACCAGCAGGACGGCGGCCCATGCTGATCGCCAAACCACTTCCCGCGCAGGTTCTTTCACCGCTCACGCAGTTGCTGGGCTGGTTGTGCTGGTTCGTGCTGCTGCTGTGCATCGCTCGCGCGGTGTGGGTCGGTGGGCTGCTGGCGATCCGGATGTACCGCGAAGAAAGCGTCGAAGGACTCCTCGGCGCCCTGCTCGGCGCGGCCCTGCTCGGCTCAGCCAGCTCCCTCGCCATCGCCGTACTCCCTCCCACCTGATCCACTCGAGGAGACCAACCCCCGTGAACCCCTCCCACGCACACCGCATCGCCGTCGTAGCCGCGCTGGCATTCACCGGACCCATCGCCGCGGCCGGGCTGCTCGCCTGCGGCACCGAGAAAACCAGCGAATCCCATGGGATGCCCTCCACGGCAACAACGGCCGCACCCACGGGGTTGCGCTGGCAGCCCTTCCAAGGGGTCGAGCTTCCGGTCGCCGAACAAGGTCCCCACCACATCGACGGACCAGCAGCCACCGGATACGACCGCTCACCAGCAGGTGCCGCGCTGGCCGCCATCCACTCCACGGTGCGCATGTCGATCGCCACCGACAGCCAATGGCCAATGGTGGGCCAACACATGCTCGCCCCAGGACCAGGCCGCGACGCCTGGGCCACCGCCCGCGCCCAGATCTCCATCACCGCCCCGATCACCAATGACGCACCAAAAGTCCTGGGCTATGTGATCCTGCGCTACACCCTCGACGCCACCGACGTCGACATCTACACGATCCACCCCGACAACTCCGTCACCCGCAACCACACCCACATCCTCTGGCACAGCGACGACTGGCGCCTACAGCTACCCGATAGCCCGACCGCAGCCTCAGTCACCGCCGTCGACGTGCCACCGGCCGACATGGTCGCGCTCACGCCGCGCTGAGAAGGACCTAGCCCATGAGATCCCATCGCCTGCTGATCGTCCTGCTCGCCAGTATCACTGCCGTCGTGATCGCCGCGTTCGTGCTGACCGTCACCAACGACAACGGATCCGGCGATAGCCCCGCCGACCCCGGCAGCACGACTGCGCCTACCGTGCGAACTTTTCCTGACCTGCCGCCGAGCACGTTGCCGCCGACCACTGACCTGTTCGGCAATCGCCTGGAGGTTCCACACGAGGAATCCGGTGTCGTCCTTCCACAAGACCCCTCTGGCCGACCCGACCCCACGCGCACGGACTTCCTGACCGCCGCGCCCGCACGGATGCAGTGGCAGCGCGGCTGGGGCGGCGCCGCGCTGCCGGTATCGGGCAGCGACGGACCGACCCGCATCCACGACGGGCTCGCGACCGGATTCGCGCGCACACCCCAAGGGGCGGCCCTGGCCGCGTTCGACGCGCTCGCCCGCGCGCTGGCCGCACCCGACGGCGTCTGGCAGCAGGTCGTGCGGGAGCGCTATTACGGCGGCGGTGAAGCGCTTCTGGATCGCTTCAGCCGTTCACGTGAGCGCACCCAGAACGCCGCCCGTTACGTCGTGGTCCCCGACGGCGTGCGGGTGCAGCCCGGCTACCGCGACGATCTCGCGGTCGTGCAGTTCGCGACCCGCGACGACCTCGGATACACGATCGCGACCTGGCCGATGGCCTGGATCGACGGGGACTGGCGTGTCCGCGTTCCAGCCGACATCGAAACACTCTGGAGTCCAGGCGCTTCCACGCCGACTTTGAGTGGTTTCGGGTCGTGGAAGGCCATGCCATGACCGGAACTACCCTCGCCAGCGGCCCGATCGCCGCCGCGCCATGGCAGACGCAGCTGCCCCCGACCAATGTGTGCGACATACCTTTGGGCCCCCAACAGGCATGCGAACAACTCGGGCAGGCCGCAACCGACGCGGCGGGCTCTGCCCTGGACGACCTCGCCGGCACTCTGATGGACGCGTTCACTCGACTGCTGCGGATGGCGATGACGTGGTGGACCGACCTTCCCTCGCCGCAACTGACCGTTGCCGGGGGAGAGCCGGGTGCGGCACTGTCGGCGATCCGTGACTACAGCAGCGGGCTTCAGGTGCTGCTGCTGACGACCGGAATCATGTTCGCCGCAGCCAGGCTGGCGCTGGCCAAACGCGGCGGGGTCGCCGGCGAAGCCCAGGAAAGCTTCCTGATGCTGGCGCGAGCGGTGTTCGCGTCGATGGCCTTTGCCGCAGTGATCACCGCCGGAACCCGCGCCGGTGACGCCTTCGCCGACTGGGTCATCTTCGACGCCAGCAGCGGCGATTGGGCCGGTGCGGTCAACCGGTTGACGGAATTCGACGCCGACACCCGTACCGGGCTCGGGACCGGTGTCCTGCTGCTGGTTGGGCTGCTCGGGGTGATCAGCACGCTGATCCAACTGGTGATGCTGGTGGTGCGCCAAGCCCTGCTGATCCTGGTCGTGGCCGTGATCCCGCTGGCGGCCGCCGCGTCGGGCACCGGACCAGGCTCGCAAGCCTACAAGAAACTGTTGAGCTGGTCGTTGGCATTCGTGCTGTTCAAACCAACCGGGGCGCTCATTTACGCGATCGCGTTCACCGTGATCGGCAACGAGCAGCAACGCGATCCGCAGTTAGTGCTGCTGGGGTTGATTCTGCTGGTGATGAGCGTGGTCGTGCTGCCCGCGCTGATCCGGCTGGTGGCACCCGCCGTCGCAACGCTCGGTGGCGGTGGTGGCGCGGCGGCCGTGCTGGCCGGCGGCGCGGCCGGTGTAGCGATGGCGTCGATGGGTGATCGCTCCAGCGGCCGCAGATTGAGTGAGGGAGAGAACGCGCCCGGCGGCGCAGGAACATCCAACGGCTCATCGGCACCCGGCGGTGGCCCTCCTGGCGGGGGCGGTGGTGGCGGCGGTCGTCCGATGTCCGGTGGTAGCGGCGACAGCGGTCCTTCTGCGTCGGGAGCGGCGAGTCCCGGCGGCGCAGGCGGCGGC
>NZ_BDBA01000286.1 GCF_001612745.1 Nocardia amamiensis NBRC 102102 | reverse complement strand
CTAGTGTCGGCGTACGCGCCGCCGGTGATATTGCGGACGATGGTGACATCTTCGAATCCAGGCACCCATACGGTGCGGACGCTTATCCGGAGGTCGAACAGGCTACGCAACTTGATCAGCGCCATTTCGGGATTCGGACATTCGGCGGCGCTGACGCCTGGATGGGTCCCGACAGCGCCGCTCAGCACGACATCCGCCGTCCTGCACGCCCGCAGAGTCTCGTCCGGAAGGATCGAACCGGAGTCCAGCCAGCCCGAGGTGCCGTACGGCAGCGGGCCGATCAACTCGACCGGGGCTCCCGCGGCGGCCAGTCGACGTAACAGTTCGACAGGACCGTCCAGGATTTCGCCTCCGATCCCGTCACCGGGGAGTAGAACAATCTTTGCCATGCGATCAACAACCCTAGATAAATATCGATTCGAAAAATCCAAGCGATGGATACTGTCCAGTCCGAGGAACGGCAGATGTGTGGATGAACTTGCAGCGCGGCCCCTCACGCCGCGCTGACCGAGGCTCACCACACAAGCGCCGCCCACGACAAGACTTCCTGATCGTGTAGTAACCGACGTTGCACCTTTCCGGCGGCGGCGTCACGCGGAATAGACCGCACCTGCGCAACATGGGCGGGCCGCATGAAGGCCGGCAGGCCGGAGCTGACATCTCGGATCGCTTCCATCGGAACGGGATCGGCGACGACGTAGAGGACGATTTCCTCGTCGATGATCTCGCCGGGGCGTTTCCACAGCGCAAGGTCGCGCAGGGCAGTGATCGTCCCCAGCTGACCCTCCACGAAAGGAATCGGAACGAATTCGCCTTTCACACGGATGGATTCGGCGGCTCGTTCGATGAACACGAGTTTCCCATCCGCGGTGCGGCGTCCCAGGTCGCCGGTAGCGAACCAGCCGTCCTCGTCGAGGCTCGGATCGATAGTCTCGTTCGCGTAGTAGCCGGCGAACAGCACGTTCTGCCGCCGTTCTCGGATATGGATCTGCCCGATCTCGTCGATGCGGTCCTCGATCTCTGCACATGGCAGGCCGTATCGGCCGCAATCGAGAGGGATTTTGTCACCGAGTTCCCACCGGTGCATGTGGCTCAGCCCGGCCGCTTCCGTCGATCCGTATCCCGAAACGGCTCGCGAGATGCCGAACCGGGACATGAATTCTGTATCGGCGTAGAACATCGTGCGCACTTCGTGCCCATCGGCATTGGCGCGCGTAGTGGCCCGCTTCAGGATCTCCACAGGCGGCGCGTGCAATGCCAGGGCAGTGATGTGATGTTCTTTCACCGTCGGCCAGAACCCTCGTGCGGAGAACCTGTCGACTGTGAGCGCATCGGCTCCGACGCTGAGCGCACCGATGATGCCGTAGCCGAGGGGGTTGATGTGGAAAAGCGGCAACGCTGCCAGCATTCGGTCGGTGCCGGTCAGTCCGAGGCTCGCGGCCATGTCTCGGCCGAGCCGCAGAAAATAGCCGTGTGTCTGAGCACAGAACTTCGGCACGCCGGTCGTGCCGGAGGTGTGCATGAAGGACACGATGTCCGATTCGGTTGCCGCAGTACCCGGCAGCGCCTGCGGATTGCTCGGCCGCGCGGATCGCACAGTGTGCAGTGGCAACACGGGTCTTCTCTCGGCGAAATCCACCTGTTTCAGGTCGGTGATCACCACAGCGGGCTCAAGTCGGTCGAGCATCGTGGCCAGCAGGTCGGGCGGATAGCTGCAATTCACCAGTGCTACCGGAACGCCTGCGAGCATGCATGAGATCCATGCGATGAGATACTCGGTCGAGTTCGAAGCCACCAGTGCGACGCGGCTGCGACGATCGACTCCGTGCGCGGTGAGCTCTCCGGCCGCACCCGCGGCAATCTCCAGTGCATCGGCTAACCGAATCTGGTCGTTGACAGTGCCGATGAGCAGACCCGGTCGCTGCTGCGATTGCTCCAGCAGGAGTTGAACCAGATTCGATGCCATGGAGTTTCCTGATCTGTGTGTGTCTGCGAGCGGTGCCGCGGACATCCGGGGCGGTGGGACGGTCCGATAAGTTTGTGCAAGCGGGGTGATTGTGAGAGGTTTCCCGCCGATGTTCGAGTGGTGGCTTGCCGGTCACGGAACCGGCTCTTCCCATCGCGGCGCCCGCATCCCGTGTTGGTTGCGGTATGCGGCGCGTTGAGGTGGTGTCCAGCTGGACAGAAGTGTCGGGGTGACGCGATACACTTCGACCCCCAGTGGTCGGCAGATGTCAGTCCGGTCGCTGGCGTCTGGTCCCCACAGCGGCACCGACAGGTCGCCGCCGGGACAGGTGGACAGGGCGCAGAGCAGGTCGATTTCGGCAAAGAACTCGAAGAAGTCGCCCTGTTTCGCAGGGCAGGTCTTGACGAAGTACTGGTCTTCGTCGTTGAGTCCGGTGCATTGAAATACGTTGAGTACGTCGTGTACGTCGAACTCGGTCAACCCGTACGGTAGTACTGCGCGTGTCAAGTTCGAATGGCAGTGGAAGTCGAAGTCATTGCCGGTCAGCATCCGGTTGACGTAGGGATCGCAGCGCGAGCCGAGCAGGTCGTGCACCCGGCCACCATCGACGTCGATGCCGTAGTCGGCGAGTGCGTCGTTGGTGACGGTCAGCAGTGGCCGGAGGAATGGCAGGTTCGACCATATCCGATCGTAGGTGCTGATGTGGGCGCGTTGCAGTTGGCGGGTACGCGCCGCCCACATCCGTTCGCGCGGATCGTGGCGGTTCCACACATTGAAATCGCCCACCTGCGGCCCCTCGACGGTGACGATGCGGCACACATGCCCGGCCGGCACCTCCCATGCCTGACCTGAGCGGATCGGGATGGAGAACCGCTCGACGAGTTCACGCGCTTCGAGTTTTCGCGCGATCAGGTCATAGAAGCTTCGGTCTACGGTCAACGGCCCGTCGGAGCTGGCCTGATACGTTGCGGGTGGAGTAGCCATCACATACCTCCCAACACAGTGCCGGGACGACGAGCGGTACCCGACTCGGTGAGTTCGCGCGCTGGGCGCAGTCGTGCCAGTTCGAGCATCGCTCGCTCGGAATCGTCCAAATAGCGCCGTAGTTCGGCGGCGGCTGTCGCTCGTAGCCCCGCGATCAACAGCTCGCAGATCTCGCGATCTCGTGCGACCCATGGCCTTTGCAGGTCCGCCTCATTTTCCGCGGCGGCAAACGCGAGCCGCAACTGTGCGACGATTGTCCGGAACAGCGCGTCCAATCGATTGCTTCCGAGTGTGGCTACCAGCGCTTGATGGAACTGCAGGCTCGCGGTGCCGACATCACGCCAGGCCCCGGCTTGTAGAGCGGACTCGGAGGCCGCCACCGCATCCTGCATGGCCTGCGCGGTTCCCGGCTGGGTCAACGCGATGTCGTCTACGGCCCGCAGCTCCACGACCCGGCGCACCCGGTAGATGTCGCGGAGGTCCTCTGCCGACAGGATTGTGACCACCGCACCGCGGTGGCGGTGTAGGTCGACCAGTTCCTCGGCGGCCAGTAGTCGCAACGCCTCCCGCAATGTATTGCGGGAGACGTCGAGGTCCGCCGCCAATGGCACTTCCCGTAGCGGGCTGCCCGGTGCGAGCTCGCCCTGCATGATCCGATCACGCAATGCCGCGGCGACTCGTTCGCTTGTCGCGGCGTCCGACCCGGCTGGATTGTTCTTCGTCACGCGGTGATGCTAACACCAAGATTGTTCAACAAGGAAGGGCATCCCTCTCTTCCATGCAGCTGCACGCCCGAATGAAATGACCTGTTGACAACAGATCGTCCAACAATTAACACTATGGCTGTTAGCGCCGTCACAGCTTCGGCGGTCGGCTCGAGGTTCAGGAGACCAGCATGAGATTCAAAGGCCAACGTCTCGACGGGAGACCTAGCGACCTTGGGCAATCGACGGGCGTCCTAGCGACAACGATCGAGACGCGGTCGCTCGACGACTCCCCGATGACTGCTTTTCATCGCCGATTGACGGTGTACTCGGCTGGTGGCCCCTTCCTGGACGGATACGTGCTGGGAATCGTCGGAATCGCACTGACACAGCTCACCCCCGCATGGCAATTGAGTGGCGTCTGGCAAGGGCTGCTGGCCGCGGCGGCCTTGATCGGAATGTTCGCTGGGGGGCTGGTGGGTGGCTATGTCACCGATCGGATAGGCCGACAGGTGATGTACACCTTGGACCTGATCCTGATCGTGGTGTGCTCGGTCGCGCAATTCTTCGCCGACGGTCCGGTCTGGCTCCTTATCGCCCGGTTGGTGACCGGGGTGGCGATCGGTGCGGATTACCCGATCGCGACCGCCTTGCAAGCCGAGTTCGCCCCCCGCGCCAAGCGCGGCAGCCTCCTGGGCTGGCTGACCGCGATGTGGGCAGCGGGCAATGTCGCCGCTTACCTTATCGGCGACGCCATCGCCCAGTTCGGCCCCGACAGCTGGCGATGGATGTTGCTCTCCCCGGCGGTACCAGCGCTGATACTGGTCATGGCCCGGTGGGGCACCCCCGAATCGCCGCGCTGGCTGGCCTCCCGCGGTCGCACCGACGAAGCCCGCAGTGCACTCGTGAAGGCCCTCGGCCCCGGCGTGGAGCTCCCCGATCACATGGCGGAACCCGATCATGCGGGGCTGCGCGACCTGACCGGCAAGCCATACCTCCGTCGCACTATCTTCATCGCGATCTTCTGGACGTGCTCGATCTGGCCCATCTACGCGATCTACGCCTTCGGCCCGGCCATGCTGGAGGCATTCCGACTCAACAGTCCCGGACAATCCACCGTTGGCTCCGCCATGATCGGCGTGCTGTTCCTGATCGGCTGTGTGGTGGCGACCCTGTTCGCCAATCGCATCGGCAGACGCCGGTTGCTGATCGTGCCGTTCACGATAGCCACGATCGCCCTGCTGGCCCTCGGCATCTGGCCCGACGCGCCCACCGTGGTGATCGCGCTCATGTTCACCACCTACGCCATCGCTATCGGCAGCCCGACGATCATGCAATGGATCTACCCCAACGAACTGTTTCCCACAGCGATCCGGGCCACAGCAGTCGGCATAGGAACCGCGATCAGCCGAGTCGGCGCCGCGCTCGGCACCTTCCTGACTCCCCTCCTGCTCGCCCACACCGGCATCGGCCCAACCATGCTCATCGCGGGCATCATCAGCGCTGTCGGAGTTGTCGCCTCGATCGTGATGGCACCGGAAACCCGCGGACGAGACCTGCATCACGCCAGCGGCGCCGACGGCACCTAGGCGCGTACCGCGACTGAGCCGCCCGGAAGCGGGTCGGTACCCGACCTTCACTCCCGCACACCTACCGACAACGGCCACGACCGATCATCGAACGCCAACTCTGCCAGGAGAAAACGACATGCGACTGATCGATCTGAGCCAGACCATCGAGCACGGTATGACAACCCATCCCGGGTTACCCGGCCCGCGGATCGCGGAATATCTCAGCTACGATGCGTCAGCCGAGCATTACGCTGCCGGAACTGAGTTCGTGATCGGGCAGATCACGATGGTAGGCAACACGGGAACCTATCTGGATACGCCAGCTCACCGCTTCCGGAACGGTAAGGACCTGGCCGACCTGATGCTCGAGACCTGCGCGATGCTGCCTGTGATTGTCGTAGAGGCCGATGAGGGGCTGTGCGGCCCGGACATTTTCTCCGGTTTGCAGTTGCAGAATACCGCAGTCCTCGTGCGTACCGGGTGGGACCGTCATTGGGGAACTGATCACTACGGCGGTCCCACCCACCCCCATCTCACCGCGGCCGGGGCACAAGCACTAGTCGACGCAGGTGCTCGACTCGTCGGCATCGACTCGGTCAACATCGACGATACCCGCGGAAAACACCGCCCCGCCCACACCATCCTGCTGGGCGCAGACATCCCCGTGGTCGAAAACCTAACCAATCTCGACCGCCTGCCGAACACGGGAGCCCTGTTCAGCGCAGTACCGCCCGCCATTCGGCGACTGTCCACCTTCCCCGTGCGGGCCTTCGCCTTCGTGCCCTGACCTCCGGTCCCCGCGCCCCAGCGGGCAATACATTCGTTGTCTCAGCCGCAGGCACGCTCGCCCGACCACCCTCTCAGTACACCGTCGACAGAACACAGATCGAAGGCGGAGTGATGTTAACGAATGAAATCGACATCCGGGAATACGGTGATTCGGGCCTGCTCCTCACGCCTCCCGGGGAAACCGCCGAAGCGCGCTGGGAAGGCGCCGATAAACTCGCGTCGGCGCTCCGGCAGGCGTTGCCCGTCGGTTTGGTGGACGTCGTAGCTACTTTCGAACACGCGTTCATATCCTTCGATCCGCTGATCACCGACCACGAGACCATGCGTAAGGCCGTGCGTTCGCTCATCGACCTCGTGGAACGCCCCAAGGCCCCGACACTGTCGCGGTACTTCGAGATCCCGGTGGTGTACGGAGGGGAATATGGTCCCGATCTTGCGGATGTCGGGGGCCAGGTGGGCCTCTCGCCGACCGAAGTCGTGCATATTCATACCGGGAGTGCGTGGACCGTCCGGTTCTGTGGCGCTCCCGTCGGTGCCCCGTTTCTCAACGGGCCCACCCTGCCGGCTCCCGTCTCCCGTCTGCCCGATCCACGCACCCGCGTTCTGCCGGGCTCGGTTGGCCTCAGTGGGCCCAACACCGTGATCTATCCCGTAGTCTCTCCGGGCGGCTGGCGGATCATCGGCCGAACACCATTGCGCCTTTTCGACATGACCGACGAGAACCTCGTTTGGTATCGGCCCGGAGATCGGTTCCGGTTCGTGCCGGTCCCGGCGACACAATGGCATATGTGGGCCGATCGCCTGCCCAAGACGTCTGCTGAGACCGCGTGACTACCGCGACCATCACCGTCTTGCAGGCGGGGCATGCGGTCGTACAAGATCTCGGTCGCCCCGGACTCGGCCGAGTCGGTCTGATTGCGAACGGCGCATCCGATCAGTACTCGGCTGTCGTGGCGAATACCTTGGTCGGAAACCCTGCGGCAGCTCCTCTGCTGGAGGTGACCGGTTCGGCTCTCGGTTTGCGCTGCTCTGCGCCCGTGCTGGTGGCAGCCACCGGCGCCATGAACCACATTTTCATGGACGGGGTCCGGCACCCTGCTGGCGAACCGTTGTTGGTCGGCGTCGGCCAGCTACTCACGGTGCCCTCGCCGACTGCCGGACTGCGGTCCTACCTGGCGTTCAACGGCCAGCTTGTGAGCGTGCCGGTGCTGGGCAGTGTCGCCCCCGACCCACTGCTCGGCGTCAGCCGTCGTCTCCACGCAGGAGACGAACTCGAAATCGAATCGGTTTTCGAATCCCTCGATCACCCTTGTTCCCAATTCCCCTTTTTCCGGCTCGGTGCTCCGCAGCAGACGTTCTCACACTCCGCTGTCATCGAGATGACGGCAGGGCCCGAGGCAGGTCAGTTCGCTTCGGGCATCGTCGGTTCGGAACAGACTTACACCGTATCCCCGCAGTCCGATTACGTGGGTCTGCGTCTGAGAGGTCCGACGCCGCCCCGCACCGTGGGTGGAGAGATGCTTTCGCGCGGTGTCCCGGTCGGAGCCATCGAGGTGCCACCGGGAGGCGGACTGCTCGTGCTGCTCCGCGGGAGATTGCTGGTCGCGGGCTATCCGGTGATCGGTGTGGCCACGACCACGGCGGTCGACCGGCTGGCCCAACTGGCGCCCGGGGACTCGGTCACCTTTCGGCTGTCGGATGTGACCGATGCGATCCGAGCGGTCCGTGCCAGGGACCGGATGTTGCGCGAGTTGGCCGAGCGCGTCGGAGTCGTTTTCCGATCCACCGGACTCGGGCACATTGTCCATGCCGGTCATCTGTCCCGAGTCTCCGACGGCATCAGCTGCCGTCACATCAATAGAGGTGATATCGAATGAAACGCGCAGTGGATCTTGTCGCCGACCTGGGTGAAGGATTCGGCCGATACCGTATCGGCGACGACGAAACGCTCCTCGATGTGGTGACCTCGGCAAACATAGCCTGCGGCTTCCACGCGGGCGACCCCCGGATCATGGACGCGACGGTAGCCCATTGTGTCCGCCGCGGTGTCGCCGTCGGTGCACATCCAGGGTTCGCGGACATCGTCGGCTTCGGTCGTCGCGCGATGGATCTGAGCGTCGAGGAGGTCCGCACCGACCTGCTGTATCAGGTCGGTGCTCTCGCTGCGTTCGCCACGGCACACGGCACACGGATCGCTCATATCGCGCCGCACGGCAAACTCGGCAACCTGGTTGTCGTGCGCCGCGACTACGCCGAAGCGGTTGCGGACGCTGTTGCGATGCTCGGCCCCGACCAAGTTGTACTCACTCAGGAAGGTGAACTCGCGGTGGCCGCCCGCGAGCGAGGCATCGCGGTGGGTGTGATCGGGATGGCCGACCGGAATTACCTCGACGACGGGACGTTGGTACGCCGAACAGAGCCCAACGCGCTCATCCACGATGATGACGAGGTCGTGGCACGCACAGTGCGCATGGTCACCGACGGCCTCGTTCGCACGATCACCGGTACAGACATCTCCGTTGACTGCGACACCGTCCTGTTGCACGGGGACACCACTGGCGCGGTGACTCAAGCGCGAGCGGTGCGACGAGAACTTGAGGCAGCCGGTGTCGACGTGGTGCCGTTGCGCGAGGTCCTCGCTCAGAAGACATGTTCCGGTTCGGAATGAGCGCCGGGCTACTCCCGTGGCAGATGTCGAGGGGTGATGTGTGATCGCATGCGGTTCTGCGCAACGCCGGTGAGGTTCGGGTTTCGAGCGGACCCCGGCCTCCCCGCAGATCCTCGCGGGGCTGTATCGACCAAGTCGATTCCGATTGTTGACAGCCAGAGAACGCGTTGCCCAGACGGCCGCCCCCAGCGCGGCGTGCCGCAACCACACCTCACCTACAGGGCGAGTGGGCGCCGATCGAGCGGATGCCCGCCATAGGACTGGATCCACCTGGCGCGTTCCCGGCCACCGCAACGTCCAGATGCGCGATATTGATGGAATGATTCCATCGATGAGGTTCTGCCAGGCATGATTGAATCCAGAAAAAGACATGGTAGAAGTGTATTTTGGCATGAATACCACTTGTGAGGTTATGGAACAAAACTTGCTCGTCTTCAGGTGTGAGCGAACCGAAAGAACCCCTTGAGTCCGTGCCCGTCGGCGAACGGGTTGTCGCTGTCCTGCGCGATCGCATCCTTGAGGGTGTCCTGACTCCGGGTGCACCGTTACGAGACGTGGCACTGTCGGCCGAACTCGGTGTTGCCAGGCACACCTTGCGCATGGCCTTACGCTTGCTCGAGTACGAGGGTCTGGTCGTATATCGGATGCACAGAGGCGCCGTGGTCAAGACGCTCTCCCCGGAAGATGTCCAGGAGCTCTACCGAGTGCGCCGCATCGTAGAACTCGGCGCGATCGACCACAGCGCCCTCGCGACATCAGGGCAGTTGATGGAACTCGAGGCGGTCGTTCGCTCCGAGGAGCGTGCCGGGGCGAAGAAGGATTGGAACGGGGGCGGGTACCGCGAATCTGCGCTTCCACCAGGCACTGAGCCTTTCCCGGTAGCGGCGTCGTGGGTGGCGTGAGCTGCGGAGACGCCGGAAAGTGTTGGGGTGCAACGAGAAAGCGCAGAACCTCGGGTATGAAGTAGGTCCTTCCAAAGATCAACTTCATAGAGGTTCTGCGCATCGTGAGCATGACATACGCCGCGATCCTGCCGATCAGTGAGTACACCGCCGAGTACCTGGCCGGACTGCTCGAGGTCGAACGCCGACGTCGCGGCACCCGCGCCGGCCGCCGCGCGCTGGACTGCCTGGCGCAGGCGGTGCTGGTGCTGCGCTGGTTCCTCGACGGCACGCGGGTCGCGCAGTTGGCCCGCGACAACGGCATCGGCAAAACCACCGCCTACACCTACCTGCACGAAGGCATCGACGTTCTCGCCGACCAGGCGGCGGACGCCGGGACCGCGATACGGGATGCGCATCTGGCCGGGCACGAACACCTCAGCGTGGACGGCACGCTCATCGCGACCGACCGGCTGCACGAACCCGGCCCTGTCATCGGCCGCAACGGCAAACCGATCGACCTGTGGTGGTCCGGGAAACACCGCCACCACGGCGGCAACGTCCAGGTCATCACCCCCGGCCTGCGCGAAGCCCTGCTCGGCTGGGTCAGCCACGACCTGCCGGTCCTCACCGATCTCGGCTACGAGGGCGAATCAGGGCTGGTCACCGTCGCGATCAAGAAACCCGCCGGTG
>NZ_BDBA01000285.1 GCF_001612745.1 Nocardia amamiensis NBRC 102102 | reverse complement strand
CCCGCTCGGCCCAGTACTCCTTGTCGGAGGTGAAGCGCGTGCCCTCCCGGTAGGCGATCTCCTGCTCATACAGCGTGTGCAGATCGGTCGCCTTGGACTTGGCGGCCTCGGCGCCGTCGACGTAGGCGGTGTAGAGCTCGGCGATCCGATTGAGGTTGGTCATCGCGCCATAGCCGTCGAGCGCGATGTGGTGGGCGCGGGAATACCAGTACCAGTGGTCGTCGGCCAATTGCAGCGCCGCGATCATGATCAGCCGGTCGTTGGTCAGGTCCAGCGGGCGGCTGTACTCGGCGCGCATCCACGCCATCGCCGCGGCGGCCGGATCGGCCTCGTCACGCAGATCGACGTAGACGACCTTGTCGTAGTCGGCGATCGAGTGGTCGACGAACTGCAGCGGCTCGCCGTCGCGCTCGATGATCCGGAGGAAACCGGAACCCAGCTCGTGCGAGGCGTCGATGCTGGCCTGCTCGAGCACATCGACATCCAGCGCACCGTGCAGATCGACGTACTGCGCGATGGTGATCGGCACCTGCGGGTCGACATGCTGCGCGTACCAGATGCCCAGCTGGGCGGGCGACAACGGAAAGACACCGGACCCCTCGGGTGCTACCCCAGAGCCCGCGTGTGCCCGTTCGCTACCAGTTTCGCCGTTTCCGCCGAAATCCAGCCGGTCCAACCGTAACCTCGCTTCCGGAACACCACGCAAGCGCTCCCCGACCACACCCGGAGTAGGCGCTCACCTGTCCCAGCGTGGCGCCCGAATCTCCGGTTCAGTTCTCATATCAATCAGGCAAAAATGTTCATTTGAACTATCTGTCCAGCAGGCCGGCGTTGTTACATGGGCGCGACCGTGCCCAAAGCCCACCGACCGGCTCCGCCGGGACTGCCGTCGCGAATCACCGGAACAATCTACCGTCGCCCCCGGCGCCCGACCAACCAACCTCCATAGCCAGACGACATCACCACAGGCAGCGCTATTGTGAGGGGTTCGCAAGGGGGGTGTTGCCGTTCTCACACCGGGCCCGAACGCGCCGCTCCGGAGCATCCGTGCCACGCGACCAAGATCACTACGGCCAGCGGAGCGGACCGGCCCAGCGCCTGCGACCTCGAGGAGCTGCGCCCGCCCCGTGCGCCTCCCCCTGTGGACACACCTCGAGTCCCTCTCCGCTGTCGTTCGCTCGCGAACCTTTGAGTTATCAGCGGCTGGGACCGGTGCTCCCGCGCACTCGTGCCGGGTCGTAGAGGTGCGATTCCGCGCAAGAGACCGAGGGCGTGAGGGCTCGGCCTACCAAGATCACCGCGGCCTGGCGCAGACCAGCGGCCTCGACCTGGTCGGCGATGTCGGTCAGGGTCCCGCGCAGGACGAGCTGCTCGGGTTGACTGGCGCGGTAGACGACGGCGACCGGGCAGTCCGGACCGTAGCCGGCGGCCAGTTCGGACGCCAGCGTCCGAATGCGGGTGATGGCCAAGTGCAGCACGAGCGTGGCGCCGGTGGCGGCGAAGTTCGCCAACGCCTCCGACTCGGGCATCGCGGTCGACCGGGCCTGCGTGCGGGTCAGCACGACCGACTGCACCAGCTCCGGCACCGTCAACTCGGCGCCGAGCAATGCGGCGGCCGCGGCGTAAGCGGGCACGCCCGGCGTGACATCCCACGGCACACCCTGCGCATCCAGCCTGCGGGTCTGCTCGGTGAGCGCGGAATACAGCGACGGGTCTCCCGAACACAGCCGAGCCACGTCCTTGCCTGCGCGGTCGGCCCGCACCAGGTGATCGGTGATCTGGTCGAGGTCCAAATGCTGGGTGTCGATCAACTCGGCATCCGGCGCGCAGTACGACAGCACCCGCAGATCCAGATAGGTACCCGCGTACAAGCACACCGGCGACGCGCGCAACAGTTCGACCGCGCGCACCGTCAACAGATCTGCCGCACCCGGCCCGGCCCCGATGAAATGCACGGTCATGCGCCGAGTGTATTGACCGGCGCACCGCCGACCCCGGCGACCGAACGCAGCGCGAGCATCGATCGCACCCGGCCCGGCGAAATCGACGTCGATGCCGCTAGCGCCGCTCCGGACAGGCATGCCCGGCGCCTGAACAGATGTAGCGGGCTATCCCGGGCGGAACCTCGGCTCGAAATCCCACGTGACCACCTTCAGCGGCCAAGCCTGGACCATCACCCAACAGCCGGCCGGACCTCCGGGTGGCACTACATGTGCGGCCACTGCACACCGGCCCCGCGGTTTCCGCCGGACTGGACCGGGCAACCAGGCATGGACGCGGTGCTCATGGGCAGGGTCAGGCGGTTACGTCGAAGTGGGCGATGACCTTGGTTGGCCGCACCCGGACCACCAGCTCACCGGGTACGCCATTGCGCATCCCGAACTCCTCGGCCCGATCCGCCCCCATATAGCGGCCACCGATCGCGGTGGCGGTGCGAAGCAGCTCATCCGGGTCCTCCGAGAGCGTCACGATGCCCTGCACCTGGACCGAAGCGTACGGCGGCCCCTCCAAGTCGACACACACCGCAACCCGCCCGTCCCGCGCCAACGCCTTCCCCTTGACGCTCGACCTGCCGGTGTTGAAAACCAGCTCATCCCCCTCGAGGACGAACCAGACCGGCGTAACCATCGGCCTACCATCCGCCGCCACAAACGCCACCTTCGCCGTTCTGGTGCCATGGGACAGAAACTCACGCACGTCAGGATCGGAAAGCGAAGCCATTACCTCACCCTAACGGGGCCAACTCCCCGACCGCCGCTGACACGCATGTCGCCACATCTAGCCGGGAATACTCGCGAGTGGCACACCATGGATGGCCTTCTCGCACTTTGCCGCAGCCATGTGCCACTCGAGCGCACCGGATGCGAGCCCCGGACCGTGAGTGATGCGAAGCGGGACGGTCAACAGCACGGCAACGGATGTGCGATTCGTTGGAATCGGCCTGTCGCAGTTCGCTTCCGCACCGGATGATCGGGGCTTCGATGCCATGCGACTCGGCGCAGTGCCCTGGAGTCTATGCCCTGTCGGCGTAGAGCTTTCGAGTTTCCTGGCCCATCCCCTGCTGGGCCGAACGAACCTCTAATCGGGAAGATCCTCGGGCACTACGTGGAAGGTGTTGGCGTGGATCTGGCGGATCGTTTCGTCGAGGCCGTCAACAGCTGAAGCGAGCCGTTCGCGGACGAGGCCGTCTCGGACGAGGCTGCACGCGCCATGGAGGGTCATACTCACCGAGAAGAGATCGTCGACGATGTCGCCCGCGAATTCGGAGACCGTGAGTTCGGGCCGTGTGTAGGACGGTTCCGGCGTGACTGCGTCCAGCCTGCCGGTGGTCGGCGGCTCCAGCGACGCGACCCGAGGCAGATTCCGCGCGGGTTCGCCCAGTTCCACCGTGGGAGCCAAGAGCGCCGTCACCATCGCCCGCCCGATCGGGTCGATGGCGTTCGCCGCGCCGAGCCGGTGTGCGATCGCCTCGCCCGCGACGTCGCCGAACAGCTGCATGACGCGGAGTTCGCGGGCGGACGCGCTGTGCGGACGGGACAGGTGGGTCGACACTATGCCGATCAGTTCCCCGTCGTAGGTCAGCAGCGGCGTGGACTGCACGGATCGGAATCGCGACCGTTCGGCGATCTCGTGATGCGGGGCGAACGAGGGGTCGAGGCGGGTGTCGGTGATGACGGTCTGCTCACCGGTTTTCGAGGCTCGTCCGCAAGCGGAGGTGGGGTCGTCGACCACGGCGAAGTAGTCGAGGAATTCCGGGCCGAAGCCGCACTGGGACACGATCCGCAGCGCTCCCGTGGCCGGGTCGACAAGCTGCACGTTCCCGAAGTCCGCGCCGATCAGTGCGATCGCTGTGTCCAAGACGCGGCCGAGCAAGTCCTCCAGCCCGTCGGCCTTGGCGATGGTGCTCGTTGCTTTGTGCAACCGCCGCATCGCGGCGGGCTGATCCACACCGAACTGCGCGGCGGATGCGAAATGCCGTGCCCGGCGAGCCAGCGTCGCCGAGTCCGTCACGGCCAGCCAGTTGACATACTCCGCCGTCACCTCCCGGAGCGGCTCCGACAGGATCGCGGTTTCATTTCTCACGGGGGCCACCACCCGACCGGTCTCATCGACTTGGGTGTACTGCCACCCTGGCCGACGCGCGGCCGCCAGGGTGGGAACTCTCGTGCCGGTGTCGGCGGTGATACCGGCAACGTCTCCAATGGACAACAATCGTACCTCGCGCCCGATGACGTGGTATTTGCTCGGCTGATCGGTGCCCCGGCAAGGTGACGACGGTGTCTTGGCACGATCTCCGTATCAGGTTGTCGTCCGGGTTCAGCTCCGGATGTGTTCCGGCCGAACGCCGAGTCCGATGAACCGGCCCACCGCGTGACGCAGCGCGGGTAGCCGCCGGAAAACCCGGAAGATCGGCGGCACGTGGATGGCTGTGTTGTCATCGAGGTTTTTGGGGTAGAGGTCGCGCAGGATGGCCAGCTGGAACAGCTGGGTCAGCTTGACCGGCAGCTGGCGGCGCGCTTGCACGCGTGGCGGATCGGCATCGGTCAGACTCTGGGTGAGCAGTTTCGCGCCGAGGAGGTTCGCGGTCGCGACGGCGTCCTGGATGGCCAGGTTGATTCCGACACCGCCTGCAGGCGACATGGCGTGCGCGGCATCGCCGATGCAGAGCAGCCCCGGTCGATACCAGTTGTCGAGCCGATCGACACGTACCGTGAGCTGGTGGACGTCATCCCAGCCGGCCAGTTCGTGGACGCGGTCATGCAACGCGGGTGCTAATTCGCTTATCCTGCTGCGCAACTCGTCGATGCCGAGCGCCCGTAACTCCTGATAGGAGTTCGTCGGGATGGTGTATGCCACCTGCCAGTAGTCACCGCGGTCGATGGCGACCATTGCCCCTTTGCCGCCCTGGAAGAACTCCACCCGGTCCGTCTCCCGCCGCGACAGCCGGAACCACAGGACGTCCATGGGTGGCGAGCTCGCCTCGGCACGCAAACCGGCCTGGTCTCGCATGCGCGAGTGCCGGCCGTCGGCCGCGACGACGAGGTCGGCGCGGATCTCGAGTGGCCCCGTGCCGGTGGTCGCCCGTACGCCGACGACGCGATCGTTCTCGATGAGCAGATCGGTGACTTCGGTGGATTGTAGAAGCCGGAAGCCGGGGAAGGTCGCGGCCTTTGTCGCAAGGAAGTTCAGGAACTCCCATTGCGGCATGAACGCGATGTAGGGGCTGCGGACCGGCAGCTTTCGAAAATCCGCGAATGTCACCGGTGTACCACCGACAGCGACGGTCACCCGATCCATCGTGCTGTGCGGGAGCCGGTGGAATTCGTCCAGCCAGCCGAGCTCATGGATGAGTTCCTGGGTGGACGGATGGATCGTGTCGCCGCGGAAATCGCGCAGGAAGTCGGCATGTTTCTCCAGCACGGTCACCTGGACGCCCTGCCGGGCCAGCAAGGTCCCCAGCATCATCCCGGCGGGGCCGCCGCCTACCACGCAGCATTGCACCTTCATGTCATTCACCAGCAATCTCTCTTTCGGGCGGCGTGCCGCCATCAGGTCGGATGAGGCCGTGGAGCACGAGACCGACCAACTCGTCGACATCGACCGGGCTTGCGGCGCTGCGGCCGACGGCGAGCGTCGCGAACAGGGCGGTCGCGGTGGTGTGCGCATCGTGATCGCGCAATTCCCCCGCTGCCACGCGTGAACGCAGGTAGTCCGCCATCGCGGCCTGCCCTTCGGCCACGAACTCCGCCAGCACGGCCCGTACGTTCTCGTGCGAATGACCCGCGGCGAAAAAGAGCCTGAGCAGCTTGGCGTTGCGGGCCAGAAGGCCGTCGAACTCGCGCATCACCCGGGGCAGGACCTCGCTCGCCGACCGCCCGCGCGCTTGCTCCAGCAATTCGCGCAACTGCCGCGCGAACCCTCGCTCCCGCAGCAGCGCGGTCACCAGCGCTTCTTTGCCCGCGAAATAGTGATACAGCAGGCCAGGCGCCACCCCGGCGGCAGCCGCGATGTCCTTGACCGAAGCCCCGTCGATCCCCTTTTCGGCGAACACGTCCAAGGCCGCGTCGAGCAAACGCTCGCGCCGCCACTCAGCCTGTTCTCGTCGGCTACTCACCACAACCTCATTGACTAAACGATCATTCAATGAAATACGCTACCACGACACCGCCGCGCTCGCCTTTGCCGACGTTGTTCGCGGCCCCGCGGAGACTGCCGGGCAGGCCCGCCTGCACAGATCAGCGGCCGATCGAGCCACCCGAGGACGATCGACCCGGCAGCAGCGCGAAATCGGTTCCGAAGCCGGTCGAGGCAGCACACGACGTGGGGCGCGCAGCGGTCGGCGAAGTTGCCGGAAAGATCAGCGCGGCCGGCCGAGGAGAGTGTCGCGCTGGTCGTCGACCATGGCTCGGATCGCGGCGACGACGGCGGCGACTTCTGGGCGGCGGAGGGTTTCGGCGCGGGCGACCAGCCAGTACCCGAGGGTGACCGTCACCGAATCGGCGAGAACGCGGACCAGGTCGGCGTGGCGGTCGGCCATGAAGCAGGGCAGCAGGCCCAGGCCCGCGGCGGCCCGGGTGGCCTCGACGTGCACGAAGACGTTGGTGGAGGTGACGGATTCGCGCATGGCAGGGGCGAAGCTGGAGGCCAGGTCCAGGTCGTCGACCTGGAGCATGGAATCGATGAAGTACACCAGCGGGTGCCGGGCCAGCTCGTCGATGGTCGCGGGAGTGCCGTGTTCGCGCAGGTATTCGCGCGAGCCGTAGAGGCCGAGGCAGTAGTCGGCCAGATGGATGGCGGTGGCGCGGTGCACTTGCGGCTCGCCCACCACCACCTCGAGGTCCAGCCCGGATCGCTGTTGCGACGCCCGCCGAGTGGTCGCCACGATCTCGACGGTGATCTTCGGATGCCGCCGCCGCACCTCGGCGGCGGCGGGCGCGGCGATGTAGGCGCTGAAGCCGTCGGTCGCCGAGATTCGGACCACGCCCTCCAGCACGCGGTTGCCGCCCGCGTCCGCGGCGAGCGATTTCACCGCCGACTCCACCGCCTCGGCCGCGGCGAGGGCCTCCTTGCCGAGGTCGGTCAGTTCCCAGCCGCCGGTCACCCGGGTGAGCACGCGGCCGCCGAGGGTCTGTTCCAACGCCGCGATCCGGCGCGAGATCGTGGTGTGGTTGATGCCGAGCTCTTCGGCCGCGGTGACGAAGCGGCCGGATCGTCCGACCGCGAGCAGAACGAGCAGGTCATCGGCGCTGGGACGCCGGGGTGACCCCGCGAAAGCCGGGCTCATATCTGCATCGTCGCAGATGCATGCTGCATTAATGGTCATTGCGGCGCATTTCGTCTGCACGAATACTCGGTTCAGCCAAAGCATTGTGGGGGCCGTCACATCGAGACCCGAAGTGTGGCCCCGGGCACGAAGGAGATGTGCGATGAGGGTGCACAGCGCCGGGGCGAACCCGGCAGAGCCGAAAGATCCCGGCGAAATCAGCGGCTTGCGGCGGGTGGTGGCCGCGTCGATGGCGGGCACGGTGGTGGAGTGGTATGAGTTCTTCCTCTACGGCACCGCCGCCACGCTCGTGTTCAGCAAGGTGTTCTTCGCCAAGGGCACCAGCGATCTGGACGCCATCTTGGCCGCCTTCGTGACCTACGCCGTCGGTTTCGCCGCCCGCCCGCTCGGCGGCGTGGTGTTCGGGCACTTCGGCGACAAGTATGGCCGCAAGAAGCTGCTCCAGTTCAGCCTGGTGCTGGTGGGCGCCGCGACGTTCCTGATGGGCTGCCTGCCCACCTTCGCGCAGATCGGCTACTGGGCGCCCGCCCTGCTGGTGATCCTGCGCTTCATCCAGGGTTTCGCGGTCGGCGGGGAATGGGGCGGCGCGGTGCTCCTGGTCGCCGAGCACAGTCCGGGCCGCAGCCGCGGTTTCTGGGCGAGCTGGCCGCAGGCGGGCGTGCCAGCGGGCAACCTGCTGGCGACGGTGGTGCTGCTGGTGCTCACCTCCACCTTGTCGGACGCGGCGTTCCTCAGCTGGGGCTGGCGGGTGGCGTTCTGGCTGTCGGCCGTCGTGGTACTGGTGGGCTACTACATCCGCACGAAGATCACCGACGCACCCATCTTCGTCGCGGCGCAGCGGGAAGCCGAGCAGATCAAGGCGACCTCGCTCAGCGTCGTCGAGGTGCTGCGCCACTACCCGCGCGGCGTGCTCACCGCGATGGGTCTGCGTTTCGGCGAGAACGTCATGTACTACCTCGTGGTCACCTTCACCATCACCTATCTGAAGGTGCAGGTGCACGCCGACACCACAGTCATCCTGTGGTGGCTGCTCGCCGCGCACGCAGTGCACTTCGGGATGATCCCGCTGGTGGGCAAGCTCTCCGACCGCTTCGGCCGGCGGCCGGTCTACCTGGTCGGCGCCCTCACCGCGGGCACCTGGGGCTTTTTCGCCTTCCCGATGATGGACAGCGGCCACAACGCGATCATCATGTCCGCCATCGTCATCGGCTTGGTCTTCCACGCCTTCATGTACGCCGGGCAGCCCGCGATCATGGCCGAAATGTTCCCCACCCGGATGCGCTATTCCGGTGTGTCCCTCGGCTATCAGGTGACCTCGATCGCGGCCGGGTCGCTGGCTCCGATCATCGCCGTCCGACTGCTCAACACCTATGGCTCCGCCGTGCCGATCGCCTGGTACCTGGCCGGCGCGGCGGCGATCAGTGCGATCGCCGTGCTGGTTGCCCGGGAAACGAAAGGACTGAGCTTGGAAAGCATCGACCTCGCCGACGCCGAAAGACTCGGCGTGCGGACCGCCGAAGTGACTGCGCGATGAACGATCTCGCAGGGCGCACCGCCCTGGTCACCGGCGGCGCGAGCGGCATCGGCGCGGCCTGCGCCCGTGCGCTCGCGGCGCGCGGCGCGGTGGTCACCGTCGCCGACATCGATGACGTCGGTGCGAAGGCCGTGGCCGGTGAGCTGGGCGGAAAGTCGTGGGCGGTGGACCTGCTCGACGTCGCGTCGCTGGAAACACTGGAGCTGGAAGCCGACATCCTGGTGAACAACGCCGGCGTACAACACATCAGCCCGATCGAGGACCTCGCCCCGCAGCGGTTCCGCGATCTGCTCACGCTGATGGTGGAGGCACCGTTTCTCTTGGTGCGCGCGGCTCTGCCGCACATGTATCGGCGCGGCTGGGGACGGATCGTCAACATCTCCTCGGTGCACGGCCTGCGCGCCTCCGCGTACAAGGTCGCCTACGTGACGGCCAAGCACGGGCTGGAGGGCCTGTCGAAGGTCACCGCACTCGAGGGCGGTCCACACGGCGTGACGAGCAACTGCGTCAACCCCGGTTACGTGCGAACGCCCTTGGTGGACAAGCAGATCGCCGACCAGGCCAAGGCACACGGCGTGCCGGAGCAGGAGGTGGTGGAAAAGATCCTGCTCACCGAGAGCGCGATCAAACGCCTCGTCGAGCCGGAGGAAGTAGGGGCACTGGTGGGCTGGCTCGCGTCACCGAATGCGGGCATGGTCACCGGCGCGTCGTACACGATGGATGGCGGGTGGAGCGCTCGATGAGGGGGCGCTCAACCCAAGGCGGCCAGCGCCATCCGGCGCAGCACCGGCCGGGCTCGGACCCCGGTCGCCGTGCTCGCGCTGTGCGGGGTCGAGTTGATCAGGCCGAAGGCGGCGTGGGCCTGCACCCGCGCCGTCTCCTCGGGTAACTCCGGATGCAGTTCGCGCAGCACCGCCACCCAGATCTCCACGTATTGGCGCTGGGTGCGGCGGATCTCCCGGCGGGCCGGGGCGGGGACGTTGTCCAGGTCTCGGTCCTGGATGCGGATCAGCTCCGGCTCGCCGAGCGCGAAGTCCAAATGGTGGTCGACCAGCCCGGCGAGCGCCTGCTCGGCCGAATTCGTCGCCACCACCACCGCCTTGCCGCCGTCCAGCAGCCGCTGACTCACCCCGACCAGCAACTCGATCAGCAGCGCCTCCTTGTTCGGGAAGTGCCGATAGACCGCGGGACCGCTGATCCCGACGGCGGCGCCCAGGTCGTCCAGGCGCATGCCGAGGAATCCCCGGTCGGCGATGAGCCGGGCGCCCGCCTCCAGCAGGTGCGCCCTGCGTTGCGCCTTCAACTGCTCGCGACGGGTGGGCGCGACGGATTCGGCACTGGTCACACGCGGTCCTTTCCGCCGATCTGGACATCTTGGTTAACCAAGACTAACCTGAATTCCAGTTATCGGCGACTAACTCAGGCGACAGGATAGCGTGATGACCGTTACCGAAGAGGTCGGCAACCGCGCCGCGCACGCGGCGCTGGTCGACGACCTGCGCGCCCGGCTGGCCGCCG
>NZ_BDBA01000284.1 GCF_001612745.1 Nocardia amamiensis NBRC 102102 | reverse complement strand
CTCTGTCCCATATTCGGTGGTGACCCCGTCGTGACGGCACGATGTTGCGGTGTGCAAGGTGAATGTGCCTGCTGCCGTGGTGTTTTCAGGGTTACAGCCGTTGGTGGTGGAGGAAGTGGTCGATGACGGTGGGCAGCTGTCGGTGCGTGCCCGGACGCCTAGCGGCCCGGCCGTGTGCCCAGGTTGCGGTGCCGAATCTGCCCGTGTCCACGGCTATCACCTGCGAACGGTTACCGACGTTCCGCTCGACGGCCGCCCCGTGATCCTGCGGGTGCAGGTCCGGCGGCTGGTGTGCCCAACCCCGGACTGCCGCAGTACTTTCCGGGAGCAGGTGCCCGGCGTCCTGGAGCGATATCAGCGGCGCACCACCCGGTTGACCGGGCAGGTCCGGTCGGTGGTGCGGGAGCTGGCCGGGCGGGCGAGCGTCCGGCTGCTGGCGACGCTGGCGCTGCAGTTGTCGCGGCAGACCGCGATCCGAGTGCTGCTGCGTATCCCGCTGCCGGTGCGGCCGATCCCGAAAGCGGTCGGGGTCGACGACTTCGCCCTGCGGCGCCGACACACCTATTCGACGATCGTGATCGACGCCGACACCCACGAACGCATCGATGTGCTGCCCGACCGCAAGGCCGACACCCTCGCGCAGTGGCTGCGCGAGCACCCCGGTGTCGAGGTCGTCGCCCGCGACGGGTCCACCACGTATGCCGAGGCCGTGCGACGTGCACTACCTGCGGCGATCCAGGCATCGGACCGGTGGCACCTGTGGCACGGGCTGGCCCAGACGGCCGAAAAGGTGGTCGCCGCGCACTCGAGCTGCTGGGCCGCCGCCGGCCCGAAACGGCGATCGCTGGTCCGGGAACAGAGCACCATCGAACGCTGGCACGCCATCCACGACCTCCTCGACCAGGGTGTCGGCCTGCTGGATTGCTCACGGCGACTCGAACTTTCGCTGAACACGGTGAAACGTTACGCCCGAGTTCCTGAGCCGGATCGGTTGCGCCGCCCACCCCAGTACCGGGCCTGCCTGGTCGACCCCTACCGCGAACACCTGCGCGCCCGCCGCGCCGCCGAGCCCGGCGTCCCGGTGCTGCGGCTGCTCGCCGAGATCACCGAACTCGGCTACACCGGTGGCCAGAACCTGCTCTACCGGTACATCAACCAGGGACGACTCGACGGTGACCGGATCACGCCGTCACCGCGGCGGGTCACCCGCTGGATACTGACCCGCCCGGAGAACCTGCCCGACGGGCGGCGCGTCCACCTAGACGAACTGCTGGCCACCTGCCCGGAAATGACCGCACTCGCCGAGCTGGTGAGACAGTTCGCACAACTGATGACCGAACGCCGCGGCACCGACATCGACGCCTGGGTCAAACAGGTCCGCGAGGCCGGGCTCGTCGAGCTCGAACCCTTCCTGACCGGCCTCGACCAAGACCACGACGCCGTCGTCGCCGGGCTGAGCCTGCCGCACAGCAACGGCCCCACCGAAGGCGTCAATACGAAAACGAAGCTGATCAAACGCCAAATGTACGGCCGCGCAGGGTTTTCCCTGCTCAGGCATCGAATCCTTTTGGGGTAAACATGTTCTGATCATCACCACCGAATATGGGACAGAGCCGAATATGGGACAGAGCCAAGGTTCTGACACACCCGACGTTTTGGGGGGCGGGATTCGGCTGACCGAAGTCGGCAATATCCCTCCATCCACCCGGCTTGCATACGTGGACGCACCCGATTCGAGACAGCCATCTAATATTTCTTCCGTTCAGTCGAGCGATGGAGCGATTTCATTCTGTGAAACCATTGCCCGACCGCCGCCACGGCCGAAAACGCGGAAACGGCGCCTGCCCACAACGCAGAACTCGTGAGCTTCGCGGTGGAGAATTCGACCTTTCGTGCCCCTGGCAGCGGGTATTGCCCATTACCCGAGGCCCATCGAATCACATAGCCGATCTGAGTACCGATGTCGGTGGGCGGGCCGGAACCGACCATGTTGCGTAGCTCCGGCCCCTTTCCATTGAGATAGACCAGGATACAGAGGACGAAAATCGCCACAGCTACCGCGGAACCAGCCGTCAAGTGAGCAAGTGCTTTGGTGCGTGCCAAAAGATTGATCAACGCGGCGATCACGGTGACGAAAATCGCGGCGGTGGCGAGGACGGCCCACATACCGTTGAGGTTGGAGTGGTTCGGTGGCTTCTGCGACCAGAGACCCACCAGCGTGGTGGTGATACGGGTCTGACCGAACGCATTGCTGTAGATCGAGCCGTCCGGTCCACTGCTGCTGAGCCACGGCTTGAACAGCAGGGTGAATGTGATGATGCTCCCGACTGCGGCGCACAGATAGCCCCAGTTTCCCCGGAGCAAGGTCGCGATCGGTTTCACCCGCGCCAGGACCCTCGCGATTTCGACCCGACGTTTTCGCCTACCGCGTTCGCCGTGGCTTGGTAAGTCATCGGGTCGATGCCGAGTCTTACTCGTCTGCCAAGGGGTTGGTTGCACCATGGTGACAAATTCCCTTCGTCGCCTCTCGCGGCTGCTCGGTCAGTCGCTCACGGCTGGGCTGAGACTCGGGTCGGACGATTCCGCCTTCGACAGCGGGTCCGCGATGTCCTCGAGCGACCGGCCTTCCGCGTTCACGCCGAAGAACCAGGCGATCACGCCACCGGCGATCATGACTCCGGCGCCGAAGACGTATCCCATCGTGAGCGGGAGCCGATCGGGGCTCGGGTTGTCGGCACCGCCCACCAGATGACCGAACAGGTAGGGTGCGACGACACCACCTGCGGCTTGCGAGATCGCGAAGAAGAACGAGATGGCTTGGCCGCGCAGTTCCAGCGGGAAGATTTCGCTGACGGTCAGATACGCCGAGGAGGCGCCGGCCGAGGCGAAGAAGAAGATGACACACCAGAAGGCGGTCTGTGTCGTGGCGTTGAGGACGCCCGCGTCGAAGGCGACGGCGGAGGCGAGCAACAGTACGCCGGACACGACATATGTCGTACAGATCATCTTCCGTCGGCCGATGCTGTCGAACAGCGGGCCGAGCACCAATGGGCCGATCAGATTGCCGATGGCGAACGGGAAGAAGTAGTAACCGGTGTGGTCGGCCGGCACGTCATAGAAGTACGTCAGGACCATTGCCTGCGTAAAGAAGATGGCGTTGTACAGGAATGCCTGCGTGACCATCATCGTGAATCCGAGAAAGGAACGAGAAGGATAACGGCCGAAGAAGATCCGGGCCATTTGGAAGTAGGAGAGTCGATTCGAGTCGACGATCTCCAGGGCTTTGCGGTCGTCGACCGGAGGAAGCTCGACTCCTTGGCTGCGCAGGCGCGCTTCGATCTCGTCGACGGTCCGCTCGGCTTCGGCAGCGCGCCCGTGCGTGAGCAGCCAGCGCGGGCTTTCCGGGATGTGCCTGCGCAGGAAGATGATGACGAGCCCGAGGACCGGCCCGATGAAGAAGCCGATCCGCCATCCCCAGTGGGTCGGGATGAAGTTCTCGTTGTACAGGAACAGACTGGCCACCGCGCCCAACGCCGCGCCGCCCCAGTAGGTGCCGTTGATCGCTATGTCGACCCGGCCTCGATATTTCGACGGCATGATCTCGTCTATCGCCGAGTTGATCGCCGTGTACTCGCCGCCGATTCCTGTTCCGGCGATGAAGCGGAACAGGTACAGCGACCAGCTGTTCCAGGAGAAACCGGCTAATCCGCTGCCGATGAGATAAATCGCCAGGGTCAGGATGAACAGCTTCTTACGGCCGAGTCTGTCGGTGAGTCGACCGAAGAAGAGTGCGCCGACGACCTGGCCGGCCAGGTACCACGAGGCCGCCGCGCCTACCTGGCCGCTGGTCAGATTCAGGGCTTCAATGCTCTGCAGCGGGCCGCTCATGCTGCTGACGATCTGGATCTCGATCCCGTCGAGGATCCAGGACACACCCAGCCCCACCACGATGAGCCAATGGAATCTGGTCCACGGAAGCCGGTCCATCCGGGCCGGAACCAGGCTTCGAATGGTTTCTCTTTGTGTCGTATCCACTTCTCGATCACCTCATTTTCGGAAAGGGCTAGTTCGTCCACAGTCCAACGTTGGTATTGGAAAGAATCAGATCAAGATTCACGGCGATATTCTTGATCATCGCTGCATCGACGAGGTATTCATCCTTCGGGTCTTTCAAATAGCGCTTCGCTGCTGCATCGAGTTCGCCTGCGATATCGCTTCCCAAGTAACGGAGCGTGTCACCGCTGACAGATCTCCATTCTTCGGCCGGCACGGCGTTTTTGAGTTCTTCGTACGATTTGTTCCAATTCTGCTTGAGCTTTCGAACGAAAGAATGGTCGACATCTCTGTTGTCGCGATACAGCGGCCGGGTTGCGACACGCCGGAATAAACTCGCCGATTCCGCGAATTGGGCTATGTGGGCATCTCTGCTTGCGGCGGGAAGATCCCGGGCGGTATCGGCGAGTTCCAATGCGGCAGCGACTTTTGCCAGCGGGCCGTATACCACCGGATTGTCCTCAGCGGCCTTATTCATGAGGACGTGGGACTGGATCGCTCTTCTGCCCATCGCCTCGGAGAACCCGGCGACCATGAGAGCGCCCAGGGCGTCGCCGGCGTCGCCGCCGAGATCGAGCACGTTCGAGACGGCCGCCGCAGCGGCCCGCGCGTGGTGGCCACCGAATTCTGCAACTGCAAGCCTGGCGGCTGCGTCGTGGGCATTCTTGCCAGCCGTGAGTCGGCCCATCCACCCCTCCGCAGCCTCCCGCGGCACCCGCCCCAGCAGCAACTCGTAATTCAAGTAGTTCATGTGTTGCTGCATCGCCGAAAACCTGGTGAAGGGGCTCGGGCGACCAAAGAGCCACGATGTCACGGGGTTGGCGTTGATGGCACTGAAGTCGTTGAGCCAACGCATTCCGGTAGCGGCGAGGTGCCCCGGCGACAATGTATGTCTAAGGCTTGACTCGCCCATTCCTGACATCGCGACTCCCCCCGCGGCAGCTGGCTTGCCGACGATCGTGGCGCCGATCTGCGCCGCGATTCGGTTCTGGCCGCCGAGGAGGGTAAAATCAAGGCGCCGTAGTAGTGCGAAGCCTGCGATCATCAGCACGCCGCCGACGAAGATCACCGCCAGGCCGCCGCCGGGGGCTACTTGGAACAGTTTCTTCAACACCAAGACGTATATACCGAGGTATATGGTGTAGGACACCATCGAGAAAGCATCGCCAACGATGTTGACAAGGTTGCGAACCAGGAATGTCTGGGTCGGGCCGTAGATGAATCCGCCTGCGGCGAAACCGAAGATGGCCAGGATTGCGTGATAGATCGATGAGAGCGCGGCGAGGAAAATCTTGAGCGCCAAGTAGGCCAGGAAAAGCAGCAAGATCGTCCCGAAGATCAACAGTACCAGGCCGGTACCGACTTGCCCCATGCTCGGGTTCTGGGTCTTCGCGTATGCATAGGAGTCACCGCAGGCGTTCATGCCCCGCACGACTTGCGCCTCATTGCCCGCCAGCACCCCCGAGGACCATGCCGCGCGACAGGTCGGCGAGTCGTCGACTACGTGGCCGAAATTCCATACCTGTACCGGATGCCGCACGAAATTGTCAGCCAACGTGCCGTTCAAGGTATCGATGATCGCCTCAGCATCCGGCGAGCCGTCGCCGTTGAGCCCCGCCGCCACAGAGATCCCCACGTCGCGTCCTCGAACCAGCAAACCGTGCGACGACAGCACGTCGGCCAGTGGCTGCGTCAAGTAGGTGGCGCCGAGTACAGCAACCGCGAGCATGGTCACGACCTGCAGCGCGGCCTTGGCGTGATATCCGCGCACAACGAACCATGCCACGAAGAACGCGCCGATCGACGCCGCCACAGTCAATACGATCGGGGTGCCGATCTGATTAGTGAGGCCGTCGCCGACCGCCCGCAACGGCTCGGCGAGCCAGTCGAGCCAGCGGAAGCTCACGACATAGTCGGTCAGCCAGATGGCGCTGATCACGATGACCATGAACATTGTGAATTCCAGGCCCAGCACCATCGACAACGCCGTGTCCTCGGGATCGAAGAGACCGCTGCGGTGGCTAGCGAATAAGTAATTCGACAACGGGATCCCGGACGAGTCCTTGACGTCGGCCCAGGCGAGCCCATCGATCGCCGACATACTTCTCCCTTGAGCAACCGCATCGGTTCCAGCAGCAGCGACTCCCCCGAGGAGAGTCGAGATCCCGTGGAGAAGCTGCGTGATGATCAGGAACCGGACCACCATCCGGCCGAGCAGGGTGAGATCGGCCCAGCTGCGGCAGCGGCACAGAATCGCGCTCGGTGCCCAATAGGCCGGATCCCACGCTCGGGACCGGCGCGACCAGGAGCCCGAATCGCTTCTCGACATGTGCACTGGCGTCGCCCCTTACAGTCCGAGCGGGAATCTGGTTACGCGTGGATTACGTCAACGTTGACTCGTTGAGCATTGTGCCACTACTCAACGGCTCGTTAAACTGTGTCGCAGGGTTTCGGGTACCTTAGCCGACGGCATGGTCGGTAGCGAAAGTTGCTGGGAATCAACGGGATTGAGCGTCGCAAGCGTCCCACGACGTTTGCGGGGAGTTCGCGTAGGGCGGAATGCGCGAGTTGCTCAAGCTGTCGAAATCAAGAAATGTGGTGAATGACCTAGTGCCGCATTGCTTGCTGGATAGATTCGCAGAGTTCCGGCGCCTGTGGGCTTTCAATGAATTCGGCACCCTCGTCCGTCCGATCCGCTATCGGAAAGGGAAGTCAGCAGAGAAGCGGTCGCCGCGGAATCCGGTTGGCCGCGCGTCGGCCAAGCACCAGGCCGTCGCCGCCCTTCGGCCGGATTCAATATTTAACCCTGGCCGCCAGCCCATCGAGCGGTATGGCAGGGTAGCTGATCCAGATCGGCTATTACGTCCCGCGGCCCGAAGCCAGACCTCGCTGCACTGACCCACTGGTCTGCCTGTCGGGCGCGGCGGCGGGCCGGCCTCCTACACCCTGCGGCACGTCCCCCAATCGGTCTACCTCTCCTCCAAAAAGAGGCGGGGCCTTGGCATGGGACGGGGTAGCAAAGCCTACATCAACGTTCTCTAGGAGCCGTTGAGTTTGCGGGCGTAGCCGCTGGTCGGGTGCAGAGCTGTCGTGAACGCCGCGTGTCGACGTATCCTTCCACCGGTCTGCTCACCGTGAATCCCCCCGGCGCGGACCGCGCCGCGACCGGACCGCCGGGATCGCCCGCACCAGCGGGCGCAGCGCCTCGGCATCGTTGGTGTTGGCTGCCGAAATGCCCACGGCCAGAGGAATTCCCGCCCGAACCGACAGCACGTGCAGTTCGAG
This sequence comes from Nocardia amamiensis NBRC 102102, assembly GCF_001612745.1. Taxonomy (GTDB): domain Bacteria; phylum Actinomycetota; class Actinomycetes; order Mycobacteriales; family Mycobacteriaceae; genus Nocardia; species Nocardia amamiensis. The sequence goes on along the minus strand of NZ_BDBA01000284.1, from coordinate 3,022 downwards.
CCGGACTTGCCACGATCGACCGGGCTCGGCCCGGTCATGTCGCCCCCCCTTTGGCCCGCACCGACGCCGCGTCGATCACCGCCCGCGACCAGTCGACCAAGCCTTCGCTACCCAGCTCATCGAGCACGGCGCGATGTAGGCGCCGCCACAGACCAGCCTCGGTCCAGACAGTGAACCGGCGATGCGCCGTCGGCACGGTGACACCACGACGGTGGCAGCATCCGCCACGCACAACCGCTGGCCAGCACGTACACCACCGCGGTGAACACCGCCCGCTGGTCGACCGGCGTGGTACCGCCACCCTGTGCGCGCGGGACGAACTCCGGCAGCAACGGCTCCACCAGCTCCCACAACTCGTCGGGCACCAGCCGCTTCGACAACTCGTCTGCCACGGCCGAACATCATGCAGCACAAACGATCCCGACACACCGGAAACGGATTTACATCGACGTGAGACACCGTCTATTAACGGTACCGCCTCGTTTTTGAGGGCGATTGGGCCGGAGATGAAACCTGTGAGTCACGTGTTTGCGCTCGAATCCGGACGCACAGTTGTCGGCCCCGTCCATTCGGAATCCAAAAGTGGCGCCAGCGCTCGCCGGATAATGGTCTGCGTGTCAGGTTTGTTGGACAGGGTGCCGAAGGTGCCGTCCCAGTCGCCGCCGAGCCGCGACGATATGAAGGCGTCCGAGACAGCCGGATTATCCTGCTGGACCAGCAGTGCCCCTTGTAGCGTCAGTGCCATGACTTCGAGGATTCTTCCTGCGCGCCACTGCGTTTGTTGCGGATCCCGAAGATTATGATGAAGAAAATGCACTGCTGCATCGAGGTGCCGGTCGGCGCCGCGGGTATGGTCTAGTTCGGTGAAGAATGCCTCCAATGATTCGGGGTGTCTGGCTATCACACGCAGCGCTTCGCGTGCGGCGAGGTTACTCGATCCTGCTCGGATGGAGTGCATTGGCATCTCGCGGTAGATATTCGGTATTCCGGATTCTTCGAGGTGGCCGTTACCGCCGAGGCAGTCCAGAATCTCAGTGATGTGCGCTGAGCCTCGCTTGCAGATCCAGTAGTTGCAGACTACGAGCGCCAGACGTCGGAATGCCGCTTTCTGGCTATGGCCAGCTGCCGCGTGATCAGTGGCTTCGGCCAGGTGCATCACCGCAGTGATCGCCGCTTCGGTCTCGATGGCGAGGTCTGTCAAGACATTGGTCATCAGCGGTTGGTGGCCCAGCTGCTGTCCGGTCGAGTGGCAATATGCCACATGGTGAACAGCCTGTGTGAGTCCTGCGCGCATGCCGCTCGCAGTGCTGAGGATACAGTTGAGCCTTGTCATAGCGGCTATTTCTGAAAATGTTGTGGCGCCACTACCTTCTTCGCCGATCAGCCATGCAGCAGCACCGTTGTATTCGATCTCTGCCAAAGCGTTGGCGCGGTTGCCGAGCACGTTATTGAAGCGGATCAGATGTATGCGGTTACGTGTTTCATCGGGCAGCACGCGTGGTACTAGAAAGCAGGACAAGCCACCGGGCGTCTGCGCGAGTACGAGAAAAAGATCACACATAGGCGCGGGGGTGAAAACTTTGCGACCCGTCAGCAAGTAGGTGCCGTCACCGGCAGGAAAGGCCGACGTGGTGGTGGAACGGATGCCGCCCTCGCTTTTGTTCTCGCTCATCGACACGCCGGCCAGCAACCCACGCTTACCCTCAGGCGCGCGCAATCCGAAGTCGTAGTCCGGTGCTGTCAGCAACGGCTCGAACCGAGCGGCGAGCGCTGGCTCGCGGCGCAGTGTCGGCACGATCGCATAAGTTGTCTCCAGTGGCCACATGTGTCCTGGCTCGGCTTGTCTCCACACGAATGCCTTGGCCGCGCGTGCTACATGAGCACCTGGGCGCGCCGGAGACCACGGTGCGGCGCCCAGTCCCGCCCCGACACCGACGGACATCAACCTATGCCAGCTAGCATGGAACACCACCTCATCGATCCGGCGGCCATACCGATCGTATGTGCGCAGAATCGGCGAGAATTTTTCGGCTTGACGCGCCCATCGCCGCACATGATCGGCGCCGGCCAGTTGTCCGAGGGCTCGTACATCGTTCTCTGCCCAACCCGCGTCCGATCGCACCAGACATTCCAGCAACACCGGGTCTGCGGCGACATTGAATTCGTTTGGAACCGAAGCTTCTTCGAAAGCTGCAGTCGTTTCTGTCATCGGCACTTTCCTTGCGTACAAGATAGCAGTGCTGCATCAGCGATTGCGACGCGAATGCTTCTCTCAGCATCGTCGCAGCAGCACTTTCCGGACAAACCATCACTTCCATAGTCGTGGCGTGGAACAGGCATGAGAGCCGCGGCGTCTGACGATGTGCTTCCAGATCGGCGTGCAAACCGAACTACCTGGTAGCGGTGCTGAAGCATGCAGGCGTGATTCGCAATTGTCGTCATCGAAAACGCGAAGGTGACCTCTTCGGCAGACGTCGCGATTGTCACTCTTCCGGCTCGCGCAACCGGCTCCGCACGGTGCTGCTGTGTGACATTCGTCGAATCGGAGGCTTCGTTGCCATCTCGACTACGGCTGGCTCTACTGCCTCCAACCCTACTGAAAGCGTCGTTGCGGCGTCAACGTTGACATCAAGAATCTATTCTCGCCACTGGCAATACTCTCGAAGACACCGGGCAAACAATGCGACCAGTCGGATTGCTGCATTGCTTCGAATCGGACAGGCGGGTGACACTCGAGGGCCCGGCGATCAAGTGCTCGTCCCCTCGGGGCTGCAGATGGTCGAGGATCACGAGAGGGCTTGTCGCCAGCGCAACGCGGAATCCGGCACGAGCAGCAGTTGAACCGGAAGGTGCCGATCATTATCGCCGTGTACGTCGACCTGCATGTGCCGATGCTGGAACGCGCGCCTTGACGAACGTCTCGCGCGAACTGGGCTCATGGTTGTTGCGGATAGCCGAGTATGACGGCGATCCGCTGCAGTATGTCGATTACTCGATCGCCGTGTGGGACAAAGTCGCCTAG
>NZ_BDBA01000283.1 GCF_001612745.1 Nocardia amamiensis NBRC 102102 | reverse complement strand
CTCCGCCGCGGCCGCCGCCCTGCGACCCAGGAGTGCGGCGCCGTCGGCGATGGTCCGCTCCGGATCCGGCGCCGTGATCACCGGCCTGGCCAATTCGTCCGCGAGAACCTCGGCGACCTCGGCGGGACGCGCGGCACCGCCGACCACGAGGACGCAGTCGACATCGGCCATGGTGACGTCCGCTACGCGCAGGCAGCGATACACGAGCTGGACGGATTCCCGGATATGGCGGGCGCGCAGTTCCTCGGCGGTCGCCTCGGTCACCGACTGCGAAACCGAGGACGAGGGCAGCCCAGGTCCGGCATGCTCGGCGACCAACGCACCGAACGCGCGTCCGCCGAATTCGGTGGAGCGCAACGACACACCGACGATCGGATTGCGCGGACAACCCGCGCCGACCCGGACCAGGGTGACGTCGAGCCCCGCGCCGCCGAGATCGTAGACCAGCGCGAGTCCGGGCATCAGCGGACCGCGGTCTGCTTCCAGCCAGGCCGTCGCCGCGACCGGCTCGGCGACCAAGGCCACCCGTCCGAGTTCGACACCGTCCAGCGCCGCGCGTAGCGCGTCGACCTGCTCGTCGGCATAGCGGGCGGGATAGGTCATCGCGATGCCGATGCCGCCGCCGGCCGGATGGTCCTCCAGCACCTCGCCGACCAGGCACTTCGCGACCGTGGCGACGAGATCCGCCGGCGCGAGGGCACGGTTGCCGACCCTCGCCCACGTGCTGGAAGGCTGCGTGAGGTCGGCGAACTCGGTCACCGCGCGACCATGCCTCGGCAGCATGCCGACCCTGGCCACGCCGGTGCTGTCGAACGCCAAGGTGGTCCGGCGCGTGATGGTCTGCGGGCGCTGCGTTTTGCGGCGCCCCGGCGGAGCCTTGGCCGAACCTTCCTCCGCGAGAACGGAAACCGTGTTCACCGTACCGATGCTCAATCCGAGACCAACCGCCATCGCAAACCACCCCGATCGCCGTGCCGATTTGCTTCGAACGCGTCCAGGCAACCACTCCGCGATCTTCCTGCCAAGGCCGGACACCCGATTGTCCGCAGGCCGCCTGTCGGTGGCCGCGGTGCCCGCGCAGTCGTCGGCGCGCTCACCTGCGCATACCTGTGCCGACATTCCGTCCGGTCGGATTTCGTTGCGGCGCGCGGAGATCGGCACATGCCCGGTTATGGTTTGCCAGGAACCGCGTTATATACCGCCCTGTCCGGAATGAAACCCTCGGACATGCGCAGAATGTCCTTGACCGGCCCGGAAGTCGGAATGCGGGCTGTTAGCGGCCGCCAGGAAGGGATCATTCGGACAGCGTGCAGCTACATCTGGTCACACACCTGGCTCAATGCCGCCATCACCCGCGCCGCGATACGACCTCGGTGCCGCCTGCTCGGCTCAGCACCGTGCCGCAAACCGGCACGAGACGGGCACCGCCGAACGTCCGAGAAGTGCAGCAACTTTCCAGCACACAGCCGCCGGGTCAACGCGCGGCTATCCGAAATGCCCTACTGCGCAGGAAGATCCGGAATGCGAGTTGCCCGGGCGTAGACCGTCTCGCCGTCCGAGAGCCGCAGCGCCTCGGCGTCACCGCGGGTGACTTGCGCCGCGAACAGGTCGCCGGTCGCCGCGTTGCGCAGTTCCACGCGCACCTCGAAGCCGAGATGGACCACGCGTTCCACCGTCGCCCTGGTGACGCCCGCCGATTCGGCGGTGCCCTCGTGCTCGGCAAGCGCCATGCTGGGGTCGCGGCCGACGCGAATGTCGTGGGGACGCACCAAATGTCCGTTGAGCCGGGCCACCGCGCCGAGGAAGGACATGACGAACTCGTTGGCTGGCCGGTCGTACACGTCTTCCGGGGTGCCGACCTGCTCGATGCGGCCCTTGTTCATCACCGCGATCCGGTCGGCGACGTCGAGCGCCTCTTCTTGGTCGTGGGTGACCAGCACGGTGGTCACGTGGACCTCCTCGTGCAGGCGACGCAGCCAGGTGCGCAAGTCGGCGCGAACCTTCGCGTCCAGCGCGCCGAACGGTTCGTCCAGCAGCAGCACCTGCGGATCGACGGCGAGCGCGCGCGCCAGCGCCATGCGCTGACGCTGGCCGCCCGACAGCTGCGCCGGGTACCGGTGCTGGAAGCCGTCCAGCCCGACGATGCCGAGCAGCTCGTCGACGCGCTTGCTGACCTCGTTCTTCGGGCGCTTGCGGATCTTCAGGCCGAAAGCCACGTTGTCGCGCACGGTCATGTGCTTGAACGCCGCGTAGTGCTGGAACACGAAACCGATGTCGCGCTTCTGCGGCGGCACCCGGGTGACGTCGCGGCCCGCGATGCTGACCACGCCGGAGTCCAGCGACTCGAGCCCGGCGATCGAGCGCAGCAGCGTCGACTTGCCCGAGCCCGACGGGCCGAGCAGCGCGGTCAGCTCGCCGGAGGGAATGTCGATGGTGACGTCGTCGAGGGCCGCGAAGGAACCGTAGTTCTTGTTCGCGTTGGTTACGGTGATCACTTTTCGCCCCGCTTACGTTCGAGGAGGGTCATCAGCAGAAGGGTGACGAGCGCGATGCCCATCAGCAAGGTCGCGGCGGAGTAGGCGCCGAAGGTGTTGTGGTCGTTGATGTACCTGCCGTGCACGAGCAGCGTCAACGTCAGCGACTGGCCGGGCAGCGCGGAGGACACCATGATCACCGCGCCGAATTCGCCGAGCGCGCGGGCCACGGTGAGCACTACACCGTAGGTGAGGCCCCAGCGGATCGCGGGCAGCGTGATCCGCCAGAACGTCTGCCACCCCGACGCTCCGAGCGTGGCCGCGGCCTGTTCCTGGTCGTCGCCGATCTCGTGCAGCACCGGCTCGACCTCACGCACTACGAACGGGAGCGTGACGAAAATGGTGGCGATCACCATGCCGGGCAGGTTGAAGATCACCTCCAGACCCAGCTCTTCCAGCCCGCCGAACCAGCCGCCCGCGCCCCAGAGCAGAATCAGCGAGACGCCGACCACGACGGGTGAGACCGCGAACGGCAGGTCCACGATGCCCTGGACCAGGTTGCGGCCCGGGAAGTTTCCGCGGACCAGCGCGAGCGCCGTCACGATGCCGAAGACGACGTTCACCGGAACGACGATCGCCACGATCAGCAGAGACAGCTGGAACGCCGAGATCGCCGCGGGTGTGGTGATCGAGTCGATGAACGCGCCGATGCCCCGTTCGAAGGTGCGAAACAGAATGATGACCAACGGCAGCACCAGCAGCACGAACAGGTAGCCGAGGGCCACCGTCCGCAACGAAATGCGGGTCGATGGGGACAGTTTCATCGGGTCGGCTCCATCCTGCGGGACTCCCCGGAGGGTGCGCGATGGTGTCTCATCGGGTCGCCTGTTCCTTGCGGGCGGTGCGTTCGGCGAACAGCCGCAGCACCAGCAGCGTCGCGAACGAGATGGCGAGCAGTGCCACGGACACCGCCGCCGCGTTCACCGGCCGGTCGATCTCGATCTGCTTCTGGATGTACTGGGAGGCCATCTCGGTCTCGCGCGGGATCGCGCCGCCGATCAGCACCACCGACCCGTATTCACCGATCGCGCGGGCGAAGGCGAGGCCGCCGCCACTGATGATCGCGGGCGCCAACGCGGGCAGCACGATCCGGCGGAAGGTGGTCCAGTTGTTCGCACCGAGCGAGAGCGCGGCCTGCTCGACCTCGTGGTCGGCCTCGATCAGCACCGGCTGCACCGAGCGCACCACGAACGGCAGCGTGACGAACGCCAGTGCCACCACCAGGCCCGGCTGGGTGGCGTTGAGGTGGATGTCGATCGGGCTCTGCGGTCCGTACAGCGACAGCAGCACGATGCTGGCCACAATCGTCGGCAGGGCGAACGGTAGATCGATCAACGCGTTGACCACGCCTTTGCCCGGGAACTGGTCACGCACCAGCACCCAGGCGATGAGCGTGCCCATCACCACGTTGATCAGCGCCACCACCACCGAGACCAGCACCGTGATGCGCAGCGAGTCCAGTGCGGCGGGCGCGGTGACCGCGTCGACGAAGCCGGACCAGCCTTCCTCGAAGCTGGTCACGGTGAGCGCCGCCAGCGGCAGCAGCACGATGATGCTCAGCCACAGCACCGCGGTAGCGATGCCGAGCGGGCCCACCGAGCCGGTCACACGCAACCACGACCAGTTCCAGCGCCTGGTCCGGCGCGCGGCGTCGGAGACGCCAGGACCGGCTGCCTGCGCGGTCCCCGCGTTACTGCTGTCAATCACAATCGTCCAGTATCCCGTGTAACGGAGGTCACCCCGCTACTTGGTCGCCTTGTCGTAGATCACCGCGACGGAGCCGGTGTTCGGGGCGAACAGCTCCTTGTCCACGGTCTTCCAGCCGCCCAGGTCGGCGATCGTCCACAGCTTCTGCGGAGCCGGGAAGTCCTTGGCGTAGTCGGCGGCGACCTTCGGGTCGACCGGGCGGAAACCGGCGGCGGCCCAGGCCTTCTGGCCCTCGGCGGTGAACAGGAAGTCGCGGAAGGCGACCGCCTTCTCCTGGTTCTTGCTGTTCTTCAGCACCGCTACCGGATTCTCGATCTTGAAAGTGACCGGCGGGACGATGTGCTCGATCGGATCGCCGTTGCGCTCGGCGAAGATCGCCTCGTTCTCGTAGCTCAGCAGCACGTCACCGGTGCCCTGCAGGAACGTCTCGGTCGCTTCCCGGCCGGACTTCGGCTGCACCTTGACGTGGTCGGAGGAGATCAGCTGGCTCAGGTAGTCCAGGCCCGCCTGCTGGTTCTTGCCGCCCTCGCTCTTGGCCGCGTACGGCGCCAGCAGGTTCCACTTGGCCGACCCGGAGCTGAACGGGTTCGGGGTGACCACCTCGATGCCCGGCTTCAGCAGGTCGTCCCAGTCCTTGATGCCCTTCGGGTTGCCTTTGCGCACCACGATCGCGACCACCGAGCCGAACGGAATTCCCTTGGTGGCGTCGGCGTTCCAGCTCGCGTCCACCAGGCCGGCATCGACCAGCCGGGTGATGTCGGGCTCGACGGAGAAGTTGACGATGTCGGCCTCGGCTCCGTCCTTCACCTTGCGGGACTGGTCGCCGGAGGCGCCGTAGGACTGCTGGATCTGGACGCCCTTGCCCTGCTCGGTCTTGTTGAACTCGGGGATCACCTTGTCGAAACCGGGCTTCGGCACGGCGTAGGCGTAGAGGTTCAGGGTGCCTGCGCTGCCGTCGCCATTGCCGCCCCCGACTGTGTCGCTGGCTCCGCCGCCGCACGCGGTCAGCGCGACCGCCGCTAGTGCGGCGAGGGCAACAGCGCTGTAGCGTCGGCGCGGCGAGAGCCAAGATTTGCGAGCCATCGGAGTGGACCTTTCGTGCGGACCGCCAATTGTCCGGTAGTACGTCGGCTGGCGGCGACAATGGTGTTGATCAGTAGACCTGCCGGCGAAGTAAGACGGCAGTGGCACGACTATCGGCCGCAACGGGCCGGGAGGACGAGCACATCTGCGGGAAGCGCGCCAGTCTACTGAGGAACGAGACGCGAACGTGCCCGGTCGCCGATCAACGACAGTAGACGTCCGCGACGGCGAGGTCACCGACAGCAATCAACGCCAACTCATGGCGGACCTGCGGGACTGCGCTCGACGACACGGGCCGACTGTAGCAGAGCGCATGGCGGAGTTCGAATCGACGATCCCAGGAAGAGCACTCCGGCGGCGCCACGCTCAGCGGGTGATCAACCAGGCGACGACGACGAGCACGAGCAGAGCGATGAGGGCCAGCTGGACCCGTGAACGAGGCATCAGCGCGCTCCGCTCTGGACCGGGCTGCGGTCGTCCGCGGCCACCTGCCCGGGTTCTGGCATCGCCGCGGCGGCGATCGGTGCAGGCCGCACCGGCACGATATCGGCCGCGTACCGGCGGTCGAGCATGCGCAGCACGGCACGAAGAACGCGGTCTAGCCCGTATGCGATGGCGAAGCTGATCGGGACCATGCCGACGAGGACCACGAGGAACTGCGGAATGAACGGCAGCCCCGCGACCCACAGTTCGAATCCGTCCCACCATCCTGCGATGCGATGCACGGCTCCAGCATAATGGGCGCAGCCGGACGCAGTCCGTCATCAGCCCGCGCATGGCCGGAGCGAAGGCGGAGGTACGCCTAGTCGGTTCGCCGGCGGGCTCCGTAGGACCGGGGCAACCGGCGGCTGCGGCCGAGCAGTGGACGACAGGCGGGCATCGACCCCAAGATGGGGTATGGCGTCCGCAGCAGATGACCTCATCGCCAACCATGCCGATGGCATGCCGTCGAACCTTCCGGAGCCGCACCGCCACGGCGCCCATCCGCCGATCGATGACTACGCGTTCCTGTCCGACTGCGAGACCAGCTGCCTGGTCGCCAGCAATGGCGCGGTGGAATGGATGTGCGTGCCGCGGCCGGACTCGCCGAGCGTCTTCGGCGCGATCCTGGACCGCAGCGCGGGTCACTTCCGGATCGGGCCCTATGGCGTCAACGTGCCCGCCGCCCGCCGCTACCTGCCCGGCGGGATGATCCTGGAGACCACCTGGCAGACCGGCACCGGCTGGCTGATCGTGCGCGACGCGCTGGTGCTCGGCAGGTGGCACAACCTCGATCAGCGCAGCAAAACACACCGGCGCACGCCGATGGACTGGGATGCCGAGCACTTGCTGCTGCGCACGGTGAAGTGCGTGAACGGCACCGTCGAGCTGGAGATGAGCTGCGAGCCCTCGTTCGACTACCACCAGGCCACCGCCCGCTGGGAGTACACCGGCAAGGTCTACGAGGAGGCAACCGCGGTTCGCAGCGACGACCCGAGCGCAGGCCCCACGTTGGTGCTCACCACCGATCTGCGCCTCGGCCTGGAGGGCAGGGAGGCCCGCGCCCGCACCAGGATGAAGGAGGGCGACGAGGTCTTCGTCGCGCTCACCTGGTCGGAGCTGCCCGCGCCGCGCACCTTCGACGATGCCGCGCAGAAGATGTGGCAGACCACCGAATGCTGGCGCCAGTGGATCACCCTGGGCAAGTTCCCCGACCACCCCTGGCGCAACTACCTGCAGCGCAGTGCGCTCACGCTCAAGGGCCTCACCTTCGCGCCGACCGGAGCGCTGATGGCGGCGCCGACCACGTCGCTACCGGAGAGCCCTGGCGGCGAACGCAACTGGGACTACCGCTACACCTGGGTACGAGACGCCAGTTTCGCGCTGTGGGGTCTGTACACCCTCGGCCTCGACCGCGAGGCCGACGACTTCTTCGCCTTCCTCAACGACGCGACCACCGGCGAGAACGGCGAACCCGTTCCGCTGCAGGTGCTCTACGGCATCGGCGGCGAGCGGGAACTCACCGAGAGCGTCCTCGACCACCTGAGCGGCTACGACAACTCGCGGCCGGTGCGGATCGGCAACAACGCCTACAACCAGGATCAGCACGATATCTGGGGCACCATGCTGGACGCGGTGTACTTGCATGTGAAGTCCCGTCAGCAGGTGCCGGAGACGCTGTGGCCGCTGCTGGTCCGCCAGGTGCACGCGGCCATCGCGCATTGGCAGGAGCCCGACCGCGGCATCTGGGAGGTGCGCGGCGAGCCGCAGCATTTCACCTCCTCCAAGGTGATGTGCTGGGTGGCGCTGGACCGCGGCGCGAAACTCGCCGAGCTGCACGGTCAGATCGAGCATGCCGAAGAGTGGTACGGCATCGCCGAGGAGATCAAGGCCGACATCCTGGCCAACGGGGTGAACTCCGACGGCGTGTTCACCCAGGTATACGGCGGCGACACACTGGACGCCTCGCTGCTGATGGTGGTGCTGACCCGGTTCCTGCCGCCGGAGGATCATCGGGTACGCGCCACCGTTCTGGCCATCGCCGACCGGCTCACCGAGAACGGCCTGGTCCTGCGATATCGCACCGAGACCACCGATGACGGAATGAGCGGCACCGAAGGGGCGTTCACCATCTGCTCGTTCTGGCTGGTGTCCGCGCTGGTCGAGATCGGCGAGGTGCAGCGGGCCAGGCACCTGTGCGAGCGGCTGCTCGGCTTCGCCAGCCCGCTACGGCTGTACGCCGAGGAGATCGACCCGCGCAGCGGCCGTCACCTGGGCAACTACCCGCAGGCCTTCACCCACCTCGCGCTGATCAACGCCGTCACGCACGTGATCCGGGCCGAGGACTCCCGGCATGCGGGCCAATTCCAGCCCGCGCATACACCGCCGGGTCATCCGGTGTGACAGAACTGGATGGTTCCACTGCCACCAACCGGTGATCCGATGTGTGACGTCACTGGATAAGTCGTCTACCGCCGCCGGGTCATCCGGTCAGCAGGCCGTCCGCCTCGGCGCGTAGCGCACGCAGCTTGCCCAGCCTTCCTTCGAGCTCGGCGATCCGTTCCTGTCCGCGGTCGCCGTACTTTCCGTAGTTCTCCTCGGCCAGCCGCAGCGCCTCGTCCGCGCCGCGCGAGACATCGGTCGCGATTTCGGTGAAGTGATCGCGCAGCACACGCTGCATGGCGCGCAAGCGGTTTCGCGATTCCTTGCCGACCTGGAAGATCACGTCGTCCATCAGGCGGGCGACCGCGACCTTGGCCTCGGCGCGCCGGCGCAGTTTGCGGTTCTTGCGGTCGTCCCACAGCGCGTTCACGCCGAGCAGGACGCCCGCGCCCGCCGAGTACCAGTTCACCAAGGACATACCGAGCAGGCTGGTGGCCAGGCCGACCATCAGGATGCCGCCGTAGGAGCCCCGCAGACCGGTCAGGAACTGCTGGGTCACACCGGCTTTCGCGCTCTCCAGCGGCTCCAGCGGCTGCACCGCTTCGAGTACCTCCCCCGGATTGGCCAACCGCAGGTCGCCGATCGGCGCGGCCCGGTTGTCGGCCGGGAACTTGGCCGCGACCTGATCGCACAACTCCACCGAGCGATAGTGCGCAACGGCGAAGTTCTCTTCGACGGCCTCGCAGATTCGCGCGTCCAGGTCGGCGCCGAAATCCTTCCACCGGCGGGCCGGATCGGTCCTGGCGATCTCGGCCTCGGCGTCGCGGATCAGGCTGCGCAGCCGGTGGCGCAGGTCGTGCTCGATATCGGCCATCAGCTCGGTGCCGCCGTCGACCAGCGTGACCTGCCAGTTCGCGGTCCGCTGTCGCAGCTGCTCCGCCTCGTCGCGGGCACGGACGAGTTGGTTGGTGATCTCCGCCCTGCGCTGCGGATTCCGCAGCGCCTCCGCCTCGGTCCGCAGCGTCAGCGCGAGATGATCGCAGACCAGGCGGAGATCCCGGGCCCCGGCTTCCAGCGCAACCGCGTCGGCGCGGGCGATCACGTAGTCGCGCAGATGGTCGATCAGTTGCGGCACACCCGATTCGATATCGCGCTGGTAGTTGCCCATCGTCCCGGCCTGGCGGTGCAATTCCGCGGACACCGGCGCGACCGCGAAACCGAGCCCCGCCGCGTCGAGCAGTTCCCGATTGCGTTGCTGGGTGTGCGACCAGTGCGGAAAGACGTCGATCTTGTTCAGCACGCAGACCACCGTCGGGCAGATCTGCTGGATGCGCTGCAATTCCGCGATCTCTTCCATGGTCAGCTCGGCGCCCGCGTTCCCGACGTAGAGCACGGCGTCGGCCGCGGCGATCATCGACCAGGTGGTGCGGTTGTCGCCCAGCGCGCCCGGCGCGTCCATGATCACGACGCCATCGGCGAGCAACGGGCTCGGCTGGGTGAATTCGGCGCGGACGACACCGTGGGTGGCCAGGGCCGGACCCGGATCGAGCGGGTCGACCGACTGGCGTTCGGTGCGGCCGTATTCGGTCTGGCGCACCAGCGTCGCGGTCGGTTCCGGGCCGTACTCGACGATCACCGGGACGCTCAGATCGCTGTTCGTCGCGCTGACCGAGGCGCCGACCAGACTGTTGACCAGCGTGCTCATGCCGTTCTTCGGATGACCGACGACCACGAGGCGCACCCGGGGATCACTCGCCCTGGCGCGGACCATGGTCAGCCGGCTGCCGAGATCGTCACGCCCAGCGGATCGGGCCGTCTCCCGCAGCTCGTCGATTATTCGGATGAGCGGGGCCATCGCATCCGGATGTTTCACCGTTGCGGCCGTCAGCCCGGCAGCGGCAGACAACCCTCCTCCTTACTCTCGGTGACTCTCGTTCGATATACCCCCTGCGTAGGCTCCGCAGTCGTCCAATCTCCTTGCGGCCCTGCTACAGCAGCGAGATGTCCGGCACACCGGACGCGGTGTGGTACGTCTCGGCTATGGCCGAGTCGGGCAGCAGTGCGCCGGAGAGACTACTTCCGGAGGCCAGCAGCGCGGTGTTGTCGTAGGTGTTGTCGGCGGCCAGCGGCGCCGAGATCCCTTGCGGTTTGGGGTCGATCACCTGCGGCTTGACCGGCACCGGCGGCTGGGTGGGCGCCGGGGTCATATAGGTCGGGACCGGTGTGTGCGGCTCGACGGTGGGCGCATGAGCGGGTGCGCTGTAGGTCGGCTGGTCGGGCGCGGAGAACGTCGGATCGGACGGACGACTCACGGTCGGCACGTCATCGCCCGGGAAGTCGTTCGTCGGCCGGGTGCTGTGTGAGGTACCCCCGGTGCCGGGACGGCCGGTATTGCCGCCCGGTGTTGTCACATCGTCGTCCGAGGTGGACGGAACGCCGTGGGTCGGCGCCGGGGTGACGGTCACGCCGGGGACCTTGGTGGTCGTCACGTCCGGGCCGGTGGTGATACCGCCGTGCGGCACCGTGGTGGCGCCGGGAAACTTGGTGACGTCGTGGTCCGGCGTCTTCGGCACGGACGGGGTGGTCACGTCGCCGGGAAAGCCCGGCGTCGGCGTGGTCTTGATGATCGTGGTCGGGTTGGTGACCGTTGTGGGCGATTGCGTCGGATGCGACGGGTGCGGATCGGTCACCGGCGCCGGTTTCACCACCGGCGTGGGCCGTACCGCGTCGAACAGCGCGGGCAACGACGCGGCCGGTGCGGTGAACACCGACGGTCCCTCCGGCGCGGCAAGCACATTCGCGATCGGCGTCGAGGCGGCATCGGGTTGGACCGTGGTCTGCAGCGGTGTGACCGCGACAACCGGAGCGGCGGCGACCGCCGCGGGC
>NZ_BDBA01000282.1 GCF_001612745.1 Nocardia amamiensis NBRC 102102 | reverse complement strand
CGGGCGGCCGCGCACGCGGCGCGTGACGAATGGGTGTTCGCGGGCAGTGGCCGCGCGGTCGAGTACGTGGCAGGCCGTCGATGGGAGATTGCGGCGACCGGCTTCTGGCAGGCGCACCGGGGCGCGGCGCAACGGTATTCGGATCTGGTCGCGGAGTGGTCGGGACTCGACCCTGGCGGGCGCGCCTGGGATCTCTACAGCGGTGCGGGTGTTTTCGCCGCGCGCCTGGCCGAGCAGGTCGGCCGGACCGGCGTGGTGCTCGGGGTGGAATCCGCGCGATCCGCGGTCGCGGACGGCGCCGCGGCGCTGCGCGATCTGCCCTGGGTCGAGCTGCGCACCCAGCGGGTGGAGCGCTGGGTGGTGGAGCACGTCGGTGCGGCGGGGCCGGACGTGGTCGTGCTCGATCCACCGCGTGCGGGCGCAGGCAAGGAAGTGGTCGGCCCGGTCACGGCGAGCGGACCGGTGCGGATCGTCCACGTCGGATGCGACCCGGCCGCGTTCGCCCGCGATCTCGGGTTGTACCAGGCCGCAGGCTACCGGCTCGCCGACCTGCGCGCGTTTGACGCGTTCCCGGCGACGCACCACGTCGAATGCCTTGCGCTGCTGGAGCGCTGAGGGACGGTCCGCCGGAGGTAGTCGACCGCGACCGGATGCAATTAGAGTCACAGTGCTCGGCCTTGATCGGTGCGGCGTCAGTCGAGTTGCCACGTGATGCGAATGACGGCGGAGATCTCGCTCTGGCCCAGTTCGACCGGGACCGCGGCGGCGCGGTAGATCTCCATCGGTGCGGAGACGCTCTGCACGCGCGGGGGCGGCGGTGCGGAGGCGGCGTTCTCCGTGATCTCGAGGACCTTGCCGAGGGTGCGCTGCGCGCGCCGGGCGTACTGCTCGGCCTTGGCGAGCGCGTTCTCCCACGCGGCGTCGCGCGCCTGGGCGAGCAGGGACTCCTGGTCGGCGAAGGTGAGGGTCAGGCCGCCGAGGCGGACGTCGTCGCCGCCCGCCTCGACACAGTTGGCGACGATGGTGGCGAATCCGGGATCGGCGGTGTCCCCGATATCGCGCAACGCCACGGTCAACGATGTACTGGCGAGGTACCCGGTGACCCGGTTGCCCTGGCCCTCGGTCCACACAGTCTCGGTCTGCACCGATAGACCGCTCGTGGCGATGTCGGCGCCGTCGACGCCATCGGACCGCAGCGACCGCGTGACCGCGGCCACACGCTCACCCGCCCTGCTGTAGGCGAGCGCGACCTTGCTCGCCCGCGATTCCACGGAGATCGTCACCCGCATCAGGTCCGGGACGGCGCGGGCGGTGCCGTATCCGAAGGTCGTGACGGTGCCTGCCGCCGAATCGGACTTCTCGCTCACGGATTCTCCTCGGTGATCGTGTGCCTGGATTGCCGCTGTCGTCGCGCGCGATGGGGTCCCGCGCGGCTCAGTAATCGCCCCCGCGTGCCGCTATCGCCCGCACCGCCGCGTCGATCTGCGTGAAGGCTCCGGCGGCGAGTCGTTCGAGCAGTGCGAGCTTCATCTCGGGTCCGTCCACGGAGAGCAGATCGAACCGTTCCGGGCTCAGCACCGCGACCCGAACGTCGGCTTCTGCCCGCGCCTCGCTCCCGAACGGCGTGCCGACCAGCATCGGAATCTCGCCGAACGACATACCCGGCGACAGACTCAGCAACCGATGCCTGCGGCCGTCGGTCCCCTCGAACGTCAGGCGCACCCGCCCCTCGAGAACCAGATACAGGCCCGAGCGCGCGCTACCGCGCTCAGTGATCACCTCACCACGCGCGAACGTGCGCACCTGGAACTGTGGGGCCAGACGAGAACGTTCGTCGGGGCCGAGGCCCGCGAGCGCCGGATGATCCTCGATCGCGATGGAGGTACACACTGGTTCGTCGGCCGGTCGATGGTTGTCGAGCACGATGTCCTCACACCATTCGGTCGCGGTGTCGCGATCGAGGAATACCCGTCGGCCGGGGTCGTCAGGAGGCAGACCGGAGACGGTGTGCGCGATCCGCGCGTCGGGGTCGACCAGCGCCACCCGAACGCCGATCGAGGACAGCTCGCGCTGCAAGTCATCGATCATCCGCGCCGCGATCGTGCTCACCTCGCCGACCCGGCGCAGATCTACCACCAGGGCCTCCAACTCCCCGGCGTGCGCCTCGATGGTCCGCACCGCCCGCTCCGCGCCGGGGAACAACAGGTCGCCGTGTAGTTCGTACACCCGCGCGCGGTGTCCGTGCTCGGCCAGCAGGGCGATCTCCTCGGCCGGGCGGCGCAATCGCGAGGGCACCTCGGCCACGGAGTACGCGGCCCGGACCGCGGCCCGCGCCGCCCGCGTGACGTGCAGGAAGTGCAATTCCAATCGTCGCGACAGCTCGCGGCAGGCGGCCACCCCGCGCACGCTGTTGCCGTGGGCGTCCAAGCGGGGGGAGTACACCGCGATCCCGATCTGTCCGGGCAGAACCGCCACGATCCCGCCGCCGACTCCGCTCTTGGCGGGCAGACCGACCGTGGTGACCCAGTCGCCGGCCGCGTTGTACATGCCGCAGGTGGTCATCACGCTCAGCACGTGCTCGGTCAGCGCCGGCGAGATCGCCCGTTCCCCGGTCGCCGGGTTGAGCCCGTTATCGGCCAGGGTCGCGGCCATCAGCGCGAGATCTTCGCAGGTCACGGTGATGGAACACTGCCGGAAATAGAGGTCGACCGCCTCGTCGGGGTCGGAATCGATGACGCCGAACGAGCGCAGCAGGTAGCCGATCGCGCGGTTGCGGTAACCGGTGCGCGCCTCGGAGGCGTAGACCGCGTCGTTCATCGCCAGCTCGCGTCCGGCGAAGCGGGAGTAGCAGCGCCGGACGCGCTCGAAACGATCGACCGGATCGCGCCCGCCGATCAACGAGGCCGCGGTGATCGCGCCCGCGTTGATCATCGGGTTGCGCGGGCGCGCCGTCACCGGATCCAAGCTGATCTCGTTGAACGGCTCCCCGGACGGCTCCACGTCGATGCGCTCGGCGACCGCGTCGGGGCCACGGTCGGCCAGCGCGAGCGCGTAGGTGAACGGCTTGGAGATGGACTGGATGGTGAATCCGGTCTCGACGTCCCCCGCGCCGTAGATCCGGCCATCGGCAGTGGCCAGGCATACGCCGAACGAATCCGGCTGCACCGCAGCCAGTTCGGGAATGTAGTCGGCCAGTGCTCCGGAGTCTTCCCCGCGGCAGCGCCGGTAGACCTCGTCGACGATCCGCGCCACGACGCCGGGTTCGACTGTCCGCGAGACTACTTGCTCGGGCTGGGCCACCCTGCCACTCTAGGCCGGGTACCGTATGTCCGGGCGTTGCGGCCGAGCTCACATTCCGGCGCGATGCCGGTCGGTGTGATGGTTCTCGTGCGGGCCTGCCATCCACCGCTCCGTAGACTGATCGGATCAGACGCGTTATCCGGAGGGAGCTAGTTCAGGTGGGAGTGCTTTCCCGGGTCGACTCGCCCGAAGATCTGCGCCGGCTGACGGTGCCGCAGCTGCGCGAGCTGGCGGAGGAGATCCGCGAGTTCCTGGTGCGCAAGGTCGCCGCGACCGGCGGGCACCTCGGCCCCAACCTCGGTGTGGTCGAGCTCACCATCGCGCTGCACCGGATCTTCGACTCGCCGGCCGACCCGGTGATCTTCGACACGGGACACCAGGCCTACGTGCACAAGATCCTGACCGGTCGCAAGGAGCAGTTCGATTCGCTGCGCAAGCAGGGCGGTCTGTCCGGCTACCCGAGCCGCGCCGAGAGCGCGCACGACTGGGTGGAGTCCTCGCACGCCTCGGCGGCGCTGTCCTACGCGGACGGGCTGGCGAAGGCGTTCGCCCTCGGTGGGCAGGACCGGCACGTGGTCGCGGTAGTCGGAGACGGCGCGCTCACCGGCGGCATGTGCTGGGAGGCGCTGAACAACATCGCCGCCGCTCCGGATCGTCCGGTGGTCGTGGTGGTCAACGACAACGGCCGCTCCTACGCGCCCACCATCGGCGGCCTGGCCGACCGGCTGACCGCGCTGCGCACCCAGCCCGCCTACGAGCACGCGCTGGATGCGGGCAAGCGCATCCTGAAGAGCATCCCCCGGGTGGGCGAATCGGCGTACTCGATGGTGCATGCGGTGAAAGCCGGGATCAAGGACGCGGTCAGCCCGCAGGAACTGTTCAGCGACCTCGGCCTGAAGTACGTCGGGCCGGTCGATGGCCACGATGTCGCCGCCCTGGAGGCGGCGCTGCGCAGGGCGAAGGACTTCGGTGGACCGGTCGTGGTGCACGCCGTGACGCAGAAGGGCCGCGGCTACGCGCCGGCCGAGAATCATGTCGCCGACCAGATGCACGCCTGCGACCCGATCGACCCGCTGACCGGCGCTCCGGTGGGCGGCCCGAAGGCGCTGGGCTGGACGTCGGTGTTCTCCGAGGAGCTGATCGCGCACGCCGAGCGTCGTGCCGACATCGTGGCCATCACCGCCGCGATGCCGGGGCCGACCGGGCTCGCCGCGTTCGGGGAGCGGTTCCCGGACCGGATGTTCGACGTCGGCATCGCCGAACAGCACGCCATGGCCTCGGCGGCGGGTCTGGCGCTCGGCGGCATGCATCCGGTGGTCGCGATCTACTCGACCTTTCTCAACCGCGCCTTCGACCAGCTGCTGATGGACGTGGCGCTGCTGAAGCAGCCGGTGACGGTGGTGCTGGACCGCGCGGGCATCACCGGATCCGACGGCGCGAGCCACAACGGCATGTGGGATCTGTCGGTGCTCGGCATCATTCCCGGTATCCGGGTCGCCGCGCCGCGCGATGCCGCGACGCTGCGCGAGGAACTGGCCGAGGCACTGGCCGTCAACGACGGTCCCACCGCGCTGCGATTCCCGAAAGGCAGTGTCGCCGAAGACATCTCGGCGGTTGAGCGGCTGGACGGCGTGGATGTGCTGCGGATGGCGGAGCCCGACGGCGGCTCGGTGCAGGCGGTGCACGGCGACGTGTTGCTCATCGCGGTCGGCTCGTTCGCGGGCGTAGCTCTGGAAGCGGCGAATCTGCTCGACGCGGAAGGCGTTTCGGTCACCGTCATCGACCCGCGCTGGGTGCTGCCGGTATCGGACACACTGCTCAAACTCGCCGAGAACTACCGGCTCGTGGTCACGCTGGAGGACGGCGGACTACACGGCGGCATCGGCTCCACGGTCTCGGCCCGCCTGCGTAACTCCGGCCTGGACATCCCGACCCGAGATCTCGGTGTGCCGCAACAGTTCCTGGACCACGCTTCGCGTGGCGAAGTGCACGCGGAGCTAGGGTTGACCGCCCCGGATATCGCCCGGCGCATCAGCGGGTGGCTCGCCGCTCGCTGACGGCACGGCGGACGAGCCCGCGGGAAACACGAGGCGGTCCGTCGGCGGCAGTGCGGCCGTCAGCCGTGGCACCGCCAGCTCACGCTGCCAGGACCGGGCGCCGCCGGACTTCAGGAATCCGTCGACCGAGGCGGACAGTTCGGTCACGTCGTAGTCGGCCAGCCCGTCCCAGCACAGTCGGCGCACCAGATCCGGCGCGAGCAGATTCTCCACCGGAACCGCGTGCTCGGTCGACAGCTCGCCCATCGCGGCCCGCGCTCTGAGCAGGCGCGCGGCAGCGGCGGGGTCGCGGCGCTCCCAGCGGTTGACCGGCGGCGGACCGTCGAACGGCTGAGTCAGCGGCGGCAGCTCGCTGTCGGGCAGGGTGCGGCCGCGTTCGATCGCGGCGAGCCATTCGCGCGAGTACCGGCGCTGCCGCGGCCCACCGAACACCGGCAGCGTGCGCAACTGCGCGATCGACTTCGGCTCCGCGGCGGCCGCGGCGATGATCGCGGCATCCGGGAGGATGCGGGCCGGCGCCACATCGCGGGCGTTTGCCAGCACGTCCCTGGCGGTCCACAGCTCGCGCACCACGGCCAGCTGCCTGGCGCGGCGCAGCGTGTGGATGCCCGAGGTCCGCCGCCAACGCTCCGCTTTCGGCGCGGGGGGATCCAGCGTGCGAATGTGCTCGAATTCCTGTGCCGCCCACTCCGTCTTGCCCTGCGCCTGGAGGGCGTCGGCGACCTCGTCGCGCAGCTCCAGCAGCAGTTCCACATCGAGCGCGGCGTAGTTCAGCCAGTCGTCGGGCAGGGGCCGGGTAGACCAGTCCGCCGCGCCGTGCCCCTTGCGCAGTGCTCGGCCGAGCAGACGCTCCACCATCGCGGCGAGCCCCACACGTTCGAAACCGGCCAGCCGTCCGCCCAGCTCGGTGTCGAACAGCCGGGCCGGTCGCAAGCCGAGCTCGGCCAGACCGGGCAGGTCCTGGTCTGCGGAGTGCAGGACCCACTCGAGTTCGTTGATCGCCTCGGCCAGCGGGGCGAGGCCGTCGGCGAGCGGAATCGGATCGATGAGGAACGTGCCCGCGCCGGCGCGGCGCAATTGGATCAGGTACGCGCGTGCCGAGTACCGGAAGCCGGAGGCTCGTTCGGCGTCAACGGCGAGTGGTCCGGTGCCCGCGAGGAGCCGGGCGGCGGCTGCGCTGATCTCGGCGGCGGTGTCCAGTACCGGTGGCACACCCTCCGCAGGCGCGAGCAGGGGCGTCGCGACCGAGGGTTCGGATTCTTGTGGTACGGACATGGTGTTGAACTTTACGTGCCGACTCGAAGGCGCCGCCGTCCTATCGGCGCATCGGTGTCCGGATCGAGCGGCCGCGACTCATCCGGTCATGGTATGCGCTGGTCCTGGGCCAGGTCGCATCCCCAGGCGGGGCGTGCTCACGGTTGGTCGCCGGGTAAGCCCTGCCGCATCTGCAGCTGGGTCACCCCTGCGGGGGGTAGGCCTGCCGCGTAGGCCAGCACTTCGCAGAATGCCTCCAGATGGGGCCGCATCTCGGTGGTGACCGGAGTCCAGGAGGCGCGTATCTCCAGCTGGTGGGCGCGCGGCGGACCGGCGATATCGCCGTAGCGCACCGAGCTGGTCGAGGTCACCGTACCGCCGAGCGCGGTGAACGGTTCGGCCCGCGACTCCAGCGCGTCCACCAGCCAGCTCCATGCCACCTCGGGTAGTAGCGGGTCGGTGGCCAGTGCGGCATCGATATCGGCCTGGATGTAGGCGACCAGACGGAGGGTGCCGTGCCAGGTGTCGTCGCCGTTCGGGTCGTGCAGCAGGATCAACCTGCCGAACGCGTCGCCTTCGGAGTCGATCGGGACCACGGCGGCGTCGGGGTGTTTGACCTCCGCGCCGACGGCGTAGGAGTACGGCGCGAGTCGTTGCGGCGGCCGGATGGGCGCGAGCTCGATCCGGGGATGCACGGTAGCGGTGCCCATCGCATCGACCGCGGCGCGGAATAGAGCAGGCTCGCCCTGGGGCCCTTCGGTCGGTGCGGCGCCGTCGCGGAAGTCGAGCGGTGTCACGAATGCGACGGTAGACCTTGTGCACACGGCGCGGTCGGAGGCGCGCCGCTGGACGCGACGCGGTGTGTGGCGGGGGAGTCCACTCCCGCCTCCGGGTCCGTCGCCGCCGCCGAGCCCGCTTACGATAGCCGTGATGAGCACTCATACCCGCCGCCGGTTGACCGATGCCCCGTTCCTGGCCGCCGCCACCGGCGCGAGGCCCAGCAGGCGCCCGGTGTGGTTCATGCGCCAGGCCGGCCGCTCGCTGCCCGAATACCGCGACGTGCGGGCGGGCATCGGGATGCTCGAATCGTGCTTCGATCCGGAACTGGTGTGCGAGATCACCCTGCAGCCGATTCGCAGGCACAAGGTCGACGCGGCGATATTGTTCTCCGACATCGTCGTTCCGCTCAAAGCGGCGGGTATCGATCTGGACATCGTGCCAGGCGTCGGCCCGGTGGTCGCGGCGCCGGTGCGGACGGTCGCCGACGTGCGAGGGCTGCCACGGCTGCGTCCCGAGGAAGTCGGCGCGGTCACCGACGGCGTGCGCCTGCTGGTCGACGAGCTGGGCGAGACGCCGCTGATCGGGTTCGCGGGCGCGCCGTTCACCCTCGCGTCCTATCTGGTCGAGGGCGGGCCGAGCAAGAACCACGAGCGCACCAAGGCGATGATGTACGCCGACCCGCAGACCTGGCACGCGCTGCTCGGCGTGCTCAGCGACATCACCATCGCGTTCCTGCAGGCTCAGCTGTCGGCGGGCGTCGACGCGGTGCAGCTGTTCGACTCCTGGGCCGGCGCGCTGTCGCTGGCCGACTATCGCACCTTCGTCCTGCCACACTCGGAGCGGGTGTTCGCCGAGATCGCCGACGCGGGCGTGCCGCGGATCCACTTCGGTGTCGGCACCGGCGAACTGCTCGGCGCCATGGGCGAGGCGGGCGCCGACGTGGTCGGCGTCGACTGGCGGGTGCCGCTGACCGACGCCGTCCGCCGCGTCGGACCAGGAAAAGCGTTGCAGGGCAACCTCGATCCCGCCGTGCTGTTCGCCGGACCCGCGGCGATCGAGGCGCAGGCCCGCCGGATCGTGCGCGAAGCGGACGAGGCGATCACAATGGGCGCCGCGGGACACATCTTCAACCTGGGACACGGAGTGCTCCCGGACACCGACCCGGGCGCGCTGACCGCCTTGGTGGAGCTCGTCCACGAACTGTGAGGACCCGTGCGGGCGGTCGGTAACCGGCCGACTTGATCCGCGGGGTTACGCACGCCGGATCGGAATCAGTGCGCGGTGCCTCCGGCCGACCGTTCCACCGCGGCCGCGACACCGTCGAGGACGAGTTCGAGCCCGAAGGTGAAGTCGTCGGTGACCGTGGGTGGCGGGACTTCGAACAGGCCCGACGCGACGAGCTCCGCTGCGTGCGGGAACCGTTCCGGGTCGATGAGCCGCGCAAGCTCTCGCCCGTAGGCGGCATTCGTTTGCGCTTCGGTCAAACCACTTGCGGCGCGGCCTTGTTCGAGTTGACGGTGCAACAGGTCGGCCTGTCGCACGTAGCCGCTCACCACCGTCAGCACGTTTACCTTCGCACCCGGGTCGAGAGTCGTCTCACGCAGCGCGCGCAGCCCCGCGTCTATCCACGCGATGGCGTTGGGTCCGCGCGGGGGACCGGAGATGGGAAGTTGGATCAGCCAGGGGTGGGAGTGGTAGACCGCGCGTAGTGCGAGCGCCCAATCATGCAGTGCCGCAAGCCAATCCGCGTCGTCGCGGAAAGGGTAGCGGGGCGTCCCGGTGGCCGCGTCGCCCATCAGGACGAGTAGTTCCTCTTTCGATCCGATGTGCCGGTACAGCGACATCGCCGTGACGCCGAGCTCGTCGGCGATCTTCGGCAGTGTCGCGGCGGCGAGACCCGCGCGATCGGCCAGTTGGATGGCGGTGTGCACCACCCGGTCGACGTCGAGGCCTGCTGGGCGGCCGCGGTGGGAGCCGCGCCCGAGCCGCCACAGGCGTACGAGCTCCTCGGGTAGGTCCTCGATCATGCTGCCGCCGCTCCCTTTCTCAGACTGCTCCGCCATATTAGTATATGACCTATAGTTTAGAACATAAACTTATCCAAGTTCTGGAGGACCCCCTTGAACTACAACGCAATCACGCGCGTCAGCGGCTCCGCGGGCGTGCTGGCTACCGTGCTGATACTCGTGGAGCTGCCGCTCTACTTCCTCTACGACGGGCCACCACCGGACTGGAACATCGTCACGCGCAGCATGGCAGGGCTCGCGGGGAACACGATTCTGGTGATCTTCTTGGCCGGGCTTCCCGTGCTGGCCTGGCACGCCGGCCCGGTGCGCGCCTGGGTCGGCGGTGTGGCTGCGGTGGCCGGGGTGATGTGGCTGACGGTCTCGGCGGTGGCTACCGCGCTCGAGGTCGGCGCGGCGATCGCGGCACCGGAAGACCTTGATCCGACGATCGCGGTCACCGGTACCTATGTGCTCTACGGTGCGCTGTCGAAACTGTTGATGGCACTGTTCCTCGGCGCCTTCGCGTTCGCGTTCGCGGAGGCCGGGATCGTGCCCCGGTGGATCACGACCGGCGCCGCGGCGCTCGCGGTGGTTCAACTCTGCTTCGTGCCGTCGATGTTCTTCGGCAACAACCCGGCCGATTTCTACGCCGCCAACGGTTGGGGCACCACCGCGACCACCGGCGGACTGACCATCCTCTGGATTCTCCTCACCGCCCTGACGATTCTGCGCTCCCGGACCGCGTCCACGACGGTGCCGGCGTAGGAATGGAGTTTCCGGCGAGCCACCGGACGACATTTCGGCCCGGCGAATCTCATGAGAACCCGGCGGTGCGGTGGACACGGCACGGCAAGCGTGACCGCTCGTGTTGCGGACGGGACCTCGCTCGTTGCCGCATCCAGCCCATGACCCGGTCGAATTCGACGCCTGTCGGCCGGTGCTGCGGAACCTGTCCAGCTCGGAGGTGTGGGGCGCGGCACAGCGCGCCAACCGTTCGACGGGCGCGGTAGCGGTGCACGATACGGTCGAGGTATGCGTATCGCGGTGGTCGGCGGTGGAATCAGCGGGCTGGTGGCCGCGTATCGGCTGCGGACCCTGCTCGGCCCGGACGCCGACCTGCTCGTGCTCGAGCGATCCGATCGGGTCGGCGGCATCCTCTACACCGGCGAATTGGCCGGGGAGCCTTTGGATCTCGGAGCGGAAGCGTTCGTCGGGCGGCGGCCGGAGGTGCCCGAGCTGCTGCGTGAGCTCGGACTCGACGCACAGCTGGTGACCCCCGCCGGGCTGCGGCCGCTGGTGTGGTCGGGCGGTGCCGCCCACCCGTTGCCGGAGAGCACGCTGATGGGTATCCCGGCGAACGCCGAGTCGATGCGCGGGCTGGTCGATGCCGCGACGCTGGCGCGGATCGCCGCCGAACCGGAACGGCCGCTGACCTGGGAGCCGGGTTCCGACACCGATGTCTACGGCCTGGTCGCCGGCCGATTCGGCGCGCAGGTCGCCGAACGCAGTGTCGATCCGCTGCTCGGCGGTGTCTACGCGGGTAGCTCGCGCTCCATCGGCGTACGCGCCGCACTGCCCACGCTCGCCGCGGCCCTGGACAACGGCGCGCCCAGCCTCACCGCGGCCGTCCGCGCCGCACTGCCGCCGCCGTCGAACGCGCCGGTCTTCGGCGGAATCCGCGACGGCTA
>NZ_BDBA01000281.1 GCF_001612745.1 Nocardia amamiensis NBRC 102102 | reverse complement strand
CCAGTCCCAGCGCGCGGCTGCGGCCGACGTGCACGCCGAGCCCGCGCGCGACCTCGTCGCCGAGGCCGATCAGATTCAGTCCCGGCGCCGCTACTACCGCGAGCAGCATGCCGGCCGCCAGAAACGGCAGCACCTGCCAGAACACCGCGGCGTCGCGGCCCGCGACCGTGCCGACCACCCAGAACCGGTAGGTGTCCAGGGCGGTGGCGTCGAACAGCACGACGGCGTTCGTCATGGCCTGCAGGAACGCGGTCACGGCCGCGCCGGCGAGCACCAGGCTCAGCGGGCTCGCCTTCCCGCCGCCGACGGCCGATGCCCCGAACACCACCAGCCCGGCGAGCAGCGCTCCGGCGAACGCGAACCAGATGTACTGCTCCGGTCCGCTGAACGAGAACAGGTACACGCTCAGCGCCGCGAGGAAGGCCGCGCCCGCGTTCAGGCCGAGCAACCCGGCGTCGGCGAGCGGGTTGCGGGTGTAGCCCTGGATGAGCGCGCCCGCGATGCCCAGCGCCGCCCCGCAGACCAGCGCGAGTGCGGTGCGCGGAAGGCGCAGGCCGCGCACGATCTGTTCTTCGGTCGAACCGGCCGCGCAGGTGAAAGGTCCACCTGGACAGCTGAGTGCATGGTGGACGGCGTCGTACACGGTTCCCGGCGCGAGCGAGCGTGCGCCGACTGCGATACCGGCCACCACGGCGAACAGCAGCAGTGCGGTGGCGGCCAGGAGCCCGGCAAGACGACGCCGCCTCACGGTGGCAAGGGAGGTCACGGCGACGAAACTGCTCCTGAATCGGCGGTACGGTTGCTAAGTCTGGTAAGCCTAACCTATCTTTCGCTACCGACGGCGCACGGCCGAATGTCCGTGGCGACGCCAGCCGTTCCCCGAGGAGGTTCAGTGACCGAGCTCATCACCACGCCCCATCGACCGACGGTGGCGTTCGGACGCGCGTGTGCCAGGCTCCGCGCGCTGCAACCGGAGCATCCGCGGGTCTACGCCATGGCCGCGATGGCCGAGCAGGGCAAGCGGCGCTGGTGGCGACTGTCGGATGGCGTGCGCGAGGGCCGCGTCGAACTCATGTACCGGCGTCACGCAGCGGAGATGATCAGCGCCGGCATCGCCGCGGAAGTGGTTGCCACAGCGTTGATCCACGCCATCGCGGGGCGGGTGGTCGCGCTGCTCGTGGCGGAAGGGCGGGCGTGGGACCCCGGCCTGGAGAACCTCTGGATCCACACCGACAACGACGGCGGCATCGACTGGGCGGGTTTGTCGGACACCACCATTCGTGTGCTGGACGGCGATCCGCTGGCGGACGAACCGGGCGTGGTCGCCCTGCCCTGTGCGGAGGCGATGTACGTCTGGCTCGCGCACCGCTGTGAGTCCGCGTTGACAATCGTCCAGGAGAACCTGGTGCGCTGCTCCGGGCTGAGCCGCCCCAGGTTCTGGTCACTTGTCGTCGAATCCATCGCGGGCGCTTCGACTTACGTACCGGATCTGGCGCGGGCTGATTCCGCCGTCGGCGCGCGGCGCGGACAAGACTTGCTGACGGCGATGGCCGAGCGCGGACTGCCGGTGCGTCGCTCGGGGACTTGCCTAGTTAGGTAAGCCTGACCTACAATAGTGCTCGGCGTATGGATCGCGTGAGAGTCCCGAGGGCTGCGGTGACCCCCGATCCCTTGCCCGCGACGGGCTCCACCCATTGGTGGGGCCCGTCGCTCTGTGTCCGTGTGAACTATGTCGCGGAACTCCACTCTGGCGTGCCCGTCACTCCCAGGTCTACGCTGACGCCGACACGAACGTGAAACACGCCGAGTACCAGGGTATTCGACGTCCACCGTCGGTCCGTCGCCGCGTCCGTGTCGCGATCATCGATGCGCAGCGCCGCGCACCGCGTCCGAGCTGTCGACGAGGCCAGGTATGTGGTCACAGGCATTCGCGGTGGCTCACCGAGTAGTTCGAGGGGTGTCCAGTTTGCCCGGCATCAGACGATCCCGTTTTCGTTCGATCGCGGCCGTGTCGGCCGTCGCGGCAGTGCTTGTCTTCCCCGCCTGTGGGCGTGGCGAGCAGCCGGAACACAGCCGCGCGGACGTCCAGGGCAGTGCGCCCGCGCATGCCGGACCACACTGGGACTACGACGCGGACGGTCCCGACCACTGGGCCGACCTCGACCGGGACTACCTGGCCTGCAAGAGCGGCCACCAGCAGTCACCGATCGACCTGCCGAGTCACACGCGACTGGAGCCGTCCGAACACATCACCATCGACTACCACTCGGTGCCCGGCCTGACCCTGCGGAACACCGGGCACACCGTCCAGGCGAACCTCCCCGCGGGCAACGGAAATCGCATCGTGATCGACGGCGTGCCGTTCGACCTCGCGCAGTTCCATTTCCATCTGCCGAGCGAGCACACGCTGGACGGCGCGGGCACCACGATGGAAGTGCACTTCGTGCACAAGAGTGCGGCAGGCAAGCTGGCCGTACTCGGTGTGCTCATGCAAGCAACGCCGGACCCTTCGCCCTTCGACCCGTCCTCACGCTCGCGCCGGATGTCGTGGACGCCGAGACCACCGTCACGGGCCCGGTCGACCTGCGCGCACTCCTGCCCGGTGTCCTCGACCAGTTCCGGTATGAGGGTTCGCTCACCACGCCACCGTGCAGCGAGGGCGTGTCCTGGACGGTGCTCGGCAATCCGGTCCAGGTGGCGGCGGCAGGCGCGGACCGATACCGGACGCTGTTCGCGCACAGCAACCGGCCGACCCAGCCGTTGAACGGACGGACGGTCACTGTGGCAGGCGGATGAGGCCGCCGCGAACGGGGCTACCGGCTATGCGACAGTGATTGCATGACACAGCAGGAAACCCGGCAGGTCGGCTCGCTGGCAGGCGTCACGCCCGAGCAGATGAACGAATACAGCGAAGGCACCTTCGCCGACCTGATCGGCCTGCGTTACACCGAACTGACCCCCGACCGCGTGCGCGGCGAGTGGGTCGTCAAACCGCACCTCTACCAGCCTGCCGGCATCCAGAACGGCGGCGTCTACTGCACCGTCATCGAAACGCTCGCGAGCATCGCCGGTGGGATCTGGTTCGGCGATCAGGGCACGGTGGTCGGCGTCAACAACAACACCGATTTCCTGCGGGGGGTGCGCGAAGGCACGCTGACCGGCGAGGCCACCCCGCTGCATCGCGGCAGGCTCCAGCAACTGTGGCAGGTCGTCATCGCCGACGAGCAGGGCCGCACCGTCGCCCGCGGGCAGGTGCGGTTGCAGAATCTGCCGCATCGTTCCTGAGCGCGCTCGTCCGGCGACGGCGGAACGGCCGTGCCAGAATGTCCGTCACCCGCCCACTGTGACCCGGTGAGGAGCCCGGATGCGACTGTCACCGCATGAGCAGGAGCGCCTGCTGCTCAGCTACGCCGCCGAGTTGGCCCGGCGCAGGCGGGCACGCGGGCTGAAGCTGAACCATCCCGAGGCGGTCGCGCTGATCACCGACCACGTGCTCGAGGGCGCGCGGGACGGCCGCACCGTCGCCGAGCTGATGTCCTCCGGGCGAACGGTGCTCACCCGCGCTGACGTGATGGAGGGCGTGCCCGAGATGATCCCCGACGTCCAAGTCGAGGCGACCTTCCCGGACGGCACCAAGCTCGTCACCGTCCACCACCCGATCGGCTAGGAGGGCGCATGCGACACCAGCGGTCCCGAGGCGCGGCATGATCCCCGGTGAGTACTTCTGCGCCGAGGGCGTCATCGAACTGAACTCCGGGGCGGAGCGGATCGAGCTCGAGGTGGTCAACACCGGCGACCGGCCGGTGCAGGTCGGCAGCCATGTGCACTTCCCACAGGCGAACACGGCCCTGGATTTCGACCGCGACGCCGCGCACGGCCGGCGACTCGACATCCCGGCCGGGACCGCGGTGCGCTTCGAACCCGGCCTCGCGCAGCGGGTTTCGCTGATCCCACTGGGCGGCACCCGCGAGGTTCACGGCATCAGCCTGACCCCGCCAGGACGCTTGGACCGCGAGACCGAGGGATGGTGCCGCGATGAGTGAGCTGAGCCGGGCACGGTACGCCGAACTGTTCGGACCGACCACCGGAGACCGGATCCGGCTCGCCGACACCGATCTGCTGATCGAGATCACCGAGGACCGCAGCGGCGGGCCGGGCCGGGCCGGTGACGAGGCCGTGTTCGGCGGCGGGAAGGTACTGCGCGAATCCATGGGCCAGTCCCGCGCGACCCGCGCCGAGGGCGCCCCTGACACGGTGATCACCGGTGTGGTGATCATCGATCACTGGGGAATCATCAAGGCGGACGTCGGCATTCGCGACGGACGGATCAGCGCTATCGGGAAGGCGGGCAACCCCGACACTATGACGGGGGTGCACCCGGACCTGGTCGTCGGTCCCTCCACCGAGATCATCGCGGGCAACGGCCGCATTCTCACCGCGGGCGGCATCGACTGTCACGTGCACTTCATCTGCCCGCAGCTGATGGACGAGGCGCTCGGCGGCGGCATCACCACGCTGATCGGCGGCGGTACCGGACCGGCCGAGGGCAGCAAGGCGACCACGGTGACGCCCGGCGCGTGGCATCTGGCGCGGATGCTGGAGGCCACCGACGGCTGGCCGGTCAACATCGTGCTGCTCGGCAAGGGCAATACCGTCAGCGCCGAGGCCATGTGGGAGCAATTGCGCGGCGGCGCTTCCGGTTTCAAGCTGCATGAGGACTGGGGCTCGACGCCCGCCGCGATCGACGCCTGCCTCACCGTCGCCGATGCGGCGGGCGTGCAGGTGGCGTTGCACTCGGACACGTTGAACGAGGCCGGTTTCGTCGAGGACACTCTCGCGGCGATCGCGGGCCGCGCCATCCACGCCTATCACACCGAGGGCGCGGGCGGCGGGCACGCGCCCGACATCATCACTGTCGCTTCGCATCTCAACGTGCTGCCCAGTTCGACCAACCCGACCCGCCCGCACACCGTCAACACCCTCGACGAGCATCTGGACATGCTCATGGTGTGCCATCATCTGAGCCCGTCGATCCCGGAGGATCTCGCGTTCGCCGAAAGCCGCATCCGTCCGTCCACCATCGCGGCGGAGGATCTGCTGCACGACTTGGGCGCCATCTCGATGATCGGCAGCGACTCGCAAGCCATGGGCCGCATCGGCGAGGTCGTGCTGCGGACTTGGCAGACCGCGCACGTGATGAAACGCCGCCGCGGTCCGCTGCCCGGCGACGGCGCGGCCGACAACGCCCGCGTCCAGCGCTATGTCGCGAAATACACCATCTGCCCGGCCATCGCGCACGGCCTCGAGCACGAGATCGGGTCGGTCGAGGTCGGCAAGCTCGCCGACCTGGTGTTGTGGGAGCCCGCGTTCTTCGGCGTCCGCCCGCACGCCGTGCTCAAGGGCGGCGCGATCGCCTGGGCCGCGATGGGCGACGCCAACGCCTCCATTCCCACACCGCAGCCCGTACTGCCGCGCCCCATGTTCGGCGCAGCCCCCGGGCCCGCCGCCGCCACCTCCCTGCACTTCGTCTCCGAGCAGGCGATCGAGGACGGACTCGCCGACCGCCTGCGCGTCCACCGCAAACTCGTGCCGGTCCGCAACGTCCGCCGCGTGTCCAAAACCGACATGCCACACAACGACGCCATGCCGCACATCGAAGTCGACCCGGACACCTTCACCGTCCGCATCGACGGCGAGGTCTGGCACGAACAGCCCGCCACCGAACTCCCCATGGCCCAGCGCTACTTCCTCTTCTGACCCGCTCACGAGTGGCACATGGCTGCGGTGAAACGCGGAAAGGGTGCTCGCTGGTGTGCCACTCGCGCACGAATCGTGCCACTGGTCGGGCGGGTGCGGGAGGTCAGTGCCGGGGCGTGCCGGACGGTTCGAAATATGCTACGTCTGCAAGACGGACAAGACATTGCCCGCGGGGTCGGTGAACCAGGCGATCAGGGGACCGCCGCCGCGGTGGATGCCTTTCTCGTCCTGCTCGGCGAAGTCGTAGCGTTCGAAACGCACCTTGCGGCGGGCGAGTTCGTCGACGGCCGCCTCGATGTCGGGTACCGGAAAGTTCAATACCGTGAATGTCGCCGGGGTGTGGTCCGGTTTCGGGTACACCAGGACCGTGCCCCCGCCGCCGAGATGGAGCTCGAGCATGCCGTTCTCCTCGGAGACTCGGATGCCCAGCGTTTGGGTGTAGAACGTCTTGGCTGCCTCGATGTCGTCCACCGAGAACCCGCTGAACGCATTGCTGTCGGCAAGCATCACTGTGTCCTCTCGGTCATCTCGGCCCGATGCTGCGGGCTGAGCTGGATGATTTGCACGTAGTTGCCATCGGGGTCGATCGCGGTCGCGAACAGACTGCCGTCGCGGTCTTCGAGTTCGGCCAGCCACCGGCCTTCGAGGCCATTTATCCGATCAACTACCGCCCTGGCATCGTCCACGTCGACGTTCAGGATCAGCCGACCCGGCTCGGGGGTGGTGTCCCCGACGTCGTCGCGACTGTCGACCAGGACGTAGAAGCCGCCGAAGTCGAGTATGTCGTAGCCGGGCTTGCCGGGTGTGCGATCGACCTTCAACGCGAACGCCGTGGCGTACCAGTCACGCAGGCGTGCCGGGTTGGTGCTGGACAACAACAGGCTGCCGATGGTGGGTGTAGTCATATCCGGTAAGACGACACGAGGCCGACGAACTCATCGGTGAACTCCGAGCCGATGCAGGCCGGTATGGGATATGTCGGGTCTACTAGCTGCACGCTGGACGTGATCAGCCCGCACGGTGCAGGGCGGTAGCGATGATGTCTGAGCTATCGGCGTGCAGGGCCTGTGCCGCCGTCTGCCCGGTCGCGAGCAGGTAGGCGTCGACCAGCCTGTTGCCGACGGCGTAACCGGCTCCGGTGGGCAAGCCCACCGGAGCAGCGCCGAAGCGTTCGGCGATGGCGTCGCCGTGCACCCAAGCGGTGAAGTTCTGCATACCGGTCACGCCGAGTCCCGACACCACCTTGGCGAAGACCGCCTCGTCGCGCAGGTGTGGGACGCCGATGCGGGTGTGGCCGAGTTCGTCGCCGTAGAGCTGGCGGGCGAACGCGTCGGCCAGGCCTTCGGAGACCACGTGCTCGCCGACCGTGACGGTCATCGGGTTCCACACCACCCCGCCCGGGCTGTAGCGCAGGTTGTGGTTGAGCTCATGGACGGCGGTGGCCTCCAGCCGCTCCACATTCTCGGGGAAGGGCCACAGCGTGATGAGGATGTAGCCCGACATTCCGCCGTTTCCGGTGACGCCGAGGCTGGGACCCATGAAGTGGGCATCGCCGGGGTCGCCGAGCACGAACAGCACGGTGATGTCCGGGACCTCCAGTCCCGGCGTCGCGGCCAACTGCGTGGCGA
This sequence comes from Nocardia amamiensis NBRC 102102, assembly GCF_001612745.1. Taxonomy (GTDB): domain Bacteria; phylum Actinomycetota; class Actinomycetes; order Mycobacteriales; family Mycobacteriaceae; genus Nocardia; species Nocardia amamiensis. The sequence continues at coordinate 3,706 of NZ_BDBA01000281.1, read as the reverse complement.
GCGCATCGTCCAGAGCGCGCTGCATGCGCGCCCAGGCATCGGCCGCCGCCAGCGTCTCGAGTGCGTCGAGGCAACGGTCCTCGTCGCGGTCGAGGGGGAAGCCCGCCGATCGCCGGTGCATATCGACCAGGTCGACATCCCCGGGAAAGTAGCGGTACATGCCGCTGACGGGCTCGAGCATCGCGTGCAGCATGGCAATGCGATCCGCGGCCGACGCTCGCAGGATGTTTCGCATCGCCGAGTAGGTATCGAGAACGGTGATTGTCATGACCGCCGACACTAAACACTGACGCACGGTCGAGGTCAACCGAATAAATGGTCTACCGAGCCGGGCGGACCGCCACCCATTTCGCCGCGGACGAAGGCGGTGATTCACCTCGTGCGCCACCGTATCTCGGCGCACAAGGTCGTCCAGCGAACCGGCACCTCCCGCGCACCGTCGGGAAACGTGGGTGTTCAGCCTCAGTAGGCGATGAAGAGGATTTCGTCCCGCGAGTAGTCGTGGCCGGGGTGGTTTTCGGCGAGGTGGGCTTTCGTCTTCGCGACGAGGTCGTCCTCGTCGACGCCGGTGATGTGTTCGCCGCAGGGGCAGTTGAGCCTGGTCTTCATGTCGCCTCTTCGAGTCGCCTGTTCGTCTATGCCGCACATCATCATCCACTGATGCCGAAGTATCGACAACGCGGCCACCGAACCGGCCCGCGCGCGGCATCGAGACACCGGATGCCCTGTCGAACACCATCCGAGGCGGTAGCGGCGGACCGGGTCGCAGGGATAGCGGCAGATCAGCCGGTGCGAAACGCGTCGCGGAGCCAGGGCGAGCGGCGATGGTGGGGACGGGTCCGGTCGGCCCAGAGGGGATTGGATTCGTCGCGGCGGTAGGCCGCGAGCTGGCCCGCGATGGCGAAGCGCAGGCGGGTGGCTTTGCCGATCACCTCGCCATCGGTGGCCAGCGCCTCCGGGGTGGGCAACTGCACATACAGTTCGGGTAGTTGGCGCTCGCCATAGACCTTGCTGTGACCGATCGCGGCCAGCAGAAGCGCCAGCACGGCCCGGGTACGCGACCAACGCAGATCGGCGCGCAGCCAGCGTATGTCGAGCAGTCCGGCGTCGAGTCGGTCGCGGAAAGCGGGTACGGCTCCGTGCGGGTGGTAGGGGCCGTTGCCGACGAACAGGAACCACACCCGCTGCCAGCGGCCGTCGAGATAGATCTCGATCGGTTCGGCCTGGCGCAGGGTGACCACGAGCGCGGCGGCGAAGGCGGGCCATTTGCCCCAGCGCTGCTGCCATTTCTCCCGGAGCTGCACCAGGTCCGGGTAGGTGCCCAGGCTCGCGGTGTTGATCAGATAGCGAGTGCGCGAACCGGTCTCGTCGTCGTATTCGACGCTGGCGATGTCGACCGCGACCGCCTCGCCGACACCGGTGGCGTCGATCACCTCGCGCAGGTCGTAGACGCCGAGGTCGCGAGCGAAGTGATTGAGTGTGCCGGTGGGGATGACGACCAGCGGCAATTGGTGGTGCAGCGCGACCGCGGCCACCGCGGCCACGGTGCCGTCACCACCGGCGACGCCGACCGCGAGCACCGGCTCGGTGTGCTCGGCGATGGCCTGCTCGAGTTGTTCGGCACAGTCGAGATCGCGTTCGGTGCGCAGCACGGTGGCGGCGGGCAGAGCGGCGATGACGTCGGCAGTGGGGTCGTAGTTCGGATCGCCGGACACCGGATTCACCATCACCACAAGTCCTTTGCCTTCCACGAGCGTGGGTACCTCGCGGACGGGGCGGGCCTGCGCCTCGTCGGATTCGCGCACCGGCCACCAGCGCTGGGTGGCCAGGGCGATACCGGAACCGACAGCCGCCCCGACGAGCACATCGGAGCTCCAGTGCACGCCGGTGTGCACCCGGGAGTAGGCGACAGCGGCGGCAAGCGGGGCGACTACCAGTGCGGTGCGCGGACTTTCCAGCGCAACGGCCGTGGCGAACGCCGCTGCGCACGCGGCGTGTCCCGACGGGAAGGACGAGGACGTCGGGGCGGGCGACAACCGCCGGTGCACGGGCACGAGCTCGGCCGCCGGTCGACGCCGCGCGATGAGTGCCTTGAGCCCCGCGTTGACGGTGAGACTCGCACCCGCGACCGAGACGACGCCGCGCAGCGCCGCCCGCCGCGTCGCGCCCTTACGGGTAGCCAGTGCCGCCGCGAAGATCAGCCACAGCCCACTGAAATCAGCGCTGTTGGTCAGCCGCAACAGACCATGGTCGACCACCGAGGCAGGAAACTCGGCGACCGCGCCGCCGACCGCCCGATCGAATCGCCCGACTCTGTGGAACTTCCGGCGCACCCAGCTACTCACCCGCCCGAGATTACCGATCACCGTTCGAGTCTTCGCAATCCGAGCAGCGCGGGTAGTGGGGAACCCGGCGGCCCCTCTTCCATGGCGCTTGCCGGCGAAGACCCTCGGCCGAGGCTCGCCGAATCGGCTGTGCTCGGGGGGCGATGCAACATTTGCCGCTTACTCGCCGATGACTTGGCCGTGCAGGGGAATTCAAGTGTGCGCCAAGCGCCTTTCGCGCCGGGTTTCGGCGCCTACACCGTAGTCGATGTGGAGACTTCTGGGCTGCGGGCGTCGGAACATCGGGTGTTGTCGGTGGCGGCGCTGGCGTTGGATGCCGACGGCCGAGTCGCCAGGGAGTTTCACACATTGATCGATCCGGGATGCGACCCGGGGCCGGTGCACATACACGGGCTGACCGCTGAGGTCCTGCGTGGATCACCTCGATTCGAGCAGGTGTGCGAATCGCTTTCGGCGCTGCTGTCCGAACGCGTGATGGTTGCCCACAACGCACAGTTCGACTACCGATTCCTAGCCCGCGAATTCGGTAGGTCCGGCGCCGATATTCCGGTGGGCCGCCGGCTGTGCACGCTCGCCCTCGCGCGCCGCGTCGCGCCGCCCACCCCCGATTGCAAGCTCGACACACTCGCGACCTACTACGGCGTGCCTCGCTCCAAGGCCCATGACGCACTGGATGACACCCGTGTGCTGGCCGGTGTGCTGCGCGCGCTGGTGGCCGATGCGGCGCGGCTCGGCATCGCACCGCCGCTGCTGCGCTGCCCACCGAAAGAGAACTACCAGAGCGCGTGGGGTCGACCGACCGAGCGTACCGGCCCGAAAATGCCATGCCCCTATGTCTATCCGGGGCGGCTCGAAACCGGCGGCTCACTGGTACAGGGCATGAAGGTGGCCTTCACCGGTGATACCGCGACCGACCGGGACATTCTGGTCTCGCGCGCCGAAGCCGCTGGACTCGAGGTGATGAGCGCGGTCAGCGGGCAGACGAGTGTGCTGGTCACGAACGCGCCCGATTCGTCGACCGGCAAGGCGCGCAAGGCGATCGAGGTCGGCACGCCGATTGTCGGCGAGAGCAGGTTCCTGCGGCTGCTGGAGCACGTCGAGCCGGGCAGGCGCACAGTCGAGCGATCGCGGCGGGACGCCTCGCCGCGCACGCCGACCGCACGCGTGCTCGCCCGTCCTTCCGGGCCCCTCGCGGGACGCCGAGTGCTGGTGCTGGGCGGAACGCACGAACAGGCTGTCGATGCGCGGGCGCGCGTCGTCGAGCTCGGCGGCTCGGCGGCGGTGAACATGTCCGCGAGGGTGACCGACGTGCTCGTGCTGGCGGGCGGGCGCAGCGACCGTCGCTACCCGAAGGCGGTGGA
>NZ_BDBA01000280.1 GCF_001612745.1 Nocardia amamiensis NBRC 102102 | reverse complement strand
CGGCCGCTTCGACGGCGAGGAGCAGACGGCGGGCTCGGTCCGCCGGATCCGGGCTCAGGCGCGCGGCCCGTTCCAGGGCGGTGGCGGCCGTGGCTGTACCGGTTCGGCAGTGGGCGCGCCGAGCCGCGGCTTCCAACGCTGCGGCTGCCGTTTCGTCCGGCCCGGTGGCCGCCGCGGCGAGATGCCAGGCTCGCAGATCCGGTTGATCGGTCAAAGTGGCGATCGCCGCGTGCACGGTAAGACGCTTGGTGAACGGCGCGGTTCGGTAGGCGGCCGCTCGTTTGAGGGGATGGTGGAAGGTGATCGACTGTCCCGCGACGGTGAGCATGCCGGACTGCTCGGCCACAGCCAGTGCCTCGGCCGTCGATCCGAGCTCGGCCAGAACCCGTACCACCAGGGACAGGTCGCCGCTGTCCTCGGCGGCGGCGACCAGCAGCGCAAGCCGTGCCGAGTCCGGTAGGCCGGCGATCTGGGATTGGTAGGCCTGCTGTAATCGGTCCGGTAGCGGCAGCGGTTCCGGCGACAGCGCATCGATGTCCATCCGGGGCAGTTCGAGCAGCGCCAATGGATTGCCCGCCGCGGTGGCCAGCACCCGATCGCGTACCTCGGGCCGCAGATCAGGTATGCGTTCTGCCAGTAGCTCCCGTGCCGCCGTGGGATCGAGCGGTGCCAGATGCATGTCCGGTAGGCCTGGTGCGAAGAACTCGGGCCGTCCCGCGACCAAGGCCACGATGCCCCGCTCGGTCAGCCTGCGTGCCGCGAACAGCAACGCGTCCGCGGACGGTCTGTCCAGCCACTGCGCGTCATCGATCAGGCACAGCACCGGTCCGGACCGCGACAGTTCCGTCAGCAGCGTCACCGTGGCGATGCCGACCAGGAAGCGATTGTCGGCCGATTGCGTGCGCGAGCCGCCGAGCGCGGCGAACAATGCCTCGCGTTCCCGTTCCGCCAGCGCCTCGACGTGGTCCAGCGCCGCGGACAGCAGCAGTTGCAGCGCAGCGAACGGCAGTTCCGCCTCGCTCTCGATTCCGATGCACCGCAAGACCCGCCAACTCGCGTCGACCGAGCTCGCCGCGAAGTCGAGCAGAGCCGACTTTCCCGCCCCGGACTCGGCGGTGATGAACAGGGCCTCGCCCCGCCCTTCGGATGCGCTGTTCAGCAGTGCACGAATCCGTGCCTGCTCATCGACACGACCATGCAGCATGACGGCAAACTTGGTGAGCGGTCGGCGGGCGGACAAGGTCGGGGGTGGGGGTTGCATCAACGTTGCAACGCACGGCACGTAACGCCCGCTGGCGCAACAACGCGCGGTCGAACGCGGAATCCTGGCGGGCGGTAAAACCAACACAGCCTACGCTGGGATGCATGACCAACCCGAACGATCCGTGGGGACAGCGGCCGGAGGATGCGCCGACCGAGCACCTGGGCCCGCCGGGGAAGTCCGGGTACGCGGAGCCGGCGCACACCGCGGAGTACACCGAGGCCTACGGCGTCGGCGCGCCGTCGGAATATCCTCCCACCGAGCAATACGGTGCGTGGGCTCAGCCAGGACCGAATGCCACGCGAGAGTTTCCGTCCTACGACGCTCAGTGGGCCGCCTACCAGGGCGGTGGCGACAACCGGTGGGCGGGCACGCCGCCGCCCGGTGCCGGCGCTGCGCCGGAACAGCCGCGGCCACCACGGCGCAATACCGGTCTGTGGATCGCGCTAGGTCTCGGCGTCGTGCTGTTGATCGGCGCTGTCGGCGTGGTGGCCGGCATGCTGCTGGGCGCGGGCGATTCCGGTTCGAGCGACACGGCGGCGGTTGTGTCGGCGCCGGTCACGACCAGGCCGGTGCCGGGAACGAGGACCGCGGAGCCGACTCCGCCCAGCGGCCTGCCGAGCCTGCCCGGCCTCGGCGATGTCGATGGCCTCGGCACCACCATGGGCACCATCACCGCCAACGACGGGGGCACGCTGACCGTGAGCACGGTGCTCGGCAACACCGTCACCGTCCGCACCGACGCCGGCACCCAGGTGATCTCGTTGGCGGGCACCAAGGTGTCCGATCTGCCCACCGGTGAGCTGGTGCTGATCCAAGGTGACAAGGCGGCGGACGGATCGATTCAGGCCAAGGTCATCATCGGCACCTCGCTGTCCGGCGGCGGGCGATGAGCGACCCGTTGCGGCTGCCTCCGCCCCGCTCGGCCCGGCGCGAGGCCAATGACCGGCTGTCCCTATTAGGCTAGGCGGCGATGACGGCAATCTGGTTCGGACTGGCGGCGATCGCGCTCGTGGGCGCGATCGTCTTGCTGTATTTCGATCGGCTCCAGCGGCAGCGGACCGGTCACGCGCGACAGGTCTGGGCGAAGTCCCAGGGCTACACCTATGTGTCCGTCGAGCCCGCGCTGCCGTCCACGTGGCGGCGTGGCGCGATGGCCAAACTGGGCTACCTATCCGCGGTCGACGTGGTCTCCGGCATCCGTAAGGGTGAGAAGTTCGTCCTGTTCGACCTGGAGGATGCCGCGACCCTGGTCGCCGTCCGCAGGCAGATCGGCTCGGACATCGACGTGGACATGCGGCTGAAGACCGCCGCGCCGCCCAAGGACCACGATCTGGAATTGCTCGGCGCCATCGGTGGCCGGGTGGTCTTCGCGACCAACCCCGAAATCGCCAGGCACGCTGTGGATCAGCGCATGGTCGCCTTCATCGAGAACTTGTCGGACACCGTGCAGATGCTCTGGAGCGAGGGCAACTGGACGCTGGGCATGCTGTCGGTCGGCACATCCCCGAAGGACTGGGAGAACGGGATCGACGCGGTGCTGCGCCTGTCCGGTCTGCTGCACGTGTTGCCCCCCGTCAGCGAGCCGCGCTTGGACGGCGGCGGGCACGACCCGGGTCGTCCGCGCGTGCGCGAGCGTCAGCGGGATGCCGAGGACGACGTGGCGCCGCGGATGCGCGGGGAGTCGGAGAGCGACGAGCGGCCGTTCGACGACGACGTCTACGCGAACGAACGAGCGCCGCTGACCGCGGCGGACGAGGCCAGGCCGGAACCTCCGCGGCGCCCATCGCTCGCAGTGGTGCCGGACGCGCGCGGCCGCGTCCGCGAAGACGACTGGGCGGGCGAGGACGACCTGGCGCGCGAGGAGCGCGGCGCGCAGCCCGCTGCCGAGAACCGGTCCGGTGCGGGCGACCCGCCCGGCGGCCCGTTCCATCCGGGATTCCGGCCCTATCAGGGACCCGTGCCGAAGTGACCGGCTGCGCGCCCAACGCAGTCGGCTCGGCACGGCTGCGACCGATCGCGCTGTCATGACCGACCACCCGCATCCACCGCGTCTGCAGAACAGGCGCAGCCGGACGAAGTCCGTCATCAGCCCCGCGCCGGGCCGAGCGAAGGCGAGGCAGTCGCCCGGCGGCACCTGTCCGGTGGCCTTGGTCACCGGACCGACCTCGGGCATCGGTCACGGCTACGCGAGTCGGCTGGCCGCGCTCGGCTACGACTTGGTGCTGGTCGCCAGGGACGAGCAGCGTCTCGCGGCCCTCGCGGCCGACCTCGAGCACCGCTTCGGCACTCGCTCGCAGGTGCTCGTCGCGGATCTGGCGCGGACCTCCGACCGTGCGCAAGTCGCCGCGCGGCTGGCCGACGGCGTCGAATTCCTGGTCAACAACGCGGGATTCGCGCACTCCGGGGAATTCTGGACGGTGCCGCCCGAGCAGTTGCAGGCGCAGCTGGACGTCAACGTGACGTCGGTGGTCCAGCTCACCAGGGCGGCGCTGCCGTCGATGATCGCCGCGGCGAAGGGCCGCGTGGTCAACGTGGCCAGTGTCGCGGGCTTGGTCCCCGGACGAGGTTCGACGTATTCGGCGTCCAAGGCCTACGTCGTATCCTTCACGGAAGGGTTGGCAGGCGGATTGGCCGGAACCGGAGTGCGGGTCCAGGCCCTGTGCCCGGGCTTCGTGCACACCGAATTCCATGAGCGAGCCGGCATCGAGATGTCGTCGCTGCCGAAAGCGCTGTGGCTGAGCGTCGACCAGGTAGTCGCCGGTTCGCTGCGTGATCTGGAGAAGGATCGGGTGCTCAGCGTGCCCGGCATGCAGTACAAAGCGCTCACTACCGTCGGCGGAATGATCCCGCGAACCCTGGCGGCCCGACTGAATCGCGGGCTGTTCAACGCACGCGGAAGGACTTAGACATGATCGACCAGGTGATTACCAACGACAGGGACAGATTGGCCACGCTGGTGCGCGAGCTCGCGGTAGTGCACGGCCGGGTCACGCTGTCCTCGGGCAAGGAGGCGGACTACTACGTCGACCTGCGCCGCGCGACCCTGCACCACGGCGCGGGCCCGCTGATCGGCAAGTTGCTGCGCGAGCTGGTCGCGGACTGGGATTTCGACGCGGTCGGCGGCCTGACCATGGGCGCCGACCCGGTGGCGCTGGCCGTGATGCACGCGCCGGGTCGTCCGATCGACGCCTTCGTGGTGCGGAAGGCCGCGAAGTCGCACGGCATGCAGCGCCAGATCGAGGGCCCGGACGTCGCGGGTAAGCGGGTTCTGGTTGTCGAGGACACCACCACCACCGGAAATTCACCTCTGACCGCAGTGCGCGCGTTACGTGCGGCAGGCGCTACCGTTGTCGGCGTCGCCACTGTCGTCGACCGGGAAACCGGCGCCGATCAGGTGATCGCCGCGGAAGGACTGGAGTACCGGTCGATCCTCGGCCTGAAGGATCTCGCCCTGGGATAACCTGGTCGATGGTCTCAGTTTCGAGAGGTGAAGGGTCGTGTGAGTAGCCAGTGGTGAGCATTGCAGTCAATAGAAGTCGCGAGAACGTTGCGATGCTCGGAATCGGTGCTTACCGACCCAAACGCCTGGTCAGCAACGCCGAAGTGTGCGAGGTGCTGGATTCCACCGATGAGTGGATCTACGAGCGCACCGGCGTCCGCAACCGGCGCTGGATCAGCGGTGACGAGACGCTCCGGTCGATTGCCGCCGCGGCAGGTGAACGCGCGATCGTCAACAGCGGCATCGACCGCTCCAAGATCGGCACCCTGATCCTGGCCACCTCCAGCTGGCTGACGCTCACTCCGCACGGCGCGCCGCAGGTGGCCTACGACATCGGGATGAACGGCGTCCCCGCCTTCGACCTGACCTCCGGCTGCGGCGGCTTCGGATACGGCCTCGGCGTGGCCGCGGACATGATCCGCTCCGGCTCCGCCGAGTACATCCTGCTCATCGGTGCGGAGACGATGACCGTGGGGCTCGATCCCACCGACCGCGGCACCGCGATGATCTTCGGTGACGGCGCGGGCGCGGTGGTGGTCGGCCCGAGCGAGGAGAACGGCATCTCGCCGACCGTGTGGGGCAGCGACGGCGAGAACGCCGCGGCGATCATGCAGGACATCGACTTCTTGGAGTACATGCACCGGGCCCAGGCCATGCAGGGCCTCGATCCGGAGCTCGAGCCGGTCGGCCGGATGTCGCTGCGGATGGAGGGACCGCGGGTGTTCCGCTGGGCCGCGGTCACCCTGCCGCGGGCGCTGTCCACCGCGCTGGAGGTGTCCGGCGTGGCCAAGGAGGACATCGAGGTCTTCGTCCCGCATCAGGCGAATGCCCGCATCAACGAGCTGATGAAGAAGAACCTCGGCCTGGCCGACGATGTCCCGATGGCGGGCGACATCGAGAACACCGGCAACACTTCGGCCGCCTCCATCCCGCTCGCGATCGAAGAGATGCTGGTAACCGGCAAGGCCAAAGGCGGCCAGACCGCGCTACTGCTCGGGTTCGGCGCGGGCCTGAGCTACGCGGGCCAGGTGGTCACCCTGCCGCCCGCCCCGGCCGAGCCGAGCTTCTGAGCTGATGCGCCGGTTTCGAGCCGGGTTCCTCGTCGCGGCCGCGGTCACCGTCTACGGTGCCGTCACCGGGCGGGAGAAGGCGCAGTGGATCGCGAAGCCGCTGCTGATGCCGCTGCTCGCGGCCGATGTGGCGACCCAGGGCGCCGAGTTGCCGCGCACCGACCGCACCGTGTTGATCGGGTCGCTCGGCGCGGCGACGGTCGGCGACATCTTGCTCATCGACCCGGACGACGACCGCAGGCTGATCGCGGGGGCGTCGTCCTTCGCGGTGATGCAGGCCGGGTATTCGGCGCTGTGGTGGCGGAAGGGTGGCAGGCCCACCGCCGGGGCGGTCGTACCTCGCGTCGCGGCCTGGCTGGGTGCGATCGGGTTACTGCGGGCGAAGGCGCCGACGGTGGCCGCGCCGCTGGCGGCTTACGGCCTCACCTTGGGCACCGCGGCCGCGTTGGCTTCCGATCCCGCGCTGGCGCCCGCAGCGAAAAACATTGCGGGCGTGAATGTTCCCGGTGCCGATCCGCGCAGCCGCCTCGGTCTCGGCGCGCTGCTGTTCACCGTCTCCGACGGGCTCATCGTGCTGCGGCGGTTATTCGCGCGCGGCGAGGGGGCTCGCCGGGTGACCGAAGGCGTCATCCTGGCGACCTACGCCGCCGCGCAATATCTGCTCGCCGATCCGAAGGCGCATGTGCCGACCGTGGTCAGAGCACCAGAATGATGCGGTCCCGGTTCGCTGGGTCGACGCGGATCGAGAGGACCTCACCCACCGCGAGCCGGGGTTTGTCGGCCGGGGTGACGTCGAAAACGATCGTCCCTCGGTAGCTTTCCGACCCGGGCACGGTCAATTCGAGATCCAGTTCGGTGAGCTCGGTGGAGTGGTCGGTGCGTTGCAGCGGATGCACGCCTTCGACGGTCGCCCACCCTTCCAGGCCGTGCCGCCACAGCTTCCGATCGGCCTTCGACGGTCGCGCCGCCAGGATCATCCCGATCCCCGCGCACGATCCGAACAATCCGACCAACGCGACGATCTGATAAGGCACGGTCCCCGGCGGCGTCCGATGCACCACCCACCCCAACCACAACGCCAGCAGCACCAGATACCCGGCCGTTACCCCGAGCACCGTATGCAGTATCCGCTCGTGATCCATGCCAGCCTCCACCCCGAGTGCCAGACTTCCAGGATAGGCGTGTGACACGCGGCTCGGCGGCGCTATCGGCACCTCAATCGCTGTTCAGCGCAGCAATGTCGATCGTGACCGGAGTTCCGGCAAGTTCCAGTGTCACCGAGCCGGACCGCTCGGCAACCTGCTCGTAGTCACTTCCGATCAAGTGGTAGGCGGTCAGGCTGATCGGTTCGTCGAGATCAATCAGCCAGTAGTACTCGATACCGGACTCGGCGTACTCGAAGAACTTGGCGACACGGTCGGTGCGACGAGAACCGGCTGACAGGATCTCGACAGCAAGTACCACATCCTCCGGTTGGACGCGTGCGAGATCGTCGTGGAGCGCTTTGCGGCGGATAACCAGGACGTCCGGCGCACGCACGGTAGGGGGTTGCGTCGGGTCGATGACCAGCTCTGCATCAACTACTGCGGCCAGCTGCCTCGGTAACTGGGGGTGGAGTTGAGCCGCCAGACGCCACACCGCGAATTGATGGCGCAAGACCGGCTTCGGTGACACGACCAGAACCCCCTCGACGAGCTCGTAGCTCCGACTGCTGTCTTCCGGCAGCGCGATCCAGTCCTCCAGGGTCAGCAGATGATCAGGCCAGTGCATTTCGACGGTCATCGCTTCCTCCCTCCCCGCACGGCTACCGCGTAGTGGCCAGTCTTGCACAGCAAGCCGACAAAACAGAGCCGCGTCAGCCTTTGAGTCGCAAAACCGCCAACACCCTGCGGTGATGCGTATCAGACGGCGGCAAGTCGAGTTTGGTGAAGATATTGCCGATGTGCTTCTCCACCGCCCGTTCGCTGACGCTCAGGGCGGTGGCGATGGCGTTGTTGGACAGACCCTGGGCCATCAGCTCGAGCACCTCGCGTTCGCGCGGGGTCAGGCGCCCCAGCGAATCCTGCTGACGCGAGGCGCCCATCAATTGGCTCACCACCTCCGGGTCGAGTGCGGTGCCGCCCGTTGCGACGCGGCGCAGCGCGTCCACGAATTCCCTGACGTCGGCGACCCGGTCCTTGAGCAGATAGCCGACGCCGCTGGCGCCACCCGCGAGAAGCTCTGTGGCGTAGCGGGTTTCGACCCATTGAGAGAACACCAGCACGCCGGTCATCGGGTACTTGCGGCGCAGTTCGATGGCCGCGAGCAGCCCTTCATCGGTGTAGCTCGGCGGCATTCGCACATCCACCACGGCGACGTCGGGATTGTGTCTGCCCACCACGTCGGCCAGTGTGCTCGCGTCGCTGACCATGGCGACCACTTCGTGACCGCGTTCGGTGAGCAGCCCCGCGAGCCCGTCACGCAGAATGGCACTGTCCTCGGCGATCACGACGCGCAGTCCGTCGCTCATTTCTGCGCCTCGCCCGCGCTCGGCTCCGTCCGGTGCGACGTGCGCTGTGTGCTCGTTCATCGCGACCCCGCCAGCGGCAACAGGATGGTCACCACGGTCGGTCCGCCCGCCGGGCTCTGCACCGTCAGCGTTCCGTCCACGGTGCGGGCTCGCGCCGCGAGACCGGACAGCCCGCTGCCCACGCCGATCGCGCCGTCCGTTGGCGGCACCACGCCGCCGATCCCGTTGTCGCGCACCGTCACCGCGATGGTCCGCGCGTCGCTCGGGAGCACCGAGACCCACGCGCCGGTGGCATGCGCGTGCCGCACCACGTTGGTCAGCAGCTCGGCCACCGAGAAGTACGCGATCGCCTCGATGGCCGGGCTCGGGCGCTCGGGCAGGTGCACCCGTAGCTCCACCGGCACCGAGCAGCGCGCGGTCAGCGTCTCCAGGGCCGGTTCGAGGCCCAATTCCAGTGCGGGCGGGTGAATTCCGCGGACCAGCTCGCGCAGCTCGGTGATCGCCTCCTTGGAACTGGCGTGCGCGTCGGCGATGAGTTCGCTGGGATCGCCGCCCGCCGCGAGCCGGTCCTCGGCCCGTCCCAGCGCCATCGCGATGGTGACCAGTCTGGCCTGCGTCCCGTCGTGCAGATCGCGTTCCAGCCTGCGCAGCGTGGCCGCGGAATCCTCCACCGCGGTCCGCCTGCTCTCCTGCAACTCCGTCACCCTGCGGTCGCGCGCCGTCGCGCTGAGCAGGGCGATGGTGAGCAGTCCGTGCACCCAGCAGACGGCGCGCAACAACCACGGCAGCACCAGGCAACCCAGGATGCCCAGCAGTGCGAACCCGAGTACCTTCGGCCAGCTGTCGACGTAGAAATCGCCGAACTGGACCATGGATTGGTGCTCGACACCGTTCTCGTCGACGTTGGTCGGATGGACCAACGCCCACGGGATCGGTGAGATCGCGGTGAACATGGTCATCGCCACCGTGACGAGCACCAGATACCCGACCCCTACGCCGAGCACCGCTTGCGCGAGCAGGAACAGCACCGCCCGCCAGCTCACCCGATCGGAGAACGAGCCCTTGATGAATCCGATCACGCCGGGTGCGGGTGCGAACGGTGGCGGCGGCGTGACGGTGACGCCGAGCAGGTCTTTGGCCAGCGCGCGGTAGATCCGTCCCCAGACCCGTCCGCCGAGCAGCACCAGCGCGAGCACCGGCAGGCCGATGATGGTGATCGCGACGTACAGCCCGCCGCCGAAGCCGAAGAACAAGTACGCGACGGCCACGCAGCCGAGCACGAAAACCGTGAGGACGTAGACGAGTTCCTTCCAGAACCGGGCGCGCAACGGCGCGAGCAGCACGGTGCGCAGCACGTGCTCAGCCGGTTCGGGCTCGCCCGGTGGCGGCTCGAGCACGAGGGTCGATTCGGTGTGTGTCTCGGTCATGACTCCATGGTTGTCGCCGGGGCGCGAACCTTCGATGGAGCTGGCCGCCGAATGGTGGTGTAGCCAGCCACACCGCTACCATCCTGCGGATGAGCTATCCGCCGCAGCAGCCGCCGTACGGCTACCCAGCCTACGGTTCCTACGGACCGCCGTCCGACCACCCGCAAGCCACGACCATCCTGATCCTGGGCATCCTGAGCCTGGTGCTATGCCAGATCATGGGCCCCTTCGCCTGGGTGATGGGCAAGCGCGCACTCAACGAGATCGACGCGTCCGGTGGCGCCATCGGCGGCCGAGGCAATGTCAACGCGGGCTACATCTGCGGCATCATCGCGACGGTGCTGCTGGTCCTCAGCCTGTTGTTCATCGTGCTTTTTGTGGTGCTCGGCTTGGTCGGCGCCTTCGCGGGAAGCTCGTCCAGCTACTGAGCTGCAGACCCGGCCACCCGTCGTCGGCGTGGTAGCCGGAATTAGCATCGTTGGCGTGAGTGATCCAGTGCCGGACGCAGCGGACCAGGACCTACCCGGGCCGACGGAGTGGGGTGCGCACTCGCACGGCGTCGGTCCGTGGGCTGTCGAGCACGCGGAGCCGCCGCCGGAGGATCCACGTCTGGATCCGGAGCTGCTGACGGGTGGCGACCGCCGCAACGTGGTCGACGCCTATCGGTACTGGACCCGGGAGGCGATCGTCGCCGACATCGATCGGCGTAGGCACCCGTTCCATGTCGCGATCGAGAACTTCGGGCACGACGCGAACATCGGCACGGTGGTCCGCACGGCGAACGCCTTCGCGGCCGCGGCCGTGCACATCGTGGGCAGGCGGCGCTGGAACCGGCGCGGCGCCATGGTGACCGACCGCTACCAGCACATCGAGCATCACGCGGATATCGGCGAGCTGCTGGCCTTCAGCGAACGCGCGGGTCTCACCGTGGTCGCCGTCGACAACGTGCCGGGTTCGGTTCCGCTGGAGACGGTCACGCTTCCGCGCCAGTGCCTGCTGCTGTTCGGCGCGGAGGGCCCGGGGGTCACCGAGCACGCCAAACAGGCCGCCGTGATGACGGTGTCGATCGCGCAGTTCGGTTCCACCCGCAGCATCAACGCGGGTGTGGCCGCGGGAATCGCGATGCACGCGTGGATCCGCCAACACGCCGATCTCACGAATGCGTGGTGAGCGCGCGAGCGCCTGAACAGGCGATCTCGCGGTCGCGGACCGAAGCACCACGATTTCACATCGCTTTCGTAACAAATCGGACGCATAAATGCGTTGAATCCTGGCACCATTGAGTCATGACCTCGCGGAGCGACGATCTCGACGTGCCGCACGCGGAGCACGCCGAACCGGCTTCCGCGGCACCGCACCCGCCGGCCGGCCCTGCACGGGCGGG
>NZ_BDBA01000279.1 GCF_001612745.1 Nocardia amamiensis NBRC 102102 | reverse complement strand
GCTCGAGCCCGCCGCGGAGACCACCACGGCTCCGGTCGCCGAGGAGTACACCTCCAGCGGCTCCTCGACCATCTCCTCGTCGGTGCACGCCAAGATCGCATGCCTGTTCTTCGCAGGCAACCTCGCCTGCTGAGCGACTGATTCGCCCGGATCGCCCCGGCGAAGGCCGGGTTGTGCGATCCTACAGATCGTGAGTAATGCGAACGATCTTCTCGAACCGTCTCGGCTGCGGCTGCGCGGTTCGGGCGGAATCGAGCTGGCCGCCGATCAGTTCGGCCCGGTCGACGGCCCGCTCGTCGTCTTCCTGCACGGTGGCGGGCAGAACCGTCACTCGTGGAAGCAGACCGGCGCGCGGCTGGGCGCGTCGGGGATGCGGGTGGTCACCCTGGACGCGCGCGGCCACGGCGACAGCCAGTGGGCGCCGGACCGCGACTACCGGCGCTACACCATGGTCCAGGACTTGCTGCATGTGCTGGACCAACTCGGCGGCCCCGCGGTGGTGGTGGGTGCCAGCATGGGCGGCATCACCGGGCTGCTCGCCACTGCGGAGCCCGGTGGGGAGGCGATCAGCGCGCTGGTGCTGGTCGACATCGTGACCAGGCCGGAGCCGGAGGGTGTCGCCCGAGTGATCGACTTCATGGGCAAGCATCGAGACGGCTTCGACAGCATCGAGCAGGCGGCCGACGCGGTCGCCGCGTACCTGCCGCACCGCCCGCGGCCGAAGAGCACTGATGGCCTGCTGCGCAGCCTGCGCGAACGCGACGGCCGCTGGTACTGGCATTGGGACCCGGACATGCTCGACCGCAGGCCCGAGGACCCGTCGGCGATGATCGAGCGGATGGAGGACGCGGCACGCGTCCTCGGCATTCCGGTGCTGCTGGTGCGCGGTATGCGTTCGGACGTGGTGAGCCCCGAGGGAGCCGAGGCGTTCCAGCGACTGGTGCCGCACGCCCAGCTCGTGGAGATCGGCGGCGCCGCGCATACTGCCGCCGGTGACGACAACGACTCGTTCACCGATGCGGTGGCGAAATTCGTGCTCTCGGCCGGGAAATGACGCGGCCTCAGGCGAGCCCGGTGTAGTCGGGCTCGCGCTTCGCGACGAACGCGTCGACGCCCTCGCGACCGGCGGGCGAGTTCGCCGCCGCGGCGATACCCTCCCGTTCGCGATCGAGCTGATCGCTCAGTGTCGCCGAATCCGATTCCCGCAGGAGCGTCTTGATGCTCGCGTGGGTGGAACGCGGTCCGTTGGCGAGGGTCCGCGCGAGGCGCTGTGCCTCGTCGGCGATTGCCGCATCGGGGACCAGCCTGCTCAAAATGCCCAGTCGCACCGCCTCGTCGGCGTCCAGCACAGCGTCGGTGAGCAGGATTTCCCGGGCACGTCCCGCGCCGACCACGCGAGGCAGCGTCCAGGACATGCCGCCGTCTGGACTCAGTCCGATGCCGGGATAGGCCGGGCGCAGCTTGGTGCCCGGACCGCCCAGCGCGATGTCGGCCAGGCAGACCAGGCTCATTCCCGCGCCCGCTGCCCAGCCCTGCACCGCGGCCACCACCGGGATGGGCGTCGCGTCCAGTGCGCGGACGAATTCGTGCAGGTCGGTGGCGAGACCGTGGATGTGCGCTGAGCGGTCCGCCGCCGCGGCGAAGCCGCGCACGTTGCCGCCCGCGCAGAAGTTCGCGCCGGTGCCGCGCAGCAGCACCGCGCCCACCTCGGCCCCGAGCGAGCCCAGTGCGGCGGTGCCCGCGGTGACGCCAGCGAAGTCCATCGACGTGCCGTTCGCCGCGGTGGCGATGGTGATCTGGAGAACGCCGTCGACGGTCGCTATGTAATCGGCTTGCTCGGTGGAGGTCATGGTCTGCACCTTAACGAAGGCGGGGCTACGCCTGGCGGGTGCCGCCCTTGGCTTCGGTAGGTGCGGATTCACCACTTGTCATCGGCGTGCGTCGCACCATGCGCACCTCGATCGCGGACGTGAACGCTTCGACCTTGCGGGTGCCGTCGAGTACGAACCCGTGCCTGCGGTAGAAGGCCTGCGCGCGGGGGTTCTGCTCGAAGACCCACAGTGAGCACGCCGCCGCGGGATCGAGTGCGGCGCGGATCAGGTCGTCGGCTACGCCGCTGCCGTGCCAGGGCGTGCGGACATAGAGGGCGTGCAACTCCAGCGGAGCCACAGCGTGCGCGTCGCGCGACGGGCCCGCGCTGGCGAATCCGATCACCGCGTCGTCGACGATCGCGACATACGTGCGGCCGGGATGCCGCACGCGGTCGCGCTCCCACTGCGCGGCCCGGCGGTCGACGTCGAACGCGTCGAGCACATGCGCGGGTACCAGGTCGCGATAGGCCTCGCGCCAGCAGGCTATGTGGCATTCGGCGAGGCTGTGGGTGTGCGCGGCGGCCAGCGGAAAGATCCGCCACGGATGCGCGGTCATACCGACCACGCTCGCCGAACCGCCGCAGTCATGACGACGCCCCGGACCACCCGAGACGGGTGCCGGGGCGTGCCGGTGGTGCTGGTCGGCCGGAGGCCGGTATCAGCCGCGGACGACCTTGCCCGCCTTGAGGCAGGAGGTGCACACGTTCATGCGGCGGGTGTTGCCCGGCGCGACCTGTGCGCGAACGGTCTGGATGTTCGGGTTCCAGCGACGGTTGGTGCGCCGGTGCGAGTGCGAGACCGACTTCCCGAAGCCGGGGCCCTTGGCGCAGACGTCGCAGACGGCAGCCATAGTCGCGAACTCCTTCATGTCATGTGGGGACCGCCGCCTTCGCGATGCGGCGTTGTCCCGGTGCAATGTCGAGTGTGCCCTGTCGGCGGAAGCCGACCAGCGCAGACCGGTGACGGCCGCGCAAGGCAACCCTGCAAGGGTAGCTGTGCGGGCACCGATCCACCAAACCGGTCCGAAGGACGCGTGCCGGAACGGGTGCTGGGCACACCCCGATTGTAGTGGGGCGGTGTTGCCGGGCCACTGTCGGCACCGCCCGCTAACCTGGCGGTCGGTGGTGGTGCGCAGGTGGCGGAAGGGAGAGGCGACGTGCCCGGAGCGCGGGATGTGCTGGACGGCACGGCATTGCTGTGCTGGGGCCGCACCTGCCTCACCGGCCTGGAACTGCGGCGCGAGGAGATCAACGCGCTCAATGTCTTTCCGGTCCCGGACGCCGACACCGGAACCAACCTGCTGGCCACCATGCGCGCCGCGGTCCAGGCAGCGCAACTGTCCGTGGCGAACAGCGACGATGGCGCGGCCCATACCGTCGCGGCCGCGATGGCGCACGGTGCGACGGTCGGCGCGCGCGGCAATTCCGGAATCATCCTGTCCCAGGTGCTGCGCGGCGTCGCCGAGGCGGTGCGCGGCGGCCCACTGACGGCGGACCGCCTGCGCGACGCGCTCGCCAGGGCCGCTGAGCTGGTACGCGAGGCGCTCAGCGTGCCCATCGAGGGAACCATCCTCACCGTCCTGGACTGCGCGGCCGCGGCCGCGGCCACCTGCCCGGATCAGACGCTGGGCGACGTCGCGCTGGCGGCGGCCGATGGCGCCGCCAAGGCGCTCGGCGACACACCGTTCCAGCTCGGTGTGCTGCGCGCGGCCGGTGTCGTCGACGCGGGCGCCCGAGGGCTGGTCGTGCTGCTGGACAGTCTGGTCTCGGTGACCCGCGGCGAGGCGCCCACGCGGCCGGACTATCCGCGCGCCCCTGCGGCCGCGATGCGATCCGCTCCCGTCGACGCCGAGCCGCGTTACGAGGTGATGTACCTGCTGGCCGACGCCGACGAGGCGAAAGTGGCGGCGCTGCGGGCCCGCCTCGCCGAGCTCGGCGACTCGGTCGTGGTCGTGGGTGACGGCGACCGGTCCTGGTCGGCCCATGTGCACTGTGCCGACGCCGGCGCGGCGGTGGAGGCGGGGATCGCGGCGGGCACGCTCAGCCGGATCCGCATCGAGAATGTCGCGTTCGGGTCGCACCACGACCAGTTGGAGGGGTACGGCGATACCGTCGTACCGGAGACCCACCGCCGTGGAGGGGGCACGGGAACCGGCAGCGTCACGGGTGTTGTCGAGTCCTATGCAGGCGAAGGCAGCGGCCATGGGTCGGCCGCGCGGGTGGCACCATCAGGCGGCGCAGCCGTGGGATCTGCCGCTGGTTCGGCCCAGGTGGCAAGCCTGGGTTCGGCCCAAGTGACAAGCTCGAGTTCGGCCCAGGCGGCAAGCTTGGGTTCGGCCCAGGTGGCGGACGCACTCAGCACCGCGGGGATACTGCGGACTCCCGCCGACCGCGGAATTCTGGCCGTGGTCGCTGGGGACGGCGCCGCGAACCTGTTCGAGGACGCGGGCGCGGTGGTGCTGGCGGCCGACCCGGCGGTCACCGCGGCGACGCTGCTGGCCGCGATCCGGCGGATGCCCCACCGCGAGGTGCTGGTGCTGCCCAACGGCGCGCTGCCCGCGCACGAGCTGGTCGCCGTCGGCGTCGCGGCCCGTGACGCGCATCGTGACGTGCTGCTGCTGCCCAGCGCGTCCATGGTGCAGGGCCTCGCCGCGCTGGCCGTGCACGACCGCGGACGGATCGCCGTCGACGACGCCTTCGCCATGTCCGAGGCCGCCGCCACCACGCGGTGGGGATCGCTGCGCGCCGCCGCCGAGCGCGCGCTCACCCTGGTCGGCACCTGTGAATCGGGGGATGGACTCGGCCTGGCCGGCCACGAGGTCGTCGTGATCGACCACGACGTGCGCGCCGCCGGGCGGACGCTGCTCGACCGGCTGCTCGCCTTCGGCGGCGAGCTGGTCACCCTGCTGATGGGCGCGGAGGCGCCCGGCGAGCTCGGCGCCGAACTCGCCGCGCATATCGCACAGGGCTTCCCCGGTGTCGAGGTGATCGTGTATTCCGGTGGGCAGCATGGCGATTTGGTGCAGATCGGAGTGGAGTAAGGGCATGGCGACACTGAGCGATCGGCTCGACCACATCCTGGGCGCGAAGGCGGCCGCGTCACTGGCGGACGCGTTCGACATGCAGACCGTCGAGGACCTGTTGCGGCACTATCCACTTCGGTACGCGACCCAGGGCCAGCCGCTCACGGAGGAGGCCCCCGAAGACGGTACGCACATCACCGTCATCGGGCGGATCACCAAGGCCGAGCTGCGGCCGATGCGCAACCGCCGCGGTTCGCTGCTGAAGGTGGTGCTCGACACCGGCTCCGGCCGCGGCGTCGACGTCACCTTCTTCCACGGCGACAAGGTGAAATACGTTGTGCGCGAGGGCCTGCGGGCGATGATGTCGGGCACGGTGAACTACTGGCGTCCCGGTCAGTGGAACCTCAGCCACCCCGGCTACCTGATCCTGCCGGAGGCCGACGGCGACGACTCGGTCGGCACGATGACCAAAGTGCGCGGCGGAGGTGACCTACGCGGCCTCGCGCAGAGCGCGAGAGGCGCAGGGGGAGTGGACACCTCGTTCATGGAGCGGGAATTCATCCCGGTCTACCCGGCGACCGCGAAGGTGCAGAGCTGGGACGTGCTCGCGTGCATACGCCAAGTGCTCGACCAGCTGGACCCCATGAAGGACCCGCTACCGGACGAAATGCGCGCCGAACGCGCTCTGCTGAACCTGTCCGACGCGCTACGCCTGATCCATCTGCCCGACCGCAAGTCCGACATCGACCGCGCCAAGGACCGACTGCGTTTCGACGAAGCGCTGGCTTTGCAACTAGTGCTGGCCGAGCGGCGGCACGAGGTGTCCGGCCGTCGCGCACGGGCCTGCCCGCCCCGTCCCGACGGCATCGCCGCGGCCTTCGACCGTCAACTGCCGTTCGAGCTCACCGCGGGGCAGCGGCAGGTGGTCGGCGAGATCTCCGCCGATCTGTCCCGGGAGCAGCCGATGCACCGGCTGCTGCAGGGCGAGGTCGGTTCCGGCAAGACGATCGTCGCCTTGCACGCCATGCTGCAAGTGGTCGACGCCGGTCTCCAGTGCGCGCTGCTCGCGCCGACAGAAGTGCTTGCCGCGCAACACTATCGGTCGTTACGCGGCATGCTCGGCGAGCTGGGCGCCGCGGGTGAGCTCGGCTCGGCCGAGCAGGCGACCCGCATAGTGCTGGTGACCGGGTCGATGTCGGCCTCGGCGAAGAAGGCCGCGCTGCTCGAGGCGGTGACCGGCGAGGCGGGCATTGTGATCGGCACGCACGCGCTGATCCAGGACAACGTCGAGTTCTTCGATCTCGGCATGGTGGTGGTCGACGAGCAGCATCGCTTCGGCGTCGAGCAGCGCGACGCCTTGCGCGCCAAGGCGAAAGCGGGTGCGAGCCCGCATCTGCTGGTGATGACCGCGACGCCGATCCCACGCACCATCGCGATGACCACCCTCGGCGATCTGGAGACCTCCACGCTCACCGAATTGCCGAAAGGCCGCTCGCCGATCGCCTCCAAGGTGGTCCCGCGCAGGCAGCATCCGAACTGGGTCGACCGCGCCTGGGAGCGCATCGTCGAGGAGGTCACCGCCGGACGCCAGGCCTACGTGGTGTGCTCGCGCATCGGCGACGACGAGGAAGGGACGGGCAAATCCCGCAACGGGCGCTCGAAGTCCGGCGACGGCGAGAAGGAAGGCCCGACCACGCAAGCGGTGCTGGAGGTCTTCGAGACGCTGCGCGGCGGACCGCTGTCGGGCGTTCGCGTCGGCTTGCTGCACGGCAGGCTGCCCGCCGACGAAAAAGACCAGGTCATGCGGGCATTCAACGACGGATCGGTGGACGTGCTGGTGTGCACCACGGTGGTCGAGGTCGGTGTCGACGTGCCGAACGCGACGGTGATGGTCATCGTCGACGCCGACCGCTTCGGCGTCAGCCAGCTGCACCAGCTGCGCGGCCGGATCGGACGCGGCACACATCCGGGTCTCTGCCTGCTCATCACCGACGCCGCCCCGGGCGGCTCGGCGATGGCGCGGCTGGACGCCGTGGCCGCCACCACCGACGGCTTCGAACTCGCGGTGCTCGACCTGCGCACCCGCCGCGAGGGCGACGTGCTCGGCGCCGCCCAGTCCGGCACGGCCCGCTCCCTGCGCCTGCTGTCGCTACTGGACGACCTCGAGGTCATCACCGCCGCCCAGGAATTCGCCCGTTCCGTCGTCGCCTCCGATCCGGGTCTGAAGCAGCATCCCGGTTTGGCGAGCATGATGCACGCCGCTGTCGACTCCGAACGCCTGGAGTATCTGGCCAAATCGTGACGAGGCGTCTCGAGACTGGTGTCGCACGGTTGCCTCGGTCGGCTCTATCGTGAGAAGCATGCTCGATGATGTGGATATCGATTGGACAGCGAGCAGTCGACTCACATCGTTCGATGACGTGTGTGCACTGCGCCGTGGCTGTGCTACCGAACGCTACTGGGGCACAACGCTTTTACTTGAGCCTCGGGTGGCGGTTCGGCCTGAAACCTTTGCCGCCAACCTCGCCAATCGAATTCCTCGAGATTTATTCGGTCACACTGTCCAATTTATAGTCGGCCAGAAGGCAATCCAGTTCCTTCTCCCCGCGCGCGTTGACGCTCCGCGGCACCGATTGCAGCGATCACGCCGAGGACGCCGTAGACGACTCAGGGTCGAGAATTCATTCTCAGGTCAGAGCGTGACGCCGATCCATGAAGCGAACCCGGCCAAGCTGTCGGTGCGTCGGCGTTCGGCAGCTGCAATCCCATACAGCGTTTCGCGCACCGAGGGGTGCAAGCGGGTCTGCTGCGGCGCGGTTGCCCGAGCTTTGTTGAGCGCCGCAAGCGCCCGCTCCGGCTTGCCGGACATGAGCCACGCGCGCGCGTTGTCATGCCAGTGATGAGCAACCCGCGTCGGCGGCGCATCGGTCGGATAGGTGAGCATCGAACCCTCGACAGCGGACTTGTTCGGGTCCCCTGCCTCCAGTTCGATTGCATGAGCATGGATTTCGACGTTCAACGGTCCGAACGCGGTCATGTACAGATCTGTCTCGCCGGTCTGATCGGCAATCTCTCTGGCGGCATCGACATGCGCAGCAGCATTGCGATAGTTGAGTTTTCGCGCCTCATTGATCGCGCCAGCAAGGTGCGAGTATCCAGCGAGCACCATGCCGGAGGGGGACGAGTCGGCGGCTCCGATGGCCGAGTCGATGAGCTGCCCGGCAACCTCGGATTCGCCGTAGTGGGTGAGCACGCGGGCGCGTGCCAGCACCGAGAACGCACCGTAATGGGGATCATCAGCGAGGGGCGCGTACATGTCTGCGAGATCCAGCGCGGGAAGAGCCAGCATCATGTGCCCAGTGCGCCGCGCCGACCATTCCGCCAAGACATACGCCGAGGTCAACAGGGTGTATGCGTATGCCTGCGTTTCACCGGATGTTTCGCGGATCGCACCGTGTATTCGGCGGATCAACGCGGGCAGTGCCTCGATGGTTTGGCGGGTGCGGTCGCTGCGGTAGAGCTGCTGCGCCGCCTCCAGGTCGGCGGTCAGTGCCTCGATGGGCCCCGGTTCGGTGGCGCGGGCGTGACGCCCCTCGGTGAGCAGCACCGACAGTTCGTTGATCGCATCCGACATCGGCTTGCCGTCGTCAAAGGGCGCGCCGGTCAACTGTTCAGGTGTGATCCGGAGCGCCTTGGCGACGGCGGAGATGAACCCGGGGCTCGCCACTTCCCGCCCTTGTTCAACCGCTTTCACCATCGAGAGCGAGTAGCTGGCACGTAGAGCCAGCTGACGTTGCCCAAGACCGGCAATCTTGCGCTCTGCTGCTATCCGCTGGCCTACGTGTCCCATGAAGGCCAGCGTAGATCGATCGGCACTGTCCCTCTACTGGCCTTTCCGTTGTCCCCCAGCGGCGAACCTTGGTGACAGCACCCACCCGGCGGGCGCGCCTCGCGGCCCTCTCGGCCCGGACGCACGGCCAGCGGTGAGCCGCTGGCGGTGATACCCACCCCGCCGGGTGGTGTGCCACCAGCAGACAGGGAACACGACAGGGGTGAAGTGATGGCGTTCAACTGGTGGAGGGAAGCCGAGCCGGACGAGACATCGCCGCAGGCGATCATCGACCGCGTACAGGCCGAGTGGCGAGCTGAGCGCCAGCGCATCCAGTCCAAGGACGCCCAACCCGCCGATACCGGGCTATGGCCGCGAGGTTGGCCGCATGAGGGACCCGACCATTCACTCAGCGTGTCCGAAGCGCACGCCACCATGCAGCGCCATCGTGGATGCCGCGAGCAGGACTGCCCGCGTAAAGCAGCGGCCCGTAACACGTTGATCGCCGCAGGGCGCATGAAGCCGGACACCTCACGGGAGTACTGAGCGGCACCGAACCGCTCGGGGGAAAGAGAAGGAAACACTATGTGGTACACCATGTCTCGGCTCGGAGCCGCTCTTGCCGCCATTATCGCTGCCTTGCTGGCTGGTACCGGTCCGGTCGGCGCGATCCCGACATCCGTTCGAGCGCCAGCATGTGACCTACGCATCGTCTACGACAAACCGACCGTCCTTGCTCCGCTGGTTATCGCCGATGCTGCCGCGGTCTGCGATCACGCACCTGATCGTCACACCGTGGAATTCAGTCTCGACTACTACAACAGCGGGACATGGGTCCGCCAAGCGTTGATCTACGAATCAGCGGTCCCGGCGCGCGGCCGACGCGTCGATTATCACGTCAGCGCGGAGTGCCGTGTCGGTGATTGGCGCGCTGTCGCCCGCGCTACTGGTTCGATGCAGGGTCGCCCGTTCGATGCCAGGTTCATCAGCCAGACGCGTAGCATTTCGCGCACCGAATGTCCGGGAGGATGAACGCATGGGAGTTCTACACCGCAGTTACGGAGAGGTGGCCGAGCCAGCACCGCTCTGGCGGCGTCTGCGTACCGGGCTCGGTCTGTACCGGCATCTGATCTGGATGCGGATACGCGGGCCACGCCACAGCGGTCCGGCGTCGCCCCGGCCGCCCGAATGGCCCGGCGACATGTGACCGACAGCAATGCCAGCGGTTCCAGTTTCTCGAAAATGAGGGGCCGGGGCCGCTTGGTTGCTGGCGACTGCGGTCAGTCCGCGGCTCCGTTGAACTCCGAGTAGTACGAAGTGTGTGTCGTTCTCGTACCGGTGCGGCCGCGGTGTGGTGGACGGCATCGGCAGGTGGCCTGGAGCCCTTCGATTCCCGGCCACCTGCCGACTTCAGACCGTCGCGGGTTGTGTGGCCGACGCCGTGGCGTCGGCGTCCCCGCGTGCGTTGACGGTCCACAACCCGAGGATCGCGGCGACCACGCCGATGACTCCGCCGACGAACAGTGCCCGCCCGAATCCGGCATTCATTGCATCGATCGGCGCGTGACCCGCCGCGAGCTGCGCATTGGTGTGCGAGGTCGCGACGGCGGTGAGTACCGCGAGGCCCAGTGCTCCGCCCAGTTGCTGCCCGGTATTGAGCAACGCGGCGGCCAAACCCGCTTGTTCGGGCGGCACACCCGCGTTCGCCGCGGTGGTGTTCGCGACGAAGACGCCACCGGCGCCCAGCGACATCACCAACATTCCCGGCAGCAGATCGGTGAGATAGGACCCGTCGGTCGACATGCGCGACAGCAGCAGAACACCCAGCCCGCACAGCAGCGACCCGAGCACGGTGAAGACCCGGGTTCCGGTCTTGGCGAAGAACTTCGTCGCCAGACCCGCGGCCACGTGGATCGCGATGATTCCGCGAGCCTGTCGCATGTCGATGCCCGGCACCGCAGCGTCCTCGCAGCCCTCGCCGACGAGCCGCTTCCTCATCCGCACACCACCGATCCGTGGCCCAGTGCGGCGAGGAACTGCACACAACCGTGCGCGGCGTGGTAGGTGAGCGCGAACCGGGCGTGCTCGACGCTCTCGATCACCTGGTCGGCGCAGGGTTGTGCGCGCCAGCGGTCGAGGACGTCGGCACGAGCCACGGCGTTCACCGGAGATCCTTCGCAGGCTTGACCATTCCAGCTTCGGCGAGCACCCGAAACGCAGCGGCCTTGGCGTCGCATGCCGTGGCGTCGCAGTCGATGAGCCGCTGCATGATCCGCTGCGCCTGCGCAACCGTGTAGGGACCGGTAGGCGCGTGGTGGCAGTGGTCTAGGCGTTCCACGGTTTCGTCGGCCGGGACCGCGCCGTGCGGACCTGCCGGGTGGTCGATCACGTAGGGCAGAACTACGAAGATCAACCAAAACATCACGGAAACCGCTGCGAGAACGACCAGGATGGTGAGTTCTGCGGACATCTGGTGTAACCCCCTGTGCGCGTTTGCGTTCTACTGGTTGGGGCACCCGGCGCCGGGGCTCTCGCCATCGATATGCGGCTAGGTGCTCCCGATGGACTGGCATCGCGCGGCGCCGGGTGCCTGCTCTCCCAGGACACTCCATGCCGAGTGCGCACCGGAAGATGTGCGAGGTGGGCGGGTGTGTGCACAGGGGGTGTGCAGGACAGCGGCTCTATGGCGTGTGAGTTGTGTGCCGTGTCACACTCCGGAAATGGGAAGGCAGCCTAAG
>NZ_BDBA01000278.1 GCF_001612745.1 Nocardia amamiensis NBRC 102102 | reverse complement strand
CCCGCACCGGCCTCCGCCTCGATGTCGGCGGCCGGGGCCAGCCCGCTGCCGCTGGCCGAAGACACCAGGATCGTCATTCCCGCGCCGCGAGCGGACATGCTGGTCCTGGTGAAGGGTATGTGACGCGGTAGGAGACATGGTCGTCGCGGCAACGCTGCGGGCCGAGGCGAAAAGCGGATAGATTCTCCATAAGGCGTCCTTCGGGCCGGGCTCGCCCGGCCGGGCTGCCACATGGTGGAGGATAGGCATATATCGAGTGCGTGACGGTCGCGCACTGGAGTCGCGCCCCCGGGCGCGGCATGTCAGATGGAGGCGGGATCAATCGATGGCTAATCCGTTCGTCAAGGCCTGGAAATACCTGATGGCCCTCTTCGACGCCAAAATCGAGGAGCACGCGGATCCGAAGGTCCAGATTCAGCAGGCTATCGAGGAAGCCCAGCGGCAGCACCAGGCCCTGTCGCAGCAGGCCGCGTCGGTCATCGGCAATCAGCGTCAGCTGGAGATGAAGCTGAACCGGCAACTGGACGAGGTAGAGAAGCTCAACGCCAACGCGCGCCAGGCCGTGTTGCTGGCCGATCAGGCCGGCGCGGCGGGCGACACCGAGAAGGCGATCCAGTACACGAACGCCGCTGAGGCGTTCGCCGCCCAGCTGGTCACCGCCGAGCAGGCCGTCGAGGACCTGAAGGTCCTGCACGATCAGTCGCTGCAGGCCGCGGCCCAGGCGAAGAAGGCCGTGGAGCAGAACGCGATGCTGCTGCAGCAGAAGGTCGCCGAGCGCACCAAACTGCTCAGCCAGCTGGAGCAGGCCAAGATGCAGGAGCAGGTCTCCGCGTCGCTGCAGCAGATGGATTCGACGCTGTCGGCGCCGGGCACCACGCCGAGCCTGGACGCGGTGCGGGAGAAGATCGAGCGCCGCTACGCCAACGCGCTCGGTGCCGCCGAACTCGCGCAGAACTCGGTGCAGGGCCGCATGCTCGAGGTACAGCAGGCCAGCATTCAGATGGCCGGGCACAGCAAGCTCGAACAGATTCGCGCGTCCATGCGCGGCGAGCAGCTGCCCGCGGGCGGCGCCCAGACCGCCATCACTCCGGCGCAGCCCAATGCGGCGCAGCCGCAGATGAACAAGGGACAGGCCGCGCAGCAGTAGCTCGCGGACGGTCATTCGGCGAGGATGTGTCGGTGGGGGCTGCTTCACTGAAGGACATGGCATGGGTCCCCGACCGGCCGGCCGTCGGCCGGGTCGAACCCGTGTCCGTCCGATGCGCGCGACCGGTGGGAGAGATGGCATGAGCGGCAGTGGATTTCGCGAGCGGCGGATCGAAACGCGGCGCCCGCGCGGATCCGCGCTGATCCGGGCGCAGGCCGCGCTCGCGCCGCAGCCGGGCAGCCTGCCCGACAGCATTCGTGAGGTCGGCGAGAACGCACTGGTCGCGGTGCGGCGCTGGGCCGATCCGCGGGAGCGGGAGTTGCGCCGTCGCCGCAGGGCCCGCCGCCGCAGTTTTCAGCTCGGCACC
Source organism: Nocardia amamiensis NBRC 102102 (assembly GCF_001612745.1). Taxonomy (GTDB): domain Bacteria; phylum Actinomycetota; class Actinomycetes; order Mycobacteriales; family Mycobacteriaceae; genus Nocardia; species Nocardia amamiensis. Next base: position 10,300 of record NZ_BDBA01000278.1, on the reverse strand, counting down.
GTCTCCGGCCTCACCACGGCGGGAACGGTTGGGCTCGTGGTCCTTTCGGCGCCGGTCTGGGCCGTGGTCGTGGTCGGCGGCGGTGCGGTCGCGCTGGTGACCGGCGCGGCGCTGAGCACCCGCCGGTATCTGCGGCTGCGGGGCGCTCCGCTGCCGCAGGCGGCGTTCATCCCGCGGAAACAGCCGCCGCCGTGGTCGAACGCCCGTCCGCCGATCGCGCGATTGGTACGGGCGGAGAAGGCATTGCACGGGCTCGGCACACAGATCGCCCGCTCGCGGCGCCTGCCCCGAGAAGAGTTGGCCGACATGCTGGAGACGGCCGCGTCGGGGGCGGCGGCGCTGCACGCGCTCGCCGCCGACATCACGGCGATGGAGCAGGGGCTCGCGGCGATGGGGCGCGCGGATTCGCCTGCGGCCGTGGCGCTCACCGAGAACCTGCGGCTCATCCTGGGCAGGCTCGATACCGGCGTGGCGGAGTACGAACAGGTCGTCGCCGCGGCAGGCCGGATTCTCGCGGTCCCGGACAACACCGTGGTGCGGCACAATTTCGACGCCATCGTCGCGGATCTCCGGCATGCCTCCGACCGGCTGGACGGATGGGCTCAGGCCCTCACCGAGGTCGCCGACCGATCGGTGCCCGCGTCGCCGCGACCACCGACCTGATCGGTGCGCCTCAGCGCGTCCGGTCCCGGCCGCGCAGCTCTTCGGCCCTGGCGCGGAACGCCGCACCCACCAGTTCGCGGCTCTCGGCCACGAGGTCGAGCACCTCCCAGGACGCTTTGCGCGCGGCGGAGCCGACGATCCCCGCGATCGCCGAACCGTGCCGTCGTGCCGCTGCGGCGAGTTCTTGTGCCAGCTCGTTCGTTTGTTCCATCAGGTCCGGCCGTCACGTGGGGTTCAGTGCATGACTGTGTGCTGAGTGGGGTATCGGCATGGATGGGCCATCCCTTCTTCTTGTCGTTCAAGGTCATTGCGCTTGGAAGATCAGAGTACATCCGTGCACTGAATTGGGGTACCGTCCAGGTGGAGCGCGCGCTGCTTTCCCCGGCGGCCGCAATTACGCTGGTCGGCAAGGGAATTGACCAGCTCAGACCCGCCGCCCGAGCACATCGGTAGGCTTCGGCGATGCGGCTTCTTCCGACTCGCAGGCGCGACAGTGCGCGTGTCGCCGGTCTGGCGCGCGGCCTGGATCGCTGGTTGGTCGATCGCAGCGCGCACGTCCGGCCGACGCCGGCGGATCGGGTGCTGAAAGGGTTGAGCACCGCGGCCGACAAGAACCGCCTGTGGATCGCGCTCGGCGCGGTTCTGTTCGCCGCCGGAGACCGCTCGGCGCGGCGCGGCGCGGTGCGGGGTCTGCTCGCGCTGGGAGTCGCCAGCGGCGTGGCCAACGGGATCGCCAAGCCGCTGCTCCCGCGCCGCCGTCCGCCCGACGAATCCGTTCCTTTCGTGCGCAGGTTGGTTGCTCCGCCGGTGTCGTCGTCGTTCCCGTCCGGGCATTCGGCTTCGGCTGCCGCGTTCGCCACGGGCCTGGCGCTGGAATCACCGGCGACGGGCGCCATAGTGGCTCCGGTCGCCGCCGCGGTCGCCTATTCGCGGGTGCACATCGGCGTGCACTGGCCATCCGACGTCGTCGCCGGGTCGCTCTTCGGTGCCGCGGTCGCGCTGGTCACCAGACGGTGGTGGGCGGTGCGTGGGGACGAACCCGCTGCCCTCGGCCCGGTCGAACACATCGAGCCCCTGCCCGGCGGCGCCGGGCTCCTGCTGATCGGCAACCCGCAGGCGGGAGCGGGCGGCGACGTGCTCGCCGAGCTGCGCGAGCGGTTGCCCGCCGCCACGGTGCTGGAGATCGGCGGCGCGGAGGATGTCGAAACGCGGGTCGAGGACATGGTGCGCCGCGACGACATCGTCGCGCTCGGTGTGGTCGGCGGCGACGGAACGGTGTCCACCGTCACGCAGTACGCGGTGCGGCACCGATTGCCGCTCGCGGTTTTCGCGGGCGGCACACTGAACCATTTCGCCAGGGACGCGGGGGTGGAGGATCCCGAGGTGACCTTCGCCGCGCTGGAGGCGGGCGATGCGGTGCGCGTGGACGTGGCCGAGGTGCGTTTCGACGACGCCGGCGAACGAATCTTCGTCAACACCGCCAGCCTCGGCGGGTATCCCGATTTCGTCCGCATCCGGGAGCGCTGGCAGCGCCGTGCCGGAAAGTGGCCTGCTGCGGGAATCGCCATGGTGCGCGTGCTGTTCCGCGCGCAGCCACTGCGGGTCACCGTGGACGGCACCCGTACCGCGCTGTGGATGCTGTTCGTCGGAAACGGCAGCTACCAGCCGGCCGACCAGATCCCGATGTCGCGCCCGAGGTTGCGCGGCGGCACCCTCGACATCCGCTACCTCCGCGCGGATATTCCGCTCTCGCGGTTGCGCCTGGTCGCCGCGGCGTTCACAGGCACGCTCGGATCCTCCGCCACCTACGTGCACCGGCGGGTCTCCGGGCTGGAGGTCCGGGTGGCCGAGGAGCCGGTCTCGCTGGCGACCGACGGCGAAGTCGACCATCGGGGCACGGTCTTCCGGTTCCGCGGCAGGCCCGCAGAGCTGGTCCTGATCAAGAGCGGGCATGCGGCGCATCCTGCGGCGCACCAGGGCCGCAATAGGTAGCGCGGAGTTTGCTGTGTGTCGAAGCAGTGGCGACGACTCCACTGAATTCGTTCGAATTCGGTTTGATCGGTAGCACGTGGGGTAGTTGCCACCCTGTAGCTGATCGACCCCCGACCTGGCTCAGGGCCGGGACCATGCACAACTGGGTAGGAGCACGTCATGCTCGATGTTTCCCACCGGCAATCGCTGCTCGACGAGGATACCCAGCGGCTGGACATCAGCCGCTATCTGGCGTGTGAATCCGCCGACGACCCGGTGCGCAAGGCGCGCAGGACACAGCGCGTCGACGCCGGACTCGGCGCCGATCGATCCACAAGCGACTGACCCTCTTTCTCGGTACGCGCGGTGTACGGCCGCGTTCTGTCGGGCTGCGCATCGCACCGAACGAACTGCGGAGGAACCCATGACCGAAATGCTGGAAACGCTCATCGGCAGCTCTGTGTACGACCCCGGCGGCGCCAAGATCGGCAAGGTCAAACGGGTCTACGTGGACAACAACTCCGGTTCGCCCACCTGGGTCGCGGTGTCCACCGGGCTGTTCAGCCCCGACGCCTTGGTCCCGCTGGCCGGAGCCGAGCACCGCGCCGACTCGGCCGTCTTGCAGGTGCAGGTCGAGAAGGAGGCGGTGAAGGCTGCGCCTCAGCTGGACCATGACGGGCAGATCAGTCCGCAGGCGGAGCAGGAACTGTTCGACCACTACCAGATCGACCCGGACTGCGCCGCGTGGGACGTCTACGGCCAGCAGCCGCTTCCGGACCAGCGGCCGCGTGCCGAGACCGGGATGCCGCGCGCGGACGAGCGCTGCGATCTCGGCACCGATCAGCAGGATGTCGGCATGGCGCGGATGCGCACGTACCTGGAGAGCGAAGAGGAGACGCTGCGCATGCCCGCTACCGGCGACCCGATGCGGATCAAACCCGAACCGATCGCCGACGCGTACGCCGTCGACTCGGCCGATCTCGGTATGCAGGAGCCGGAGGTCCGCCCGTACGAAGACCGCCGCACCGACGGGATGGAGGACCCCGAGCGCCCCAGGCGCTGACCAGGGCGTCCGGACCGGCCGCGCCAGGGTGTCCGCCCCGGCGCGACCGAGCCGGCCGACGCTGCGGGGTCCGCCACGTCGAAACCGGACTTTCGTCCTGCGAGCACGAGATCCGAACCCGCGGTGACGCCCCGACCGAAGCAGGCCCGCTGTGGGGGTGAACCCTGATTTACACCCGGATATCCCGTCTCACCTGGTGATTCCCCACCGGACAGGTGTCATGCTCGAAGCAGAAACGGACTGCTGGGAGGCATGACATGTTGTGGAAGATCATCGGCGTCGTCGCGGTCGTCTGGATCGCGCTGGCCGTCATCGGGGCGCTGATCAAGGGGCTGTTCCCGATCCTCGTGATCAGCGCCATCGTGTTCGGGCTGTACCTGCTGTACAAGGCGGTGTCGGGCTCGGACAAGTCGACGGTGAGCAAGCTGTAACGACAGCGGGGCCCGGGTGGCGTCGGTCTTGGCGTCGCCCGGCTGGTCACCGGCACGGCCGTGCTTGAATGATCTCTCGTGGATCAGGTTCCGGAAGACTGGCAGCGCGGCTTGGTGATCGTCGCGCATCCCGACGATATCGAGTACGGCGCCGCCGCCGCGGTCGCACGGTGGACCCGGCAGGGCAAGGACGTTCGCTACGTGCTGGTGACCAGCGGAGAGGCCGGTATCGCCGGTGTGCGGCCCGCGATCGCCGGACCCCTCCGAGAGGCCGAGGAGATCGCGTCGGCCGAGGTGGTGGGCGTGCGCGAGGTGGAGTTCCTCGGCTACCCGGACGGCCGGGTGCGCGAGAGCCTGGAACTGCGCCGCGACTTGGCCGCCGCGATCCGCAGGCATCAGCCGGAAATGGTGGTGCTGTTCAACTTCGGCGACACCTGGGCGCCCGGCTACGCCAACAGCGCCGATCACCGCGCCGTCGGGCGCGCCGCCCTGGATGCCATCTCCGATGCGGGAAACGAGTGGATATTCCCGGAGATCGCCGAGTGGAAACCGTGGTCGGCACGCTGGGCGGCGGTCGTCGGACCGGTCGCCACGCACGCGGTCGACGTCACGGAGACGCTCGACTTGGCGGCCGCCTCGCTCGCCGAACATCGCCGCTACCTCGAGGCGCTGAGTTCCGAGCCCGTCGCCGATCAGGTTCGCGCCGTCGTGGAGCGGGCGACCGGCCCCAAGGACGGTTTCCCCGCCGCGCACGCGGTCGGTTTCGAGCTGTTCTACTTCGGCGGCTGATCCGCGTTTCGCCGGCCGGACGCACGGCGTGGGCGATGGCGCCACGGTGGCCGGAGATCATCGAGGCATCGGACGCGCCACGACCGGGTGCCATCCGGCCCAGGTGGCCGTGTGGCAGGCTAGGCGGATGCGAGTAGCCGTTGTCGCAGGCCCCGATCCCGGGCACGCGTTTCCCGCTATCGCGTTGTGCTTGCGGTTTCTGGCCGCCGGTGACGAGCCGGTGCTGTTCACCGCTCCGCGCTGGTTCGAGGCCGCGCTGGCGGCCGGGATCGGCGTGCGTCGGCTCAAGGGCCTGGCGCCACGGCCGGTGGACGACGACACCGACGCGGGGCAGCGTATCCACGGGCGGGCCGCGCATATCTCCACCGAGATCCTGCCGGAATTGAGCGCCATGCTGCCCGAGCTGGTCGTCTCGGATGTGCTGACCGCGGGCGGCGGGATGGCCGCGGAACGACTCGGCGTGCCGTGGGTGGAACTGTCCCCGCATCCGCTGTATCTACCGTCGAAGGCGTTGCCTCCCATCGGAAGTGGCCTGGCTCCCGGCGCGGGCCTGTGCGGGCGGATGCGCGACGGTTTGTTGCGCGGCATGACCGCCCGCGCTCTTCGCCACGGCCGCCGTCAGCGGGAGCGCGCACGCGAGAGCGTCGGGTTATCGGCCGTCGATCCCGGTCCCGCCGCCCGTCTGATCGCCACTTTGCCCGCGCTCGAGGTGCCGCGCCCCGACTGGCCGGAGGCGGCTCACGTCATCGGTCCGCTGCTGTGGGAGCCGACCGATGCGACCCTGGAGCTTCCGCCTGGCGATGGGCCGCTGGTCATGGTCGCTCCCTCCACCGCGCACACCGGCGTCGCGGGGATGGTCGAGACCGTCCTGGAGGCACTGGACGGTACCGGTGTCCGCGTGGCGATCTCGATGCTGGACACACCACCGGCCGGCCTTCCCTCGTGGGCGACAGCCGGGCTGGGCCGCCAAGACGAACTCCTGACCCACGCCTCCGTCGTGGTGGGCGGCGGCGGCCACGGCCTGCTCGCCAAGTCGCTGTCCGCCGGCGTCCCGATCGTCACCGTTCCCGGCGGCGGCGATCAGTGGGAACTGGCCAATCGTGCTGCGCGCCAAGGCAGTTCGATCGTCGTCCGCCCGTTGTCGCCCGGCGCTGTGCGTGCCGCGGTCGAGGAGATCCTCGCCGTCCCCGGCTACGCCAGGGCCGCCGAAGCGGCCGCCGCGCACGCCGAACTCCCGGACCCGGTCGCCCTCTGCCACCGGATTCTCCAGCCCGTCCATCCCTGACCGGCAAGGGGCGTGCCACTGACCTGGGGGCTCATGGGAGGCGGGTAAGTTCGGAACGGTGCGGTTGACCGAGTTCCAGGAACTGTTGCACACCGAGTTCGGTGTCGCCCGGGGCGATGCCCTGCTGACCGATCATGTGATTCCCGCCTTGGGCGGACGCACCGGCGCCGACGCCATCGAGGCCGGCGTCGATCCCCGCGATGTGTGGCGCGCGTTGTGCGCGGAGTTCGACATACCCAAGGCGCGCTGGTGAACGCGCCCGGCGGGGTCGAGCACGATGACGGGCCGCTCTACCGGTTCGACGAGCGGCAGCGGATGATTCCGCACGACCCGGAGCGCCTCGCGGCGCGGGTGGCGCAGGCTCAGCCCGTCGGTTTCGCGGATTTCCGGCAGACCGGTATCGAGCTGATGCTGCTCGGTCGCTACGACGAGGCGCTGGATCACCTCGATCGTGCGCTGGAACTGGTGGATACCGAGCGTCGCAGGATCACCGTGTGGATCAACCTCGGCGACGTCTACCGCTACCGCGGCGACGCGGGCACGGCCGAGACGCTCTACCGTCGCGCCGTGCAGCACGCGCGGGCGGCCGCGCCGGACGTGCTGTCGTTCGCGTTGCAGCATTTGGGCAAGGCGCTCGCCGAGCGGAATCAGCTCTCGGAGGCGCACGCGCTGCTGACGGAGGCGATGCGGCTGCGCCTCGCCGAAGGCGAACCCGAGGAGATCGAATCCACTCGCGACGCCCTGGACACCCTGGCCGACCTGCCGATTCCATTGCCGCCCATGGTCGCCGCGCTGCTCGGCGAGTCGCCGACGTGGTCGGACGAGCACGAAGGCATGAGCGGCGACGTCGTGTTGGTGAACGGCGCCTATTGGCTCAAGCGTGGACCGAGGGCGGTCGCCGAATACGAACGCCTGCAGTGGTTGCGCGACCGCGGGATTCGCTTGCCGGAGGTGGCGGCGTTCGAGGACGACGTATTGCTGCTGGCCGACGCGAGCGCGCCGAGCCTGGCCGCTCGGGCGGGCACCGACGGCGAGTATCCGGCCTCGATCGGCACCGTGCTCGGCTCGGTATTGCGGCGGCTGCACAGTATTCCGGTCGTCGAGTGCCCGTTCGACGGACGGCTCGACGTGGTCCTGGCGCAGGCGCGCCGCCATGTGATCGAAGACCTGGTCGATCCGGACGACTTCGACGAGGACAACCGCGGCTCGACTCCGGCGCAGATCCTCGCGCGGCTGCTGGCGCAGCGCCCGGCCCAGGAGGATCTGGTGGTCGCGCACGGTGATTTCACTCCCTCGAACGTGCTGGAGAACGAAATCCTGCTCGATCTGGGCGCGCTCGGCGTCGCCGACCGCTACCGCGATCTGGCGCTGGCCGTGCGTGATCTGCGCGAGGACTTCGGCGACGCCGAGGTGACCGCCTTCTTCGCGGCTTACGGCCTGGCCGAGCCGGACGAGAGCCGACTGGAGTACTACCGGCTCCTCGACGAATTGTTCTGAGCCTGGGTTTCGCGCGTCACACCTTCCGCGCGTAGTGCCGGGCCGCTTTGGTGCGGTTGCCACACGTGGCCATGGAGTGCCAGCGCCGGGTGCCGTTTTTCGAGGTGTCGTAGAAGAACAAGACGCACTCCGGGTGCGCGCACTGACGGATTCGGTCGGGCGCGGCGCGCAGTAGGTCCAGCAGGTTGTCCGCGGCCAGCCAGGCGGGCAGCCAGGGCTTCTCGGGAACATCCACCAGATCGGCGGGCCCGGACTCGGTGAGTGCGCGCCGGATCCGGCCGTGCGCGAGCACCTCGTTGAGCGCGTCGTGGGAGGCGTGCACAACCACGTCGTACACGGCCGCGCGGGCGGCCAGCACCGCGGTGAGCGTGGCCTCGTCGGCGCTCGCTCGATCGGCGAGGCCCGCCGACGCCAGCCAGATGCGCAGGCCTGCTACATCGGTGAGCAGATCCTGCGGTCCGTTCTCGATCCACCGTGTGTTCAGCAGATCGAGCGCCAGGGGTTCACCGAGGTGGGGGCGTGGATCGGGCATGCCCGAGGGTATCGAGTTCGCGTCGGTGAGCATGGCGACCACCTCCCCTATAACCAGTTAAATCTATTTCAACGGTTGACACTGTTGCTTCGATCTCAGTATGTTCTAACCTGTCAAACCGTTGAAGACGGTTAAATATTTCTGGGAGGAACACCATGACCGCAGTCGCCGCGCCTCAGCTCGCCACCGGGCACATCGGATTGAACGTCTCCGATCTGGATCGCTCGGTGGACTTCTATCGCCGCGCTCTCGGTTTCGAACAGCTCGCCGCGAGCACCGACGCCGAACGCCGCTGGGCTTTCCTCGGCGCGGACGGCAAGCTCGTCGTCACGCTGTGGGAGCAGAGCGACGGCACGTTCTCCACCGAAACGCCTGGGCTGCACCATCTCTCGTTCCAGGTCGACACCATCGACCAAGTGCGCGCGGTGGAGCGGGCGCTGCGCGAGTTGTCGGTCACCTTCGCCCACGACGGGGTGGTGGCGCACGGAGAGGGCGTCGCCTCCGGGGGGATCTTCTTCACCGACCCCGACGGCATCCGGCTCGAGGTCTACGCGCCCAGCGGCGCCGAATCCGCCCCCGCCCCCAGCGGCGCCGCCCCGACCTGCGGGTTCTTCTGATCTCTCGGCAGGACGCGACAGGAGAAGCGTGATGGAGCCGTTCCATGCCGGGGAGGTCGCCATCCAGCGCCGGATGAGCCAGTCGCACATCGCCGAGCGGGTCGGGCGGATGATCCGCCCCGAGATCCCCGCGGTCGCCGCCGACTTCCTGGCCGAACAGCGGATGGTGGTGCTCGCCGCCGCCGACGCGACGGGCCGGCTGTGGGCGAGCGAGCTGGTCGGTCCGCCGGGATTCGTGCACGCGGTCGACGACCGGACGATCGTGGTCGGCGCCCGGCCCGCCGCGGCCGACCCGCTGCACGAGACGCTGACCCACCACGCAGGCATCGGCATGATCGCCCTGCAACCGCAGCGGCGCAGGCGGATGCGGGTCAACGGGAGCTCGACGCCGGAGGGTCCGGGCCTGCGCATCGTCACCGATCAGGTGTATTCGAACTGTCCGAAGTACATCTCCCGCCGGGATATCGAGAGCTACACGCCGGAAGCTGCGGCGCCGACGGCCAGGCACAGCGGCGAACTCGACCGGGACCAGCAGGCCGCGGTGGCGGCGGCCGACACGTTCTTCGTCGCGACGGCCGACGCGGACGGCAACGCGGACGCCTCCCATCGCGGCGGGAATCCCGGCTTCCTGCAGGTGCTTTCGCCCACCCGGCTGCGCTGGCCGGACTACCGGGGCAATTCGATGTTCATGACGCTCGGCAACATCGAGGTGAATCCCCGGTGCGGAATCCTGATCCCGGATTGGGCCACCGGGGCGGCTCTCCAGCTGACCGGCACCGCCGAACTGGTCTGGGCGCCGGAAACCTTCGCCACCGGCGCGCAGTGCTCTCTCGACTTCACCATCGAGGAAGTGGTCGAGCGGTGTGGGGGAGCGCTGCGCTGGGGAACCGCCGAGCTCTCGCCCGTCAACCCGTGAAATCTGTCTACAAGAAGGGAGTCGTCCCATGCGACCTCCGCTACCGCCATTCGACGCGGCGTCGGCCAGGCTCAAGGTGCAGGCCGCCGAAGACGCCTGGAATACCCGCGATCCCGAGCGCGTCGCCGCCGCGTACACCGAGGATTCGGTGTGGCGCAACCGCGACGAGTTCTTCACCGGCCGCGACGCCATCGTCGAGTTCTTGACCAGGAAGTGGTCCATCGAGAACGGATACGCCCTGCGCAAGGATCTGTGGGCCTTCGAAGGAAACCGCATCGCCGTGCGTTTCCAGTACGAATGGCACGACGACTCGGGCCGATGGTGGCGCAGCTACGGCAACGAGCAGTGGGAGTTCGCGCCGGACGGGCTGATGTCCCGGCGCGAGGCCAGCATCAACGATGTCCGGATCGAGGAGTCCGGCCGGCGCATCCTCGGGCCGCGCGAGCCGGGCGACGAGTCGGTGCTGCCGCAGCAGTAGGGACCCCGGACGCCACCGCCGCATCGTCTGGTGCGGCGGTGGCGCGGCGCGTTCGGCC
>NZ_BDBA01000277.1 GCF_001612745.1 Nocardia amamiensis NBRC 102102 | reverse complement strand
AAAACCTGGCCCTGCTCCACCCGCTGACCCTCATCCACGATCGGACGCTGATTCGAGCAAGTGCCCTGGTTCGTACGAGCGAACTTGCGCAGTCGATACGACCTGCGGGTCCCGTCGTCGTGCATGACGGTGATGTAGTCGGCGGAGACTTCCTCGACCACACCGGGCTTGTCGTTGATCACGACGTCTCCGGCATCGATCGCGGCGCGCCTCTCCATGCCCGTTCCGACGATCGGCGCCTCGGAGCGGATCAGCGGCACCGCCTGCTTTTGCATGTTCGCACCCATCAGGGCGCGGTTGGCGTCGTCGTGCTCGAGGAACGGAATCATCGCGGTCGCCACCGACACCATCTGACGCGGCGAGACATCCATGTAACCGACCTCGGCGGAATCAACGAGCTCGACCTCGGAATTCTTGCGGCGCACCGCGATTCGCGCGGCAACGAAGCGTCCCTCGGCATCGAGCGGCTCATTCGCCTGCGCCACGACATGCAGGTCTTCCTGGTCGGCGGACAGGTAGTGCACCTCGTCGGTCACCGTCCCGTCGATCACTCTTCGGTACGGCGTCTCGATGAAGCCGAACGGATTGACCCGCGCATACACCGACAGATAACCGATCAGCCCGATATTCGGCCCTTCCGGGGTCTCGATCGGGCACATCCGGCCGTAATGACTGTAATGCACGTCGCGGACTTCGAGACCGGCACGCTCCCGGGTCAGACCACCTGGGCCCAGCGCCGAAAGGCGGCGTTTCTGCGTCAGACTCGCGAGCGGATTCCGCTCATCCAGGAACTGCGAACTCTGCGAGGTTCCGAAGAACTCCCTGATCCCCGCGACGACCGGGCGGATATTCATCAGGGTCTGCGGCGTGATCGCCTCGACGTCCTGAGTCGTCATCCGCTCGCGCACCACGCGCTCCATGCGGGAGAGGCCCACCCGGAACTGGTTCTGGATCAACTCACCAACGGTGCGCAGCCGGCGATTACCGAAATGGTCGATGTCGTCGACCTCGACCCGAACCTCGATGCCGCCTGGCGCGGTCACCACCGGATCACCGGCGCGCAGCCGCAGCAGGTATTCGATGATCGTGACGATGTCTTGCTCGGTGAGCACCCGTGAGCGCCCTTCGCCGGTACGGAGGCCGAGTTTCTTGTCGATCTTGTAGCGGCCCACGCGCGACAGGTCGTAGCGCTTCTCCTTGAAGAACAGGTTCTCCAGCAGGGTCTGCGCCGACTCCTTCGTCGGCGGCTCACCCGGGCGCAGCTTGCGATGGATATCGAGTAGCGCCTCATCGGCGCCCGGTGTGTTGTCCTTCTCCAGCGACGTCATCATGACCTCGGAGAAACCGAACCGCTCGGTGATCTGCGCGCCGGTCCAGCCGAGCGCCTTGAGCAGCACCGTGACCGGCTGGCGACGCTTGCGGTCGATGCGAACGCCGACGGTGTCGCGCTTGTCGATGTCGAACTCCAGCCATGCGCCGCGCGACGGGATGACCCGCACGCTGTACAGCGTCTTGTCGGTGGATTTGTCGACCGACTCGTCGAAGTAGACACCGGGCGAACGGACCAACTGCGAGACGACCACGCGCTCGGTGCCGTTGATGATGAACGTGCCCTTGTCGGTCATCATCGGGAAGTCACCCATGAAGACCGTCTGGCTCTTGATCTCACCGGTGTTGTTGTTGATGAACTCCGCCGTGACGAACAGCGGAGCCGCGTAGGTCATGTCCTTGTCTTTGCACTCGTCGATCGAGGCCTTGACCTCCTCGAACCGGGGATCGGATAGCGTCAACGACATCGTTGCGGCGAAGTCCTCGATCGGGCTGACCTCCTCGAGCACCTCCGCCAATCCACTCGCGAGTGCGTCGCCGCGCGCCGCTGCCCGTTCGCGCCAGGCAGGCGCACCGATCAGCCATTCGAAAGAATCGGCCTGGACCTCTAGCAAATCCGGAACATCGAGGGGCTCACGGAGTTTGGCGAACGAGACCCGCTTCGGCGCTCCGGAGACTCCGCTGTCGACAGGTATTCCGGCACTGACCTCGGTCTGACTAGAGACTGCCAAGATGCGTCCTTCCAGCACCTCGCACCGCCCGCACGTTCGCGCGGTCGGCACGGTATCTGTTTGTCCTGTGGGCGGTATTTCACATTGTGCACCGTGCCGGAGGCCGCCCGAACATGACTCGACGACAACCGGTAGAAAGCGGACACGCCGAGAGTGCCACTTTCTACCGTCATTTCGTATTTCGAGAGTTGGACAGCACGCGCCCCGGCGCGAAGTCCCAAATTACACCCGAACGCGCTAAATGTCGAGGACGCAAACAAATAGACACCTGATTTCTGGCGCCTTCCCGTATTGATAATGACATCTCAATATGCCATCCGTCAAGCCGATTAGCGGTAATCCGCCAACGCATTCGCGTCACGAGAGCAGATCCATGCTGCACTGCCGTTTTCAGAGGTGCGTCGAACCAGCCGGAGAGCGCTCCTCGCAGCGGGGCGCGTCCGTGGGTTCGTCGATGGTTGTGGCCCAGAGTGTCAACGCTGTGTGGCCGGATTTGCGAGCAGCTCGATCAGTGCTGTGATGCTCTGCTCACCCCGGCCCTCGGCTACCGCTCGGCGCAGCAGGTCGTGCATCGGCGCGTGCCAGGACATGTCGACGCCCGACTCCGTCCCGAGCTGCTCGTCATCGGCGATCGCGGTGTGGAACAGTGCGATCGAAGAGCCGAGCCGGGTGTAGTCCCTGGCATCGATCTCCTCCGCCATGACCGGCAGTAGCGACTCGATCATCTGGAGCCACTTGGCCGAATAGGGCACCATCGTGCGGGCCGGCAGACCGCGCGCGGCCAGAATCGCCGCGCCTTCGAAGAAGCCGAGCAGCGCAGGCAGCAACGTGGCGCCGACGGCGGATTCGTAGAGAGCGGCCAGATCCGGTTCGGCGCCCAGGTGCACGAGGTCGCCGCCGAGTACCCGCAGCGTTTCCGCGTGCTCGTCGAAGACGGCCCGCTCGCCGCCGAAATACAGCAACGTGTCGGGCTTACCCACGGCCGAAGGCACGTTCTTGATCGCGCCGCCGAGGAAGTGCGCCCTCTGGTCGGCTGCCCACTGCGCCAATTCTTTTGCTTCGGAGGGTGTTCCGCTATTGAGGGTGACGAGCGTGCGTCCGCTGAGCGCGACTCCCACCGAAGCCAGACTGTCGCGGGTAGCTCGGAATGTGGTCATGCACGCGATGATCATCGGGCTGGCGGCGATGGCATCGGCGATGTCGAGTTGCTGGTTCGCGCCCGCGGCCACCAATGGTGCCGCCCGGTGCGGGCTGCGGTTCCACACGGTGGTCGGATGCCCTGCCGCGAGGAAGGCTTCAGCGAGCGCGCGGCCCATCGAACCGGTGCCGAGCACGGTTACCGGGGTTCGTTCCTGTTCGATCATTGCGACTCCAATCCCAGACTGCGAACCGAGTCTCTGTGCGTCGGAGTAATCGCGACAAGTACGCACTTTCCATGGCAGTTACATACGTTCAGGTAATCGGCCAGGTCGTGACGGCCCGCACGACGCGCGATATGACCGGAGTCACTGCCTGTACTCGCGAGGAACCTGGACGCCCGGATACCTCGATACCGCTGATGAGTGATGGCCCCGACGAACACCGCAACAGCCTGCGCACCTCCGTCGGAGAGCATTTCGCCACGAGCCTCGCTGGCCAGCGGGAAAGTTCGCTACTGCCGAGCTCCGGACATCCTGATGATCTCGGCGAGTTTACGCCCGCACCGTCGCAAGTGTGCCTGGTCGCGGGCCGACGGTGCGCTCGAGCGTGCGCGGCGAGCAGTGGCCCCGCCACGACGTGTCGGTTGGCTACTCGACGGGCGGGTGGTTCGCGTCATCGATAGAGCGCCGGGCTCGTGTCGTCAGCGGTTGTGACCGGCGTGCATCCCGCCGAATGGGGTGGTGACACCGTCGTAGCGCATTTGCAGCATCATCCCCTGATGGGCGTGGGACAGGTTGTGGCAGTGGTTCATCCAGATGCCCGGATTCGAGGCTCGGAACGCGACCTCCCATACCTGCCCGGGACGTACGTCGAAGGTGTCGACCCACAGTGGGCTGCCCGACGACAGCGTCCCGTCTCTGGACAGGATCAGCACCGGATGGCCGTGCAGATGCCAGGGGTGGGTCTCGCGGCTCCGGTTGACCACCGTGAACCGGACGATGTCGCCGTCAGCGACGAGTTGGTCGGGGATCGACGGGTGTCCGCGGCCGTTGACAGTGTGCGCGTATGCCGGTGATCCGTCGACCATAGCTATCCCGCGGTCGAGAACCAGGGTGAAGTGCCGGTCGGCAGCGTCGGTGCGCAACGGGACAGGGACCGTGGTTCCGTACGTCAGCAAGTCGAGTTCAGGCCAATCCGCGGTGTGCTGCGTGGTGGGCTCGCCGTCAAGGGCACCGGCCTGGGGCCGCAACCACACTCTGGCGGCGCGGTCGTCGAGTACCAGTGCCACGGACGTGCTCGGCATGACGAACACGAGGTCGTAGCGCCCGCCTGCGGGCAGCCGCAGGCCGGTCCGGCTGATCTCGCCGGGCTGCACGAGGTCGCGGCCGTCGACCGCAGCCACCCGGAACGACGTGCCCGCCAACGCGAATATGTGCGGGTCGGAGTCGGTGTTGATCAGCCGCAGCCGTACCGCGGTGCCCGGCGGTGCGATGTGTTCGCCGCCGCCCGCGATCGTGGCGGTGCCGTCGAAGGTGTGCACGAGCAGAGTGAGATCCACTGATTCCGTGTCGGATTCATCGCGGGGTTTGACGACCAGGGGACCGTAGAGCCCGCGGCGTACGCCGATGTGCGACGCGTAATGCGTGTGATACCAGTAGGTTCCCACTTGGTCGGCGCGGAACCGGTAGACGAACGCACCGCCGGGTGCCACCGCATCCTGGGTGATGCCCGCCGCACCGTCCTCCCCGCACGGCACGTCGTAGCCGTGCCAGTGCAAGGTCACTCCGTCACCGATATCGTGGTTGACCAGTTCGACCTCGATCAGATCGCCCTGGGTGGCCGTGATCGGCGGACCGGGCACCGTGCCGCCGAAGGTCCACGCGTCGATCTCGCCTCCGGAGTCCAAGCGCACGGTAGCTTTCCGGGCAACCAATACGTGTTCGCGCCGGACGCCGCCCGGTGCCGGTGTGTCGGCGCCCCGCAGGCCGGTCACCGATACGGCCGCGTGTGACGCCGGACCAGGACCACCTCCGTCGGTCACCGACGCCGCAGGCCGCACCGACAGGCCGACGCCGGCACCGGCAGCACCGACCACAGCCACACCACCGGCAACGCCGAGGAAGCGGCGGCGCGAAACCTCCTGCCCGCCCGGATCGGCGTTCGGTTCCTCGACCGGGTTCGGTGTCGCGAGCACCAGCGCGGTCAGCAGCGCGCCCGCGAGCACCAGCGCGATCGTGATCAGCGCGATACCGACGGTAAGGGGGTATCCGACGAGGAAGGTCACCACGAAACCTGCCAACGCGGCGTAAGCGGCGGTGAGCAGCGCGAGGACGCCTGCGACATCGATGGTTTCCGGCCGCCGGTCATCGGTGACTTGCGCGAGCAGCCGGGGTCCGGCCAGCACCGCGGCGGCCGGCGCGGCCACCGCGAGCATCGGCAGCCCGAGCAGCACCTTCTCTTGGACGAACCACCATCCGCGACCGGCCAGTACCGTCACCGGCGCCGCCCTGGCCGATGTCACCAGCAGTGCGATGGCCAGCAGAGCCAGGGCGGGCTCGGCGCGTCGCAGCGCCATGGTGACGCCTGCCGCGAACCACGCGACGACGCTCAGCAATGCGAGGGCATGGTCCACGACCATCCAGGTGGCTGTCGTCATGACGTCGTGCGCGCGGATTCGGCCGGTTTCCGCGAAATCCTGTGCGATTGCCGCACAATCATCCCGATCACGGCGATGATGGCCAGCCCGTTGATCGCGTGCAGGCCGAAGACGAAATGGCTGCTCGAACTGTCACCCAACGATTTGGCGACTTCCCGGATCACCGACTGGCCGATCACCAACCCGGCGGCCAGGCCTGCCAGCCCGATGAGCCGTCCCGGCATCCTGGCGACGGCGGCGGCGATCGTGATCACGAGCGCGAACACGAGGATCGCGTATCCGAGCGTGCGATGCGGCTGAAAGGATTCCTCGACGGGCGCGGTGTCGAACGCACCGCTGGCGGCCAGATAGAACTGGGCGATGACGGCGAGCAGCAGCACGGCCGCCAGGCCGGTGAAGGCTTTTTTCATGCCGTGAATCGTCGCGGCGGCCAGGCACACTCGGCTTCCGGCAGCGGGAGTCGCTGTCTACGTGAATCCGCGTACCGGAATCCCGATCGGCTGCGTCGGTCGTCGTAGCCGATCGCGCGCCCGGGCAGGAGCGCGAGCACTCGCGGGTGCCGTACGCTCACGGCATGGTTCAACGGGCGGCGGCGCGACTTTCTGCCTGGTTCGCGCGTCGGCCCGCGTGGTTCCCGGATGCTCTGCTGGCGCTGTTCGTTACCGTGATCCAGGTTCAGAGTGCCGCCATTCCGGTGCCGCTCGAGCCGGTCCCGACGCCGGTCTCGGGCTTCGGATATGCGCTGCTGATCGTGAGTGGCGTGGCCGTCGCCGCGCGCCGCCGGTCGCCTGTGCTGGTGTTTGTGGTCACGGCGGTGGCCAGCCTGATCTATTTCGGTCACGACTTCCCCGACCGGGCTTCCTATCTCGCGCTCTTCGTCGCCCTGTACACCCTCGCCGCCTACGGCGATGGGCGGCGATCGCTGATGATCGCTGGTGCGGGCATCACGGTTCTCGCCGTCGGCTGGCTCATCGCGGGAGCGGATGTGGAACCGCTCGTGGCCATCGGCTGGGTGTTCTTCCGGATCGGCGCGTCGGTGATCAGCACAATACTCGGTGAGTCCGTCCGATCCCGCCGGGTCATCGCCGCCGATGCGGAAGAGCGGGCGGAACTGGCGGAGCGGTCCCGCGACGAGGAAGCCAGGGCGCGCGTCGACGCCGAACGGCTGCGGATCGCCCGCGAAGTCCACGACACCGTCGCCCACGCGATCGCCATCATCAACGTGCAGTCCGGCGTCACCGCACACGTGCTCGACAAGCGACCGGAACAGGCCCGCGAAGCCTTGCGCACCATCGAGCAGACCAGTTCGCGCGCACTCCGCGAGATGCGGGCCATCCTCGGTGTGCTGCGCGATAGCGACGAGCGCGAACCCTACCCCGGTCTCGACCAGATCGACGAACTCGTCGGCAAGGCCCGCGATGCCGGGCTCGACATCGCTTTCGAGCAGACCTCCCCGGTGACGCCGCTACCGAGCGCGGTAGGCAGCGCCGCGTACCGCATCGTGCAGGAATCGATCACCAACGTGATCCGCCACGTCGGCCCGACCCAGGTGACGGTGGCGCTCGAACCCGGCATCGACGCCTTGCGGATACGGGTGATCGATCAGGGCCGCCGCGACCCCGCGCACATCCCGGCCCGCACCGCCGGCTCGCCCACGACCGGCCGCGGAATCGTCGGAATGCGCGAACGCTGCCAGCTGCTCGGTGGTGAACTCGACGCGACGTCGCGTCCCGATGGCGGGTTCGAGGTCACTGCCCGCCTGCCCCTCGCCCCGGTCGGGTCGCGCTTGTGAACGCCACGCCACCGATCAAAGTACTGCTCGCCGACGACGAACGTCTGGTGCGTTCCGGTTTCAAGGTTCTGCTCGATCTGGAAGACGACATCACGGTGGTCGGTGAAGCCACCACGGGCGCGGAAGCAGTCGAAATAGCCCGCGCCACCCGCCCGGACGTCGTCCTCATGGACATCCGCATGCCACGGCTGGACGGGATACGCGCCACCGCCCAAATCGCCGAAGCCAACGGGATGGAGCGGGTCAAGGTCCTCATCCTCACCACCTACGACACCGACGAGAACGTCTTCGATGCCCTGCAGGCGGGCGCGAGCGGGTTCCTGCTCAAGGACGCGGGCCCAGCCGAACTCCTGCACGCGATTCGGGTGATCGCGGCCGGTGACGCGCTGCTCGCACCCCGGATCACCCGCCGCCTCATCAGCCAGTTCACCGCGCAGCGCAGGGCGGCCAAGTCCGCCGAGGACCGGCTCGCGGTGCTGACCGACCGTGAGCGCGAAGTACTGGCCCTGGTGGGGCAGGGCATGAGCAATGACGAGATCGGCGCCGCGTTGTTTCTCAGTCCGGCCACCGCGCGCACGCATGTCAGCCGCGCGATGGTGAAACTGGGTGCGCGCGACCGTGCGCAGCTGGTCGTCATCGCCTACCAGACCGGGCTGAGTGATTTCACCACGTAGTGATGAGCGCGTTCATCGCAGCTTTCGGTCTGTCCGGTGTTCGTTCGACGACTGACCGGCTACGACGATCGACGCAGCCGGTCGCACCCTTCGTACGCGTATTCACGTAGACAGCGACTCCCGTCGCCGGAAGCGGAGCATGCCTCGCGAGCGCGACCATCGACCGCATGATCATGGATCCCGAACTCGAAGCATTCGTCCCGTTGTTCCCTCCGGCCGACCTGAGCGACCCGATCACCGCCCGCGAGAATCTCGCCAAGTTGATCGCCGCGATACCGGAACCGGACACCACGAACCTGGAGATCGAAAACCATACGGTGCCGGGCGATTCCGATGTGCCGGTACGGATCTATCGACCGCACGCGGCGCGGGGCGCCATCGTGTGGCTGCACGGCGGCGGGTTCGTCATGGGTGATGTGGATACCGAACATCCGTGGGCCGCGTTGCTCGCCAACGCCTCCGGCGCGACAGTGATCTCGGTGGAATATCGCTTGGCCCCTGAGCACCCCTACCCCGCCGCGCATGATGACGTTTACGCCGTGCTGATCTGGACGGCCGAGCACGCATCCGAGCTCGGCATCGACCCGGCGCGGATCGCGATCGGAGGCCACAGTGCCGGCGCGGGGATCGCTGCCGCGGTGGCGTTGCGGGCGCGTGACCAGCAAGGGCCGCCGATCCGCTTCCAGCTGCTCAACCAACCCGTCCTCGATGACCGGCAGCAGACATGGTCGGCGCGGCATTTCACCGATACGCCCTTCCTGACTCGCGACAAAGTCACCCAAATGTGGGGCCACTATCTCGGCTCCACGCCTGCCACGCCGTACGCCGCCCCGGCCAGGGCCACCGATCTGTCCGGCCTGCCACCCGTCTACATCGCCACCGCGGAGTTCTGTCCGAACCGCGACGAAGACATCGACTACGCATTGCGTCTGCTGCATGCGGGAGTGCCGGTCGAGCTGCATCAGTGGCCGGGCACGTTCCACGGATCGCAGGCAATCCTGTCCGCCGAGGTGTCCCAGCGGCAGAATGCCGAACTCGCCGCCGTACTGCGTCGCGCCCTGGCCGGAGATACGAGCCGTCCCAGAATCTAGACATTGACAAGTTCGCGCGCACAGACCTAATCTTTCCACCGTCAAGATTAGGTCTCGATCCACACGAGACCCGATGGCACCGCTGGTTGCCCTCGCCGTCGTCACCGCAACCAACCCGGCTCGTCGCCTGGCTGATTGCCGGGCGCACGCGACCGTCGGACCGGCCGCGATGTCGCCGCGACGAGATAGAGCAAGACAGGAGAACGATGACCACCATCGACCTCGCCGAGGCGAGGGAGCAATCCATATCACCCCCAGCAGATGCCGATTCCTCGGCGGAACACAGCGTGGCAGCGTTGCTGCGCCCTTATCTGGGCGGTTTCGCCGCCGTTGTCGTCCTGCAGATCATCGGCGCTGTCGCGGGGCTCGCCCCGCTGCTGGCGGTTGTCGAATTGGGGCGAACCCTGTTGTCGCCCGGTCCGATCGATCATGGGCATGTCTGGATCGTTGTGTTCACGGGCGCGGTCGGTTTGTTCGTCCGGCTGCTGTTCACAGCCGCGTCGTCCGGAATCGGGCATCTGCTCGACAGCCGTGTGCAACTGTCGTTTCGCAGGCAACTGGCCGCGCGGCTGGGGCGCGTGCCGATCGGCTGGTTCTCCCGGCGCAGCACCGGCGAGCTGGCGAAGGTCGTCGGCAAGGACGTCGGTGCCGTACACCCATTCATCGCCCACACTCCCGGCGACCTCGTCGCCGCCTTCGTGGTGCCGCTGGTATCGCTGATCTACTTGTTCACCATCGACTGGCGGCTCACGTTGATCACGCTGATCCCGGTGGCGCTGGCGGTGGCATTGGTCCCCTTGATGATGACCCCGACCCGGCTGCGCGAGCAGAAGGAGTTCGATGCGGGGATGGGCCGGATCGCCGGTGCGGCCGTCGAGTTCGTGCAGGGAATCTCGGTGGTCAAGGCGTTCGGCTCAGGCGAGCGCGCGCACCGGAAATTCCGCACGGCCGCAGACGATTTCGCGGACTCCTTCCTCCGCATGGTGCACGGACTCGCCGGAATCGCCGCGGGTATGCAGGTGGTGCTGTCGCCGCCGTTCGTGCTGCTGGTCGTGCTGATCGGCGGCGCGGTTCTGATCACGAGCGGGTCTCTGGCCCCGGCGGATCTACTGCCGTTCCTGCTGCTCGGACTGGGACTGACCGCTCCGGTCGCGGCGCTCGGCCACGGCTTCGATGATCTGCAGGCCGCCCGCCGCGCGGTCGACCGGGTCCGGGAAGTTCTTGCCGTGCAATCACTTCCGGAACCCGCGCACCCGGTCGCGGCACAGGGGCACCGGGTGGAGCTGCGTGATGTGCGATTCGGTTACGAAGCCGATCACGAGGTGCTGCGCGGGATCGACCTGGAGCTCGAGCCGGGTACGGTCACCGCGATCGTGGGGCCGTCGGGAAGCGGAAAGTCCACGCTGGTGCAGCTGTTGCCGCGGTTCTTCGACCCGACCCAAGGTGCGGTCCTGCTGGGCGGTGTCGATCTGCGCGAGCTCGGCAGCCGGGAGCTGTACCGGATGGTCTCCTTCGTCTTCCAGGATGTTCGGCTGCTGCGCGCGTCGGTCGCGGACAATATCGCGCTGGCGGTACCGCATGCCGACCGCGACGACGTGGTTCGCGCCGCCCAGCTGGCGAATATCCATGACCGAATTCTCGAGCTGCCGCGCGGATACGACACGGTGCTCGGTGCGGACGTCCAACTGTCCGGGGGTGAGTCGCAACGGATTTCGATCGCGCGCGCTCTGCTCGCCGACGCGCCCATTCTGGTGCTCGACGAGGCCACCGCATTCGCCGACCCGCACACCGAACACGCGGTGCGCCGGGCGCTGGCGACGCTGGAGGGCGATCGGACGATCCTGGTCATCGCCCATCGCCTGGAGACGATCGCCGACGCCGACACCGTCGTGATGCTGGAGAACGGGTCGATCGTCGAGCGCGGCAAGCCTGCCGAACTGCTGGCACAGAGCGGAAAGTTCGCCGAATTCTGGCAATCCCACCGATCCGCGCTCACCGACGAGATCGAAACCCTCGGTGGCGTACTGCGGCGTGAGCTCCGGCCCTGGAGGGGTCAGCGGAGCGCATCCACGCACCTCGCCGACGAGACACTGCAAGGAGACGAGTCCCGATGATTCGAATGCTGCTGCGCGTGCTGGGACACGAGTACGCCCAGCCTGTGCGTCGCACAGTGGCCCTGATGACGGCAACCTCGGTCGCCGAAGGTTTGTCCTATGCGCTGCTGGTTCCGGTGTTGCGGGCATTGTTCGGGAGCACGCCCACGGACGCCTGGCCCTGGCTGATCGCGTTCGGGGCGGCGGTCGCGGGCTATGCGGCGCTGCGCTATCGCAGCGATCTGTCCGGTTTCCACGTCGGGACCACGCTCTTGCGCGGTGTCTATCACCGTTTCGGCGATCGTCTGGCCCGTTTGCCCCTCGGCTGGTTCACTGCCGGGCGCGTCGGGGAGGTGTCGGTTCTCGCCAGCGAGGGTGTACTGCAGGCGATGAGCGTGATCGCGCATCTGCTGGCACCGTTGATCTCCGCCAGCGTGACTCCGCTGACGATCGTTGTCGT
>NZ_BDBA01000276.1 GCF_001612745.1 Nocardia amamiensis NBRC 102102 | reverse complement strand
TTCTCTGAACTGTATTGAGGTGTCCGGGTTTCGGACGTGGGCGGTCAGGATTCGGTTGTGGGAGCGGGGATTCCGAGATCGACCGGTGCGGTGGTGGTGCGGGTGCGGCGATCGAGTTGGGTGAGTTTGTCCTCGGCGCCGGCGAGGCTGATTTTGAGGCCCTCGACTTCGCCGAGCCAGCCTTCGCGTTCGGCTTCGGCGATGCGGTCGATGAGGTTATCGCGGATCTCGACCAGCCGGGCGCGTTGAGCAGGGTCCGGCCAGAGGAGCGCGCATTTCACGCAGGCGTGTTCATGCGCGCACGGACTGGAAAATGCGCGTCCGCAGGTGCCGAGGGAGACCTTGCGGCGTTCGAAGTGGCCGAGGAACTCTTCCCATTCGGCCTCGGTCGGGGCGCGGTATTCCTCGCTGGGCCGCAGGCTGCGGCGCCGCGCCAGGAACGCCAGGTGAGCTTGGATGGCTTCCTCGGGATAGACGGCCTTGTAGCCCATGGTGACGTTGATGTCGCGGTGACCGGCGATGATCTGGGCGATGTGGGGTGGCAATCCGTTGAGCACGGCGCTGGTGATCCAGATCCGCCTTGTCTCCGCAGTGGCAGTGTGCGGTCGGGTTTGTGTTGCGTTTGACTTCGCCGACTCCCATCGCGGAGTTCGTGACCGGGGTCGCGGTTCGTGTTGCGATAGAATGAAAAGAATTGTGATGGACGTCACTGTCGGATCGGTTCCTGCGGTTGGCGACGGGGTGTGCCGGGATCGGTGGTCGGTGAGCCTGGTTCTCGGAGCCGAGCGTGCGGTGGCTTCCGGTGGATAATGTTGTGCCCTATGGGGTCTGAACCGGTAGAGGATGTTGGCAGGTTGCCGGGTAAGCGGATGGGGGCGGGCGCGTTGTTCGTCGACGAGCTGGGCCGGGTGTTGCTGGTCGAGCCGACGTATAAGAACTACTGGGAATTGCCCGGTGGCGTTGTCGAAGCCGGGGAATCGCCCTTTGCTGCGGTTGTCCGGGAGGTCGATGAAGAGCTCGGGCTGGCTGTGCGAATGGGCCGGTTGTTGGTGGTGGATTGGGTTCCGCCCGGTCTGTATCCCAGCGACGGGGTGATGTTGGTGTATGACGGTGGACTGCTGAGTGCCGATCAGACAGCGGCGATAGTCCTTCAGGCGGAAGAGCTTCGAAGCTGGGCATGGTGTGATGAGACCGAGGCTGCGAAGCGACTGCCGGATGTGCTGGCTCGGCGTGTGGCAGCAGCGTGCCGAGCTCGCCGTGAGGGTGTGACGGCATATCTGGAAGATGGCCGCGCTGTCGTGTGACATCGACAACCTGCATCGACGCGTCAGCATGGGCCGATGATCTTCTGTCTGGCCGGGAGTCGGGCGATGTGCATGTCCGGGTCTGCGGTGGCGCGGAGCCGGAGGATTTCTTCATGCTGGGCGGCGAGGCGGGACAGGGCTTGGTTTCGGAACTCTGTGAGCTCCTGGATTGTCGAGTTGGCCTGGGTGAGACGGCTTTTCAGCTTCTCGACCTCGGTCTTGAAACGTTGGATCTGTGCAACTTTGGGGTCGGGAGTTTCCCCGGCCTGCTGGAGTTGCTGGAGTCGATGTTCGAATTCGGCGCGCAGATGTGCGTAGGGCCGGTCGCCGTAGAAGGCGGTGCGGTCGACGCTGGACTGCGCGGCGAGGGTCGTGATGTCGCAGTTTCCCCCGTCCGGAATATCCCCTCGTAGGAGCCGGTCCATGGTGGCGCGGATGCGGTTCTCGTTTTGGACGCGTTGTGCGGCAGTGATTCTCATGCGTGGTCCTGTGGGATTCCTGTGGTGGCAGCTGCGGCGTCGATGGCGTCGATGACCCGGAGGGCCCGGTCGTAGTCGGCTTGTAAACGGGCCTTGTCGGTGCGGCGGGTCGCGCCGAGGCTGCCGAGGAAGGTTTTGGTCTGTTCGGCGTGTTCGGCCCAAACCGGCCGATGTTGGGCATGGTGGGTGGCCTGCGGGCAGCGTGCCGAGTCACACATTCCTGCCAGTGGCCGGTCGGCGTGTGGGGTGCCGGCGAGTTTGAGGCAGAGGGCGCGGGAAGGGTCGGTGAACCAGCAGTAGTTCGCGGTCCCGAGGTGGAGAGTGCGGGCTCGTTTGGTGAGCAGGTTGAGGATTTCCCGGTCGCTGGCTTGGGTTTTCGGCGCGGCGGGGTCCAGGAGTTTGCCGTCGACGTGGGTGAAGAACTCAGTTGGGAGTAGCTCTTCTGCAGGGAGCGTCTGAGCTGCGGTAACAGGGTTGAGGCTGTTGCGCAGGTCGGGTACGGCTTATTGTCGGATCGGGGGTTCGGAGGCGGCGATGGGCTCGTGGTTGGACGAACTCGGTCGGCGCGAAGCCGACGCCCGGCAGCGGGCGCAGGGGTTGCGTGAGCGGATCGCGGAGCTGTCGCAGCAGTTGGCGACCGAGGAGCTGTTGTTGTCGCGGTTGCAGGTCACGCGGGAGACGATGGTCGAGATCCTCGGTGCGGCAGTTGATCTCGATGCGCCGGTGGCCTTGGATGACGCTGATGCGGATTCATCGGAACCGATGCCGGAGTCCGGGGGTGGGTCACCGATCGGGGTGGTGTTGGTGCCCCGGCGTGGGCCGGGGATGGAGTCGTCGGTGTTGCCGGAGGACTATCAGGATGTCCTGGACGTCCTCACCGATGCCGGACGGGGGTTGCGGGCCGGGCATATCGCCGCGGCGCTCGGGCTCGAGGTCGCTCCGGCGAAGGTGGAGGGGCTGCGCTCGAAACTCAAGCGCCTGGTCGCGCGGGTCTGGTTGAACGAGCAGACGCCGGGCTTGTTCTCGATCATCGAATGAGGTTGGTGCATAGCGTTATTGACGGGCTCTTCCCCGTAGTTTCGAAGATGCCACTCAACAGAAACCTCTCGGAAGAAGAGCCCGGTGACACGTTACGACGCGGGCGCGATAGCTGACCCCTTTGACGATTCGAGAAAACTATTCGAGTCCTTGGTCGCCGATTTCGCGGGTCCGGCGACCGCGACGCTGCCTCACCACCAGCTCGAGGATGTCGTCCATGCGCGAGGCCGGGAAGTGCTGCGGCAACTGCTGCAGGACCATCTCGATCTGCGGGCGCTGCGCGAGGAAGCCGAACTGGCCCGCCACCGACAGGAGCACGGGCCGGTTCTCGGGCGAAATCGCGTCGAGCACAACCACACTCGACAGCTGGCGACCCTTGTCGGACCGGTGACGGTGCGCCGATGCGCCCTGCGCGCGCCCGGTGAACGCAATATCTATCCCGCTGATGTGGTGTTGTCGCTGCCGACGGGGCGTCACAGCCACGGGCTACGCCGCCAAGCAGTCCTCGAAGCGGTCCGATCCTCCTATGACACAACACGATCGGCGATCACGCGATGGTGTGGTCCGGTGGCCGGAAAACGGCAACTCGAAGGGCTCGTCACCGCGGCGGCGGTCGATATCGACGCCTTCTACGCGGCGAGGGTTCCGCAGCCGGCCGCCGCGGACACACTGCTGGTGGTCTCGGTCGACGGCAAGGGCATCGTCATGCGGCCCGAAGCGCTGCGCGAGGCCACCCGCAAGGCGGCCGACGCCGCGACCGGCGTGTTCCGGACCCGTCTGGCCTCGGGCGAGAAGCCGCACCGCAAGCGCATGGCCACCCTCGCCGCGGTGTACGACGCCGATCCCGCACCCCGACGACCACACGACGTCATCGCCGTTCCCGGCGGACCGCGCCGCAGTGACCGACAGCCACGACCCGGCCCACACGCGGCGAGCACCTGGCTGACCGCCTCGATCGACAAAAGCCCCGCCGAGGTCGTCGCCGCGGCGTTCGCCCACGCCGAGGCCCGTGACCCCACCCACGAGCGGACCTGGATCGCCGTGGTCGACGGCGATTACCGCCAGATCGAGTTGATCCGCGGTGAAGCCGCCCGGCACCACGCTCGCGTTCACATCGTGCTGGATCTGGTGCACGTCCTGGAATATCTCTGGCGGGCCGGCTGGTGCTTCCACGCTCCCGGCGATCCGGCCGTCGAGGACTGGGTCGCCACCGCAGCCCTGCGTGTTCTGGGCGGCTACGCCGGTCAGGTCGCCGACATCATCGAAACCGACGCCCTCGACCTACCACCGGACCGCCGCGACGGCGCGCGGAACGCCGTCCGTTACCTGCGGGGTCACCTCGAGTTCCTCTGCTACGACACCGCTTTGGCGGGCGGCTGGCCGATCGCGACCGGCGTCATCGAAGGAGCGGCCCGCCACCTCGTCGCCGACCGCCTCGACATCGGTGGCGCCCGATGGGGATTGACCGGAGCCGAAGCCATCCTCACCCTCCGCGCCGTGATCGACAACGGCGACTTCGACACCTACTGGGCCTATCACCTCGCCCGCGAACACCAACGCACCCACCCCGTCGACTATCGACTCGCCGCCTGATCAACCGTCACTGCAGAAGAGCTACTCCCAACTCAGTTAGTTCCCGCGCGCCGGGCCCCGCGGGCATGATGCCTTGCTGGTAGTTGCGGAACTCGGTCAAGACCAGTTCCAGGTTGCGGTCGGTTTCGTGCTTGTTCACTTCGGCCAGCAGTTCGGCCTGTGCCCCACCGGGTTTGGAAACATAGCCTTCGGTCGTGGCGACGGCGATGTGCTTGAGGTGCCATTTCGCGGCCAGCATTCCGCCTGGCCGGTAGGCCAGCTCGATGGCCAGCGTGCGGCGCAGGGCGCGCAGACTGACCGCGGTGTCGGGGATCGGGGCGAGCCGAGCCGTTGGCCGGTCGGTCCGTTGACCCAGTTCCGCAACCAGGTGAAGCGGATGTCGAAGGCGAACCGGCCCAGCAGCGGTGCGCCGGGTTCGGGCTCGTCGTGGAGTCGTTCGAGCAATTGAACGGCTCGATAGACCGGTTCGATGACGACCCATTCGTCATCGACACCACCGAGTCGCTGGCCTTTGACCACGCGGCTGGCCAGCCGGTAACGCACCAGATCCGGACCATAGCGTTCCGGAGGTCGGCAGCAGCCGACTTCCAGTTCCATCAACTCGCTCGACCGCATGCCGGACAACGCTGCCAGCACGGTGATCGCGGCGGTGCGGACGATCCCGACAACGGCGACGGCTTGTTCGCGGTCCAGCGGAACCGTCCAGCAGACCTGATCACCGGTATCGGCTCGCTCGACTGCGGCGGCGCTGCGGGCGAACTGGCGTTGTGCGCCAACCGCGTCCAGCGTGGCCTCGATGCGGGGACGCAGATGCGGCAGCCAGTCGGTCATGAACTGCGTGAATCCGGCCTGTCGGGCCAAGACTCCCAACGAGATCGTGAGCAGCGGGTCCTGCGGCGACCAGCCCCGCGCGATGCGTTGCCGGACCCAGTGCTCGGGCAGAATGGGCAGCGGTTCGGCCCGACGTCGGTAACCAGCAAGCAGCCGGGTGAACTCCGCGAGCGGCAACCGCCCGGTCGGGGTGTGGGCTCCCTGCCGGATCGACCACTTCCGATCGGCGTCGATGACTTGGCGGGCCAGCGTGATCGCGTGCGGTGCGATCACGTCGACCAGGTAGGTGGCCGCGTTCAGTAGTGGTCGCAGGATCGTGTCGTTGAGCGGTTGTGTCTTGTTGTGGCCTGTGCCGCAGGGCATTTCGGCGATCGCCGATGGTGCCGCTCCGCCCCAGGGGCGGAGTGCGGCCGGGACGCGGTCGCTGGTGAACAACTCCCGATGGTTGATCAGGTCGACGACGATCTGAGCTGCGGCCCGCCGGGTGGCGGGCGATCGTTCGCCCACGACATGGCCGTTGTCGTCGAGGATATAGCGGCGGTGGGCCAGATAGTTCTCGCAATCGGTGTCGGTGACGGCGGCCAGGCTCGTGACCTGCTCAGCAGTCAGCCAGGCCAGGAACCGGGTGAGTTCGTCGAGGCGGGCCTTGGTGGTGTTGAGATGCAGCGGAGTGCGATAGCCGCGCGGCAGCAACGCGACCGCGTCGTGGCGGGGCGCGAGCATCGCGACGATCTGTTCCTTGGCCAGCAGCCGCCATCGGGGCTCGGTGATCGTGGTGAAGACGAACCGGCGGTTCACCATCGACATCTGAACCGGCAGGCCGATGACCTCGGTGAAGTCCCAGAGGTCATGTTCGAAGAACGGGCGAGACGCGCCGACGGGCAAACTGAGGCCCGCCAGCGCGCAGATGTCGGCCCCGGCGAACGGTGACCGCCGGTGCTGGTCTTCGCCGGGGTTGAGGGCAGCAACGGTCATCGTGTGAATTCCTCGGGACGCAAAGGGATCTCGGAGTCGGTGTCGGTGAAGTGGTCGGCTGCGCGGGCAACGACCACCGGGTCGAATCGGCTCAGGACGTGATCGATGCGGTGGGCGTAGGGGCCGAACACCGCCATGAACTGGGCGGCGGGCATCTGCTGCCACTGTCGGCTGAAGAATGCCTTGAGCCGCAACAGATTCGCCGCGTGACGGGGTGCGAACACGGCCAGCGGGCAGAGCAAACAGACCCAGGGGCGTGCCGGGCAAGGCTTGCCCTTGGGACCGTGCAGTCCGGACAACTGGTCGGCGCAGGCCGCGGTGAACACGTCGCGTTCACCGCCGACCAGCTCGGCCAGCGCAGTGCCGTCGAGCCCGAGTTCGGCGACCAGCCGCGGATAGTCGCGAGCCAGATCGGTGGAGTTCTCCTCGGTGAGAATGGTCGCCGGCTGGGCGCGTCGCAGCAGATCATATTGAGCGTCTTCGATGATCGCCTCGACAGCCCGCTGCTGTGCGGGTGTGGTCGCGGTGAGGTAGCGGTCGCCTTCGACCTCCGCGGTGTGGTTCGGGTCGATGGTGGCGCGCCCGCGCCCGGCCCAGGTCGTCTTGTCCCGCGAGGCGTGGAAAGTGGTGCGGATCCGCGATCGATGGATCTTCAGAGGCCGGCCGTCGGAATCGAGCAGCCTGTGCCGAACTACCCAGCGCTGAATGCCCATTCGAGCGCCGCCTCCTGCCTTCGCCGACAGCTCCGTGCCGCCGGGCTTGCAGAGCCGCAACCACAACTGCCTGCGCTCGACCGGATCGGCATGGCTTCGCAGCAGTGCCGAATGCGCCAGCCACTGCTCGAGCAACCGAACCGCGTTGCGCGGCAGGTTCAGGCTCTCGGCCGCGGTGCGGCCCTTGATGTAGGACAGCAGGATCGTGGAGTCGCCCGCCCAGTCGATGTCGTCGGCGACCAGGTCGTCGATGCCGTCGGGAACAATGCCGGAATAGGCGCCGAACAGCAGCTTGTAGGCGATCACCGTGTTCAGGTCGGGAAACAGGTCGCGGCTGGCATCGAGGACGCGGCCGTTTTGCCAGACCACGTTGTGCGAGCAGCCCAAGTGCTCGCCGAAGGCGACCACTCCGACCGGCCCGACGCGGGCCAGCAGCCAGCGCAGATTCTGCGCGGTCCATCCGTGTTCGCGGGGATGACGGCCGCGTTCGGCCGCGGCCAGGGCGGCGCGGTGCCGGGCGAACGTGTCGTCGGTGATCGCCTTGCAGGTGCGGATCAACTTGTCCCAGTCCGCTTCCGGGTAAGGCGGAAGTTGATGATGGCTGCGCTGCGGATTGAATGCGCGTCCAGAAGCCAGTTCCGCCAGCCGGGCATCGACCGATCCGCCTGCGGCCTGGACCCCTTGCAGCATCCGCCGCGTGCATGCCTCCTTCGGCCCGGACGTCCCCATCCAGTACTCGGCCATCATCGGCCTGGTCAAAGCCCCAGCCCCACCGGCGAATCCACGATCAGCCAGATAGCGAACCAGGTGACGGATGGACTGCTCATAGTGACCGACCGAGCCCGCGGCATTGACCGTGCCGTGCGGGTGGATCAGCTCCACCAGTCCGACGAGCAAGTCCAGAACCAGCTCTCGGCAGGGCAGACCTTCCAGCACGAACCTCGCGGTGGATCCGTCGCTGAACACGCACGAGATCGCCAAGGGGTCCTTGCTCACGACGGCCGGCATCAGCAGCCCCCGCGCGTGGTGTCATCGGCGAACTCGGCATCCGCCTCGGCCTGCGCATCACCTGCCGAGGTCAAACCTTCGGCCGCGCCTGCGGTTTCGTAGGCTTCCCGGTAGATCCGGGTCATGTCCAAGCGTTTGAGGTATTTCTCGGTCACCAGCACCGAGCTGTGGCCGAGAAGATCACGCAGCACCAGCAGCGCATCGGCCTTGGTCAGATAGAACACCAGCGCGGCATCAGCATCGGTGTCGCGCACCAGCTTCGCCGCCTGCCGATAATGCCCGGTCACCAGAAACTCCAACGTGCGCATCGCGAACGAATGCCGCAGCCGGTGCGGATGAACATGCGGGAACCGCGGCTCGAACCGGGCCCGCAAACGATCGGAGGTGCGTTCGAACACCGTCGCCCAGGCAGTGAACGGGCCGCCATCGCTGCGCAATGCGATCAGACAGGAACCGCCGCCGGGTGCCACCAGTCGAAGCCGCTCCTGCGGTGTCAATGTCTCCCAGGCCCGACGGACGCCATTGATCCGGCCGCCGCGCGCGTCGGGCTCGGTGACCAGCAGCGGCTCGCCGCGCCGTGGCCGCCAGACCGAGCCCTCGGCGGTCATCGCTCGATCGAGGTCTATGTATCGATGCAGTGCCGCCAGCGCCTCGTAGGAGATCCAGGTGATGCGGAACTTGCGGCCCTTCGTGATCCCTGACGCGACCGGGAACGGGATTGGAACAACAGTGGGTTCGGCTGGCAGAGCGGGGATTTCGTAGGTCAGCAGGTGAGTGAACTCTTGCAGCCGCAACCCAGTCGAGAGTGCCAGTTCTCCGATCGCGCCGTTGCGGGCCAGCTCGCGGCCGTGGTATCCGGTGTCGAGGACACCATCGGGTGCCAGACCCCGCAGCCCGGCCAGGAACAGTGCGGCGAAGTCCGGCTCCAAGTACTTGATCGTCACGTGCGGTTTCGGTGTCCGGCGCACCGCCAGATTTACTTTCACCTCACGACCGGTGCCGCCGAACAACGCTCGAGCGGTCCGGTAGGTGAACGGCTCCGCAGCCGCCAGGCCCTCTTCGATCGCCCACTTGTAGAACAGCGACAGGATGCTCATGTGCTGGCCCCACGTGGTCGCCGCGAGCCGCCGCGGCAGCGGCCCGGTAGCTCGATGCTCGGCGTACCGGCTCAGCGCGAGCTTCAACCGGTCCCGCGAATCGAACAGGCTCACACCGTGTTCGGCGAGGAACACCATCCAATCCCGCACCGCTCGCGCATACGCCTCCCACGTGTTCGGCGACGGCGCGCCGCTGGCCGGCAGCAACCGCAGCCACTGATTCACCACCACGGTCGGCCGCGCCGCGCCCGGCCCGTTCTCGAACAACAAATCGACATCGACCAGCACCGGCATGCCCTCCGGAATCACCGGCCGATGCTCGACGTCCCAGGACTCCCAGCCCTGCGACGAGTAGAAGCTCAGGATCATGGACGCTGACAGTAGAAACGCCACACGCCCCGGCGCAACAGCCAAACACAGAGGCCGCCCGCCCCTTTCGGGCTTATCGCAACACGCAAACTAAGCGGGGACAACTCGTCGGAAGTCGTGCGGCGTGAAAGCCAAACGCTGCCCATCGACGTCGCGGAGGTCGGCGTAGTCAGCGGCGCGGATCAGCAGCCGGGCCACCCCGGTTCGACTCATCGCGGTCGGCGTGCCGGAGTGCAAGCGTTGCAGCAGCAGCGGCTGTGGGGCAGCGAACTCGTGATCCAGGTAGTCATAGCGCGCGACGAGAGGAACATGCTCACCGCCGACGCGGACCCGGTTCACAATGCGGGCCAGGGCGTGTGCCAGTTCCGGGCAGACCGGCAGAACCCGTTCTCGGTCGGTCTTGGACGGCGCGATCTGCAGCAGCACCACCAGCTGCCCGTCGGCCATGGTGTAGTGACGGATCGACAGATGGCTCAGCTCGAGCAGCTCCTCGATCCGAATTCCGGTCAGCCGCAACACTTCGATGACCGCCCACGCCCAGAACGCCTCGTCCTCAAGCTTGCGGCAGTTGATCAGTTTCGCCGCTGGTTCGTCGGCCAACCTCACACGGACCGGCAGTGCGCCACTGACGTTCTTGTCCCGAGCCGGGATGGGAAGACGCCGATAGCGATGGCCGACGAAGGCGAATTCGCCGCCCGGGTCGGTGGTTTCGGCCGCAGCTAGCAGCGCCGCGGCGTCGGTGAGGCGTCGGTGCGCACTGGCGACCAGTTTCGGCAGCGCTGGCGCCAGGGTCCGGGTGCGGGCGTGCATCCGCGCTCGGTTGTGGTGCTTGACCTTGGCGAAGGGCCGCAGGTCGCCTTCGCTGACCGGAGGTGGCGCCACCCACAAACCCCAGGTAGCGGGGTCTTCGGCCGCCCAGTGGGCGATGTCGAGGTAGAAGCTGCGGACCATGATGAGGATGCTGTGGACGTCCCGGCGGGGTCGGCCATCCGGCAGGATCCACAACCGTTCCTGCCAGGACCGCGCGATGTCCGGGCCGAGCCGGATCGAGTCGATGCCCGGGTGGTGTTGTTCCAGGTCGGCCCAGAAGGTGCCAGCGAGGCGGGTGGCCAGGCCGCGTAGCGATCCGTAGTCCAGTGCGGTCTGTCGTTCGGTCAGATAGCGCACGAGCAGATTCCGCACGGGGCGGCAGGCGATGCGATGGCGGTCGACCATGTCCTCGACGGTGTATTTGTTGCTGAGACGCAGCGTGTGACGCGACAGCAATCCCGGGTCGTCCACGATGCCGAGCTGTCGCAGCAGTTGGTGGGCGGTTTGCAGACCGGGCACGGTCGTGCGGCCGTGCGCCCGGCAGGCGTCGGCGTAGTCGAGCAGGTCGGCGGTGGTCAGCTCGGTCATTGTCTTGCCGGTGTGGATAAGCACGCGCGTCACCAGGGCGACGGCGAATTCCAGCATCCGCCTGGGGACTCGGCCCGCGTCGGCGGCCTGCACGAGCCGATCGATGTCGACGCGGCCCGTCGTGGCCCGCAGTTGTTCTTTGAGGCTCGCTGAGGCCGGCAGCCGCAGCAGCCACCCGTAGCTCGGGCGCAGCACCCGGTGACACATGAGCGACTGGACCGCGCTGTTCAGCGCCGCCCGCTGGTAGTGGTTCACTGCGTCGGCTGCCGTCAGCCAGTCCTCGGCGTCGTCGAATCCGGCTGCCTCCCAACGGTCTTGCCAGCTGTCGCCAGGCAGCCCTTCTAGCCGTCCGAGCAGCATTCGCAGTCCGGCCAGGCGCAGCCGCACGGTGCCGATCGAGAGATTCATCGTCGCGGCGTCGGTGCGGACGAGGGAAACGAGGTGATCCGATGAAGGTGCCACCTCCGTCAGCGCTACGTCTGTCACGACATCGCTTGCCCGAGCAGCACCGCCAGATCACCGCGGTCGTAGGCCCAGCCCTTGGCGGGGGTGGGCTCCAGTGGGCCCTGATGGTGCGCACGGACGCGGGCGATGACGTCTTCTGGACGCGCCACCAGGTAGGGCTCGCTGCTGGCCAGCGTGCGATGCCGCAGGTGTGCTCGAACATCGGTGATCGGGATGGCAGGGTCGCTCGCCAATCGAATTCCGCAGGTGTGGCGGAAGTCGTGCAGCACCAGGTCGGCCCCGAGCTTGGCGTTGACGCGCAGCAGCATCGCCCGCAACGCCTGATACCGCAACGGCCGGTAGGGCTTGCGCAGTGTGAGCCACAAGGCGTCGTGCGGGCTGTCCTGGGGCCGTTCGCCGGTCAGGTAGCCGCGCAGCCACAGCAGTGCGTCCGGCGACACCGCGACCCATTCCGGCGTGCGGGTTCCCTTGCCGATCAATCGGATTCGCTGGCCACCCCAGTCCACATCGGTGAGCGTCATGCCGAGTAGTTCGCTGGCGCGGGCACCCGAGGACACCAGCAGCGCCACGATGGCACGGTCCGGATCGCTGGTGAGTGTCCCGAAGACTTCGTCGTAAAGCGGATCCGGGATCGCGCGTGGCACCAGGGCGGCGGTCTTTTGCCGGTAGCTGTCGGCGTTCACGGAAATCCCCAGGTTGAGCCGGTTTTCGTTCAGGTAATGGCT
>NZ_BDBA01000275.1 GCF_001612745.1 Nocardia amamiensis NBRC 102102 | reverse complement strand
AGGCGGGCGCCGACGCGGTCAAGGTAGGTGTCGGCCCCGGCTCCATCTGCACCACTCGCGTGGTCGCCGGTGTCGGCGCGCCGCAGATCACCGCGATCCTGGAGGCGGTCGCGGCGTGCAAGCCCGCGGGTGTCCCGGTGATCGCCGATGGCGGCATCCAGTTCTCCGGCGATATCGCCAAGGCCATCGCCGCCGGCGCGTCCACCGTGATGCTGGGCTCGCTGCTCGCGGGCACCGCCGAATCGCCGGGTGAACTGATCCTGGTCGGCGGCAAGCAGTTCAAGAGCTACCGCGGCATGGGCTCGCTGGGCGCCATGCAGGGCCGTGGGCAGGCCAAGTCGTTCTCCAAGGACCGCTACTTCCAGGACGACGTGCTCGCCGAGGACAAGCTGGTGCCGGAGGGCATCGAGGGGCGGGTGCCGTTCCGCGGGCCGGTCAACCAGGTCATCCACCAGCTGGTCGGTGGGCTGCGCGCCGCCATGGGCTACACGGGTTCGCAGTCGATCGCGGATCTGCAGGAGGCGCAGTTCGTGCAGATCACCGCGGCCGGACTCAAGGAGAGCCACCCGCACGACATCACCATGACCGTCGAGGCCCCTAACTACACCGGCCGAGGCTAGCCCGCTACGTTCGTGTACAGGACCAACCGGTCCGTGCATGATTGAGCTTGCTCATGGGTAAGCAAGTCATGCTCACGGGCAGGTAGAGCTGTGTGGGTGTGGCACCCCATCGGGCCCCGCCTCCGGTGATCACCGGAGGCGCGAGTCTTACGAGCGCCGTTCGCGGCCCGTCTCGCGTCCGAGTGGGCGAAGCGCATGCGCCGCGGGCGCGAGTCTCGCCCGCTCGGATGCGAGACTTCCCGGGGCCGTGAACACGCAGCGCCGCAGGCGCTGCAAAACAAACACAGCGCGGCAGAAGACATTAAGGAGAAATGCGTGCGCGACATGGTGGAGATCGGCATGGGCCGGACCGCCCGGCGTACCTACGAGCTGGACGACGTCGACATCGTCCCCTCGCGCCGGACCCGCTCGTCGAAGCAGGTGTCGCTGTCCTGGCAGCTGGACGCCTACCGCTTCGAGATCCCGTGCCTCGCGCATCCGACCGACGCGCTGGTGTCGCCGGAGTTCGCCATCGAGTTCGGCCGCCTCGGCGGGCTCGGCGTGATCAACGGCGAGGGCCTGTGGGCGCGGCACGCGGACGTCTCCGCGAAGATCGACCAGTTGCTCGAACTCGTCGGCAAGGGCGGCTACGAGCGTGCCGTGGCGTTGCTCCAGGAATTGCACGCCGCACCGATGCAGCCGGATCTGCTCGCCGCCGCGGTCGCGCAGGTTCGCGCCGCCGGTGTCACGGTCGCGGTGCGGGTGAGCCCGCAGAACGCGCGCACCCTCACACCGGCGCTGCTGCAGGCGGGCATCGACCTGCTGGTGGTGCACGGCACGATCATCTCCGCCGAGCATGTCGGCGACGGTGAACCGCTGAACCTCAAGACCTTCATCGCCGAGCTGGACGTGCCGGTGGTCGCGGGCGGCGTGAGCGACCACCGCACCGCGCTGCACCTGATGCGCACCGGCGCGGCAGGCGTGATCGTCGGGTACGGCTCCTACCCCGGTGCGACCACCACCGGCGAGGTGCTCGGCATCGGGGTGCCGATGGCGACCGCGATCGCGGATGCCGCCGCCGCCCGCCGGGACTACCTGGACGAGACCGGCGGCCGCTACGTGCACGTCATCGCCGACGGGGACATCGCGACCTCCGGCCAGCTGGCCAAGGCGATCGCCTGCGGGGCGGATGCCGCGATGCTCGGCGTGCCGCTCGCCGCGGCCGCGGAGGCGCCGGGCCGTGGCTGGTACTGGCCGTCGGCCGCCGCGCATCCTTCGGTGCCGCGCGGTTCGCTGCTGCACGTGGACGATCCGTGGGACCTCGGCGGCGAGCCGGAGGGCGGCAGCGTGCGCCCGAGCCTGGAGCGTGTGCTCTACGGTCCGTCGGACGATCCATTCGGGTCGCTGAATCTCGTTGGCGGTCTGCGGCGTTCGATGGCCAAGGCCGGTTACTCGGATCTGAAGGAGTTCCAGAAAGTCGGTCTCAGCGTTCGCGCTTGATTTGCAGCGCCTGCGGCGCTGCGTGTTCGCGGCCCCGGGAAGTCTCGCGTCCGAGCGGGCGAGACTCGCACCTGCGGCGCATGCGCTTCGGTCACTCGGACATGAGCCGGGCTCTGTCTGATTTCCAGCGCCTGCGGCGCGGGGTGTTCGCGGCCCCTTTGTGGCTCGCGTCCGAGCGGGCGAGACTCGCGCCTGCGGCGCATGCGCTTCGCCCACTCGGACACGAGCCGGGCCGCGAACGGCGCTCGTAAGACTCGCGCCTCCAGTGGCAGGTAAGCAACGGCTTTCCGGTCGCCAGGTTCGCGTGGTGGGGTTACCGCACGCGGGTCGGCTTCGTCTTGCGGGCCGGCTTCGTCCTGGTGCGCAGGAATTGCTGGATCGCGTGGTTGACCGGCTCCGGGTGGGTCATCGTCACCGCCAGTCGCGCGTTCGCGATCTCGACGAAGATCGCGCCGGACAGGCCGCGCGCCAACTGCCGGGCGCGCTCGCGGTCCAAGCCGCTGTCGGTGGGGTGGATCACCAAGGCGGGACAGGCGATTTCGCGCAGCCGGTCCAGTACCGAATCCCGGCTGAGCAGGCAGCCCGCCGCGGCCTCGATGCCGCGCCGGTCGCGCACCAGCCAGCGCTGGGTCCACATCGTGCGGTACCACTCGTCGTCGCCGATCAGCCAGGAGGCCAGCTGACGCGCGGCCCGTTCGCGGGAGCCGTCGTCATACCACTGTTCGAGGAACTTCTGGGTGGCGGTGGACTGCTCGGGCGTGGGACCGTGCGCTTCGGTGCTGATCAGGATCAGCGCGGAGACCCTTTCCGGCGCGATCAGCGCGGTACGCAGTGCGGTGAAGCCGCCCTGCGCGGTGCCGCCGACCACGGCCTGTTCGGCGCCGAGGTGATCCAGCACGGTCAGCGCGTCCCGCGCGGCGGTCCAGTAGGTGAAAGGTAGGCCCTCGTCCCTGGTGCGGCCGTGACCGCGTGCGTCCCAGGACACGATCCGGAATTCCGGTGCGAGCGCGGCCATTTGGGCGGCGAACATGGTGCGGTCCATGAAGAACTCGTGCGCCAGCAGTACCACCGGGCCGTCCCCGCCGCTGTCCTCGTAGTGGATGTCGGCATCGATCGCGCGGGCGAAGGGCACGAGCAGAAGGATAACCAGCGGGGCGGGGGCGCGCGGGAGGATTCGGTCGGCCCGCTCGGTCGTGTGCGAGGACGCTGTCCCGAAGATTCCCCCGTTTCGCCGCTCACTAAACTGTGTGGGTGGCACAAACCCAGAGACCGGTCCTCGTCGTCGACTTCGGAGCCCAGTACGCGCAGTTGATCGCACGGCGGGTCCGCGAGTCGAGCGTGTTCTCCGAGGTGGTTCCGCACACCACGACGGTGGAAGAGATCGCCGAGAAGCAACCGCTCGCGGTGATCCTCTCCGGCGGCCCGGCCAGCGTGTACACCGAGGGCGCGCCGCGACTGGACCCACGGCTGTTCGAGCTGGGACTGCCGGTCTTCGGTATCTGCTACGGCTTCCAGGCGATGGCGCAGGCGCTCGGCGGCACAGTCGCGCACACCGGCACCCGCGAATACGGCCGCACCGAACTCAACATCGACGGCGGTTTGCTGCACGGCGGCCTGCCCACCATCCAGCCCGTATGGATGAGCCATGGCGACGCGGTCACCGACGCGCCGGAGGGCTTCGAGGTCACCGGCACCACCGCGGGCGCCCCGGTCGCCGCGTTCGAGGACCGCGCGCGCCGCTTGGCCGGTGTTCAGTACCACCCGGAGGTGCTGCACTCGCCGCACGGTCAGCAGGTGCTGAGCCGGTTCCTGCACGAGCTCGCGGGCATTCCGTCGACGTGGACCCCGGCGAACATCGCCGAGTCGCTGATCGCCTCGGTGCGCGAGCAGGTCGGCGACGGCCACGCGATCTGCGGGCTGTCCGGCGGGGTGGACAGCGCGGTCGCCGCCGCATTGGTGCAGCGTGCCATCGGTGACCGGTTGACCTGCGTCTTCGTCGACCACGGCCTGCTGAGGGCGGGGGAGCGCGAGCAGGTGCAGCAGGATTTCGTCGCCGCGACCGGCGCCAAGCTGGTGACCGTCGACGCGGTGGACAAGTTCCTCGGCGAGTTGAAGGGCGTCGCCGATCCCGAGGAGAAGCGCAAGATCATCGGACGGGAGTTCATCCGGTCTTTCGAGGACGCGGTGGGCGAGGTGGTGCTCGAGCACGGAGAGGTGGACGGCGCGACGCCGAAGGTCGAATTCCTGGTTCAGGGCACGCTGTACCCGGACGTCGTGGAGTCCGGCGGCGGCAGCGGCACGGCGAACATCAAGAGTCACCACAATGTCGGCGGGCTGCCCGACGACCTGGAGTTCGAACTGGTCGAGCCGCTGCGGCTGCTGTTCAAGGACGAGGTTCGCGCGGTGGGTCGTGAGCTCGGCCTGCCGGAGCAGATCGTTGCCCGGCAACCGTTCCCGGGGCCGGGTCTCGCCATCCGGATCGTCGGTGAGGTCACCGAGGACCGCCTGGACACGCTGCGCCGAGCCGACGCCATCGCGCGTGAGGAGCTCACCGCGGCGGGTCTGGACGGCCAGATCTGGCAGTGCCCCGTCGTGCTGCTGGCGGATGTCCGCAGCGTCGGCGTGCAGGGCGATGGCCGCACCTATGGCCACCCCATCGTGCTGCGCCCGGTTTCCAGCGAGGACGCGATGACCGCCGACTGGACCCGTTTGCCCTACGAGGTGCTCGAACGCATCTCCACCCGGATCACCAACGAGGTGCCCGAAGTCAACCGCGTGGTCCTCGACGTGACCAGCAAGCCGCCGGGCACCATCGAGTGGGAGTGACTCCGAGCCTTGTCGCGCGTGCGGTGTGAGCGGGTCGGCGCGGCCGGTGCCACGTGGCGCTGTGCAGGACCAAGTGGCCCAAGAGTATTCCGTTCGTGGTGACGAGGTGCGGTCTGCCGTGTGGGTCCGGTGGCGTGGGTCTGGCGGTGAGCTCGGCCTGAGCGGCGTTCTCGTCGGGCTTCATGGGTTCTCCTGTGGTGCACCAATAATGGGCAGTGCGATTCGGCTGCGCAGGTGGGGCAGGGCGTTTCGATCGCGGTAGAGGCCATTCGGCTGGGTGGTCACGATCGTTTACGCGGGGAGATCACCAGCACGATGCCGATGACGATCGCGGCGAGCACCACGATCCAACCGATCGGGAGCATGCTGGACGCGGGCCAGGATGCGGGACCGATGAAGCCGCACACACTCACCGCGATGGCCAGCAGTCCGGCGATGAGCAGCGAGGCGGCCGGGCCGCGGCGGGACTCGGCAGTGTTGTTCTTGTCGGTCTCAGCCACGGCGCACCTCCACGTTTCCGAATCGGACGTCGACGTTCAGATCGAGCACCGGCGCGCCGGGCGGGTTCGGGCCGCTGATGCCTTCGTCGCAGATGGCTTCGGCCATGGATGCCGTGCAGTGGGTGCGGACGGTCAGGTCCGCGGGCAGCAGCACGCGGACTTCGGCCATGTGCGCGTCGATGTCCACGGTGCGGTTCTCGGTGAGTTTCAGCGAACGCAGGTCCAGGGTGCCGGAGCCCATGTTCACCTTGTAGTGCGGCGCCAGGTCGGCGACGGAGGCCGGGGCCCAGGTGTGGTCGCCCATCGCGCCGCGGTCGAACTCGATCGGGCCGACGGCGGAGGCCAGCAGCACGAATCCGGCGAGCGGCGCGGTGAGCACCAGCAGGCCGTAGCCGCGGCGCAGGAACGCACCGAGCACCAGGCCGAGACCGATCACCGCAAGTGCCACCGCGCCGATCCGGCTCGGCGTCATCCACTCCACACCGGAGGCCGCCGCCGCGCCCGCCCCGGCCGCCGCCAAGATGGCCAGACCGATCACCACTGGGGTCAGCCGCGAGCGCGGACGCTTGGCCGGTGGCGCCACCGCGGTACGGACGGGTGCGGGTTCCGGAAGGTCCCAGGCCAGCGGGGCGACGCCGAGCGGATCCCAGGACGGAGGGATCGGGCGCCGGACGATCGCGGGTTGCGCCGCGGCGGGACGGTTCGTGTCGGTCGCGGTGTCGGCGACGTCTTTGCCGAGCGAGACGGGGCTGCCAGTCGGTGACGGGCCCTGTTCTGTGCCGAGCGAGGGCATCCGCTGGATGTTCGTACTCGGTCCGCCTTCGGCGTTCTCGGCGGACTCGCCCGGTGCGGAACTGTCGCCGATGGGCGCGGCCAGGTCGGCTCGGCCGCTGGGCTCAGCGCTGCCGGATGAGTCCAGTCCGGTCTGCGCGGTTCCCGATTCGGTCGGCCTGGCCTCATCCGAAGGTGAGGTCGCGGCGGACTTGTCGAGCACTACGGAATCGCCATGCTGGTCGGCCACTCCCTTGTCCAGCAGAACCGTCTCGGCATCGCCATCCGATGCTCGGACCGGCGTTTCCGGGACGTACGAATCCGGGAGTTTGGTGTATGGCGTGTACACGGTGGCCGGCGGCACGTACATGTCGCCGAAGGTCCTCGGCGCTCCGTGCGGGAAGACCGCGCCGGGATAGCCGGTGGCGGTGATCCCGCCGTCCGGGGCGAACCCGCCGAACGCTTCGGTGGTGCCCGGCGGCGGTGCCGGCGTGCGCAGGTGCAGCATCCACCAGCCCGCCAGCATCAGCGCGAGACTGATCAGGCCGGAGCCGCCGAGGCCGACGCCGACCGGGCCCATCGTGCTGACCGCGATGGCCAGCGCCACGATCAACACGATGCTCTTGGTCTGCGACTGCGAGCTGTGTCCTTTGCCGACCAGCGACTCGGCTGCCGACGCCTGGTCGCCCGCCGCGCTCAGCAGCAGCCAGGCCAGCAGATAGAGCACGATGCCCGCGCCGCCGAAGATCGTCGAGACCACGAACGCGATGCGAACCAGCACCGGGTCGACGTCGTAGCGCCGGGCAAATCCCGCCGCGACGCCTGCGACCGGGCCCTGCCGCGGCAATCGCACGGGCCGCGTCTGCCACATCTGCTGGAGCTGATCGCCGAAGCTGGTTTTCGTCATGTTTCCCATGGTGAGCCCGACTCGTGCGTCGGCACATCGGGGGGAACCCTGAAAAATTTCGAGAACACTTTGGACCGATCATACTGATTGAGCAACCATCCGGTTACATGATGGATCTTGAATACCGCCCAGTTTGTCTGTGGTTGACACAGCCCTGATCGGCTCTTATGCCGATCCGAGCAACCCTGCGGCATAGTCCTATGGGGGCGAGTCCCTGCTGCTGTTGGTGTGCTGGTCCGCGCGTCTACCGGACGGCCTTCGACCAGCATCCACGTGGAATCAGCCGATCGAACAGGCGACGTCTGAAGCGCGGGCAGGTGATCCGGACGGCGAGTGCCGCGGAACGGCACGCCGCCGTTGATGGGCGGTGGACCCGGTACAACCAGGCCTCAGCCCGGATCGACGCGGTGCCCACGGGTGAGATCAGGGTGATTCCCGATGGCTGGCCGTCTGGTGGTCGTGCCAGTATCGAAGACATGTACCCGTCTGTTCCCGCGTTCGACACTCGGGGGTTCGACGCTGCTCGCGGTCCCGCGCCCGCGTTGGTTCCCGGGCCGCCGCAGGCGCGGATGGTGCGCCGTTCGG
The DNA here is from genome assembly GCF_001612745.1 of Nocardia amamiensis NBRC 102102. Lineage (GTDB taxonomy): Bacteria > Actinomycetota > Actinomycetes > Mycobacteriales > Mycobacteriaceae > Nocardia > Nocardia amamiensis. The sequence continues at coordinate 2,085 of NZ_BDBA01000275.1, read as the reverse complement.
GCGGCCGGATCGTCGGCGGCGTGGCGGGTGGCCTGGCCGATCACCTCGGTGTCGACGTGTTCAAGGTGCGGATGGCGTTCGTGTTGCTGTCCGCGCTGGCCGGGGCGGGCATCGTCGCGTATGGGTTGCTGTGGATCTTCACGCCGGGTGGCTCGGACCAGGCGAAGCCCTCCGGCGCGGAACGGCGGCAGGCGATCGGGCTCGCCCTGCTCGGGCTCGGGCTCGCGGTGGCGGTGTCGTGGCTGTTCAGTGGCACGGCGGCCAAGGTGATCGCGCCGATCGTCGTGGTCGCGGTCGGTGCGGCGCTGGTGTGGCGGGAATACGACGTCGACGGTCCGCGCTCGTTGCTCGGGCTGCCCGCGCGGCCGTCGGTGGTGACCTGGTCGCGTATCGTCGCCGGAGCGACGCTGATCGTGGTCGGCCTCGGGGTGGTGGTGCTGGCCAGGATCGATCTGAGTTCGCTCGGGTCCGCGTTGCTCGCCGTGGCGGTCACGCTGATCGGCGCGGGGGTGCTGACGGTTCCGCTGTGGCTGCGCATGATGCGCGCGCTGAATGCCGAGCGCTCCGCTCGCATCCGCAACGAGGAACGCGAGGAGATCGCCTCGCACTTGCACGACTCCGTGCTCCAGACGCTCGCCCTCATCCAGCGGCAGGCCGACGATCCGCAGGAGGTGGTGCGCCTGGCCCGCAGCCAGGAGCGGGAGCTGCGCAAATGGCTGTTCGAGGATTCCGGTCCGGCCCAGTCGAGTCTGGCCGCGGCCCTGCGCACCATCGCGGGCGAGGTGGAGGACCAGCACGGGGTGAAGGTCGCGCCGGTGACCGTGGGAGACGTGTCGATGGACGTCGACGGCTCCGGGGCCGGTTTGCCCAAGGAACATTTCACCGCGCTGCTCGGCGCGAGCCGGGAAGCGCTGGTCAACGCCGCGAAGCATGCGGGTGTCCCGGAGATCGACCTGTTCGCCGAGACCGAGCCGCACCAGGTGAGCGTCTTCGTCCGCGACCGTGGCGACGGATTCGACCTCGCGTCCGTGCCCGAGGATCGCCGGGGCCTGGCCAAATCCATCCGCGGCCGGATCGAGCGCCGCGGCGGGCAGGTGGAGATCCTGTCCGCCCCCGGCCGTGGCACGGAGGTGCGGATAATCATGCCCCGCAGCGATTCCGGCGGTCAGGATTGCGATGCGAACGCCACCGCCGCACCCCAGGATGCTCCGGTCGCAGCCATGCCTGAGCCGGTGCCGATGCCCGAACAGCCGGTGCGCCCCGGAATGTGCGGAGATCGCACGAATGGCTAGGGTGACAGGGCAAATCGGACAATTGCCCGGAGAGGCGCGGGGAGCGGAGCACATGGGTAACTCATCGGGTACGCCCAGAACTGAAGTGGCGCTTACGCGAGTTTTTCTCGTCGACGATCACGCCGTTTTCCGGTCGGGGGTGCGCGCGGAGTTGAGCCGGGAGTCCGACATGGAGGTGGTCGGTGAGGCCGGTGGCGTCGCCGACGCGGTCGCCGGGATCAATACGGCGCGCCCGGACGTCGTCCTGCTCGACGTGCACATGCCCGACGGTGGCGGCGTCGCGGTGCTGTCCGGCATCGAGCCGGGGCCGGTGTGCCTGGCGCTGAGCGTGTCCGATGCGGCCGAGGACGTGATCGCGGTGATCCGGGCGGGGGCCAGAGGGTATGTGACCAAGACGATTTCGGGATCCGAACTGGCCGACGGCATTCGCCGGGTGGCGGGCGGCGACGCGGTGTTCAGTCCGCGGCTGGCCGGATTCGTGCTGGACTCGTTCACCGGAAGGTCTCCGGTGCCCGAGCCGCCGCTGGACCCCGAACTGGACTCGCTGACCCCGCGCGAACTGGAGGTGCTGCGCCTGCTCGCGCGCGGCTACACCTACCGGGAGATCGCCGAATCCCTGTTCATCTCGGTCAAGACGGTGGAGACCCACGCCTCGAACGTGCTGCGGAAAACCCAGCAATCCAACCGCAATGCCCTGACCCGCTGGGCACACCGCCGCCGTATCGACTGACCGATCGTCGTCCCACTCGTGCCGTTGTCGCGGTGTAGATGAGCTACGCGGCTGCCTCGCCTT
>NZ_BDBA01000274.1 GCF_001612745.1 Nocardia amamiensis NBRC 102102 | reverse complement strand
TCTATGCGGCTGCCTGTGTTGCTCGGTCCTGCGCGCGGCTGAGCACGGGTCGACTGCGCTCGTTCGGTGCGCGGGGACGTCAGAGGACGGCGACGATGATCGCGATGATGATGATCAGACCGATGAGCAAACCGACGGCGATGGCAAGGGGGGCGTTGCTGGCCTGAGGAGTCCTGGCGCGCTGAACCGGCGCGGCGGCGGTCGCCCCGGCGTGGTTGCGGTGCGGGCGGGGCAGCGGTGTGGAGTGCGGGCTGCGGATGCCCGATGCCGAGTTGCGCGCGGCCCAGGCCGGGATGGTTCCGTCTTCGGTGCGGACGGGCGCGCCGACGATATACGGTCCGGTGCCGGGACCGAAAGCGGCCGTGAGGATTTCGTCCCGCGCCTCGGCCATGGTCGGGCGACGCTGCGGGGCCGGCTCCATCATGTGCAGCAGGGCCTGGGTGAGCACGCCGCTGCGGCTCGGCGGGATGATCTGCGCCATGGCGGCGCGCTGCACGATGACGTCGCTGTCCTCGTGGAAACCGAACGGCGGCTGGCCCTCGATCGCGGTGTAGAGCGTGGCGCCGAGCGAGAACACATCGCTGGCCTTGGTCGGCTGCGCGCCGCGGGCCACTTCCGGAGGCAGGTAGGAGGGGGTGCCGGTGATAACGCCGTCGGGTTCGTCGGACACCTCGCCCGCGCCGCGGGAGATGCCGAAGTCGCTGAGCTTGGCCATGCCGACACCGGGACCGCGATCGGCGACAAGGATATTGCCCGGCTTGATATCCCGATGCACGATGCCCACCGCGTGCGCGGCGGCGAGCGCGTCGGCGACCTGGGCGCCGATCTGCGCGACCTCGACCGGTGGCAGCGTGTCGACCAGCGCGAGCGCCTTGGCGATGTTGCGCGAGGGTAGGTGCTCCATCACCAGCCAGGGTTCACCGGCCTCGAGCACCACGTCGTACACGGCGATCGCGTGATCATGCGAGAGTTTCGCCGCGACCCGGCCCTCGTGCATGATCTGGTTGCGGACCGCGTTGGCCTCCGCCTCGTCGAGTCCGGCTGTGGTGAGAACCTGCTTGATCGCGACGTCCCGGTCGAGCAGCCGGTCATGTGCCAGCCAGACCGCGCCCATGCCGCCGCCACCCAACTTCGACTGGAGACGATAGCGGCCTGCGACGAGATATTGAGGGCCGACAGTGGGACGAGCGCGTTCGGTCACGGGTGCAGGGTAGCGGAAAATACGGCTAGCTGGCCCGATTCATGCCTGCGTGCGGGAAGACATGGGGCACGATCGGGCGCTACCCGCACACTCGGAACTACGGTGCTCATCCTGGAAACCATCGGTTCGGCAGGGGGCGGCACACCATACCGCTGAACGGCGACCGGAGGTCATATTCGGGCGCGCGCCGGATCCGTGGGACATGGAGGAGTCGTGCACGGGCGGGCGGTCTCGCATGGATGTAGTCCGAGAAGGAACCGCGTCCGGAAGGTGGCATCGGGTCGATGCCGATAACTGATCGGCCGACGCGGGAGGGCTGATCGACCGGACCGGTTCCCTTGATCACGTCCGGCAACGGTTTGCGGCGACATCGGGCGCGGTTTCTTGACGAAACCCGGGGGTCGGTTTCTACTAGGTCCGTATCGAACGTATATTCGAGACAGATCGATAGCTGAATCGGTGCTGCTGCTCGAATCGTGCGGGCTGATCCGCACGCTTCGCCTCGGGTCCATCGTGGAAGTAGGTGGTTGGGATGGGTTCGGACGCGATATCGCAGGAGGGGGGTGCGCTGCCGCGCGGTGGTGGGCGGGAGAGTCCTCCTTCGCTGGCTGAGCTGCGCAGACGCATAGCCGCGGTACCAGGGCACGGTGAATCGGTCACGGCGCGGCACGGCCAGTGGGACGCCGGGCGGCGCACCGGGGCATTGCCGGTGCCCGCAGCGCTCGCGCCATTGTTGCCCGATGGTGGCTTGGTCAAGGGATCTGTGGTGGCGTACTCGGGGGCGAGTTCGCTGCTGGCTGGGTTGCTCGCCGCGGTGACCGAGGACGGCGGGCATGCCGCGGTGGTCGGAATGCCCCGGTTCGGGCTGCTCGCCGCGGTGGAGATGGGGGCGCAGCTGCGGCGGCTGGCCGTGATCGCCGACCCCGGCCCCGACCCGGTGGAGGTGGCCGCGGTCCTGCTCGACG
>NZ_BDBA01000273.1 GCF_001612745.1 Nocardia amamiensis NBRC 102102 | reverse complement strand
CGGGTGCTCGCCGCCAACGCCGAGGACATCGCCGCCGCACAGGCCGCGGGCACCGAGGATTCGCTGCTCGACCGGTTGCGGCTGACCAAGGCGCGGATCGACGGCATCGCCTCCGGGTTGCGCCAGGTGGCGGGGCTGCCCGATCCGGTCGGCGTGGTCGTCCGCGGCTCCACCTTGCCGAACGGCCTGGAGATCAAGCAGGTGCGCGTGCCGCTCGGTGTGGTCGGCATGGTGTACGAAGCCAGGCCCAACGTCACGGTCGACGCGTTCGGGCTCGCGCTCAAATCCGGCAACGCCGCCCTGCTGCGCGGCTCGTCCTCGGCCGCCCGCTCCAACGCCGCCCTCGTCGCCGTGCTGCGCGAATCGCTTGTCGCACAAGATATTCCGGCCGACGCCGTGCAACTGCTGCCGAGTGCGGACCGCTCCAGCGTCACCCATCTGATCCAGGCCCGCGGCTTGGTCGACGTCGTCATTCCGCGCGGCGGCGCGGGGCTGATCAACGCGGTCGTCCGCGACGCGCAGGTGCCGACCATCGAGACCGGTACCGGCAACTGCCACGTCTACGTGCACGCCGCCGCCGATCTGGACATGGCCGAGCAGATCCTGATCAATGCCAAGACCCGCCGTCCCAGCGTGTGCAACGCGGCCGAGACCGTCCTGATCGACGCGGCGATCGCCGACACCGCGGTGCCCAAGCTCACCGAGGCGCTGCAGCGGCACGACGTCACCATCCACGGCGACCTGCCCGGCCAGGTCCCGGCAACCGACGCCGACTGGGGCGAGGAATACCTCACCCTCGACATCGCGCTCAAGGTGGTCGACGACCTGGACGCGGCGGTGGCGCACATCAACACCTGGGGCACCGGCCACACCGAGGCCATCGTCACCGGCGACGTGTCCGCCGCGCGCGAGTTCACCAGCCGCGTGGACGCCGCCGCCGTCATGGTGAACGCTTCCACCGCGTTCACCGACGGGGAGCAGTTCGGTTTCGGCGCCGAGATCGGCATCTCGACGCAGAAGCTGCACGCCCGCGGCCCGATGGCGCTGCCGGAGCTGACCTCGACGAAGTGGATCGTCTGGGGCGAAGGCCAGATCCGGCCGGTCTGACTCGCGCTGGCCGCGGACGGCGTCGGATCGGCACTGCCGTACCGTGAGGGAGGGTTCGGAAGAAAGGTACGCGGCGGTGTCGGACAGTACGGGTCAGGAACCGGTCTTCGCATCGGTGGTCGATGTGATCGAGCGCTTGGCGAGCACGGGGTACCTGGCGGACAAGGCCACCGCCACGTCGGTGTTCCTCGCCGATCGGCTGGGCAAGCCGCTGCTGATCGAGGGACCGGCGGGCGTCGGCAAGACCGAGCTGGCGCGCGCGGTCGCGCAGACTTCGGGCGCCGAGCTGGTCCGGTTGCAGTGCTACGAAGGTGTCGACGAGGCCCGTGCGCTGTACGAGTGGAACCACGCCAAGCAGATCCTGCGTATCCAGGCCTCCAGCGAGAACGACTGGGAGGAGACGAAGGCCGACGTCTTCACCGAGGAGTTCCTGCTGTCGCGGCCGCTGCTCACCGCGATCCGGCGCACCGATCCCACCGTGCTGCTGATCGATGAGACCGACAAGGCCGACATCGAGATCGAGGGCCTCCTGCTGGAGGTGCTCAGCGACTTCGCGGTGACGGTGCCGGAGCTGGGCACCATCACCGCCAGCCGCAAGCCGTTCGTGGTGCTCACCTCGAACGCCACCCGCGATCTCTCCGAGGCGCTCAAGCGCCGCTGCCTCTATCTGCACCTGGACTTCCCCGACGAGGAACTGGAGCGGCGCATTCTGGCCAGCCGGGTGCCCGAGCTGTCCGCCGCCGTCGCCGCGCAGCTGGTGCGGATCGTGCACGTGCTGCGTGGGATGCAGTTGAAGAAGCTGCCCTCGGTCGCCGAGTCGATCGACTGGGGCCGGACGCTGCTGGCGCTGGGCCTGCGCGATCTGGACGACACGACCGTCCGCGCCACCCTCGGCGTCGTGTTGAAGCACCAGAGCGATCACCAGCGCGCGCTGGCCGAGCTGAAGCTGGCCTGAGCCATGGCGGCGGGATCGGTCCCTGCGGATGTCGCGTCGCTGAGCGCGCCGCACGGGCTGCCCGGCCATCTGGTCGGATTCGTCGAGGCGCTGCGGGGACGCGGGATCCCGGTCGGGCCGTCGGAGACCGTGGACGCGGGCCGCGTGGTGACCGTCCTCGACCTGATGGACCGTGAGGTCCTGCGCGAGGGCTTGGCCTGCGCGCTGCTGCGGCGCACGACGGACCGCGCGACCTTCGACGGGCTGTTCGACCTGTGGTTCCCGGCCGCGTTGGGGGAGCGCACCGCGGTGGCGGACGAGGTCGAGATTCCCCGTACACCATCCGGTGACGTGGATATCCCGGCGTTGCGCGAGCTGCTCGCCGACCTGCTCACCCAGGACGCGACCGCGCGACTGGAGGCGCTGGCCGCACAGCTGGTCGAGCAACTCGGTCAGTACCAGGCCGCCAGTCACTCGTCGTTCTCGGCGTACAAAGCGCTGAAAGAGGTGCAGCCGCAGACCTTGCTGGCCAAGATTCTCGCCGGGCTGGCCGCGGGACCGGATACCAGTGACTTCGACATGGAGATCGCCCGCCGCGCGGCCCGGCAGCGCATCACCGACTTCCGCACGACTGTCGAGGCCGAGACCAGGCGCCGGGTCGCCGAACGGATCGGCCGCGAGCGGGTGGCCGGCTACGGCGTCGCCCGGCAAGCCGAGGAGGTCGATTTCCTGCGCGCCTCCGAGGCCGAACTCGCCGAACTCAAACGCAGCACCCAGCGTTTGGCCCGCATCCTGGCCTCGCGTCTGGCCGCGCGGCGCAGGCACGCCCGCCGCGGCGAGATCGATCTGCGCCGCACCCTGCGCAGATCCATGTCGACCGGCGGCGTGCCGATCGATCTGGTGAACCGCAAGCCGCGGCCCGGCCGCCCGGAACTGGTGGTGCTGTGTGATGTCTCCGGCTCGGTGGCCGGTTTCAGCAACTTCACGCTGCTGTTGGTGAGCGCGTTGCGTGAACAGTTCTCCCGGGTGCGGATTTTCGCGTTCGTCGACCAGATCGACGAGGTGACCCGGTTCTTCGACCCGCGCACCCAGCTGGACCAGGCGATGACCAGGATCTTCAGCGAGGCGAACGTGGCTGGCTTCGACGGGCACTCCGACTACGGCCATGCACTGGCCGGATTTGCCAGGGACTACCCGGACGCCGTCACGAGTCGCAGTTCGCTGCTCATCCTCGGTGACGCCCGCACGAACTACCGTGACCCGCGGCTGGCCACACTGCGGTCGCTGGTCGCGGTCGCCAAGCACGCGCACTGGCTCAATCCGGAACGCCGCGACCAGTGGGGCACCGGCGATTCCGCCGCGGACAAGTACCGCGAAGTGATCGAGATGCACGAGTGCCGCTCGGCCAAGCAACTCACCGCGGTCGTGTCCCGGCTGCTGCCGGTGTAGGAGACGAGCATGGACGACGCCATACTGCTGACGTACTGCCTGGCCAAACCGGGCGCCTGGCAGGACGAACCGTGGGAGGGTGATGTCGTCGCCAAGGTCGGCGACAAGATATTCGCGTTCCTCGGGGCTACCTCGGTGGGCCTCAAATGCGGACGTACCCGCGAGGAGGCCGACGAACTGGTCCGGGTGTACCCGGATGACGTGGCGGCATCGGCCTATATCGGCCGGTACGGCTGGAACACCATCCGGCTCACGGGCACGATCCCAGAGGACGAACTGTACGAGCTCGTCGACCTGTCCTACGAAGCGATCGTGCGCAAACTACCGAAGTCCAAGCGCCCCACCGCCTGAGCCGATGGCAGCGGGAGCCCGTCCGACCCGTCGCCGGCTTGCGACAGGCCAGACGGACCCAGCGGACTCAGTGGAGGCAGCCGGCAGCGTGGAGTTCGGCGTACACCTCGTCGGACACGGTGATGAGGCCGAGACCGACATTCGCGCCCAAGTTCACTCCGGCTTCGAGGGCGCAGGTCAGCAGTTGCACGTCCACGACGATGATCTGGTCAGCCTGCGCGGAGCCCGCGCCGGCGACGGTCGAACAGGCCAGTGCCACAGCGATGGCACCTGCTTTGACGAATCGCAAAAGGTCCTCCTCCGAATCGAAGTGCACAGCTTGGATTGGTCATTCGTCCGAGGTGATCGAGCTGTCCGGAGACATCGGTCGCCCCGGGCAGACGCCTTGCCGCCTGCAGGTGCAGACCCTAACAACGGGTGTCGGCTGTAGCCGCCCGCTTCGGCGAGACCGGCGATTCGCCTGGCCGCCACGTACGGTCTCGGCCGGCGCATGTGCGGGCCGATCGCCCTGTCGTCCGAGGCGATCGCGTGACGCTGACGTCGACCGCACGGCCGAAAAGGGTTCGTTAAGGTAACTTTTGGCGCACGCCGACAAGATCGGCGACCATGGTGAACAGAACGCCGCACGGTCCGGCCGCGGTACACAACAGTTATTCGTTCCAGGTCGATCTGCGTGGGATAGTCGATCTGCTCTCCCATCACCTCTACTCCGGCCCGCGGGTCTACCTGCGTGAGCTGTTGCAGAACGCCGTCGACGCGGTCACCGCGCGTACCCGGCGGGAACCGTTGGCGCCCACGGTGATTCGCCTCGTAGTGGAGGATTCGGGGCTGCGGATCAGCGATCCCGGCGTCGGTCTCACCGAGGCCGAGGTGCACCGGTTCCTGGCCACGATCGGTCGCTCGTCCAAGCGTGACGACATCGAAGGCGCGCGGCGAGAGTTTCTCGGGCAGTTCGGAATCGGGCTGCTGGCTTGCTTCACGGTCGCCGAGACCATCCGCGTGGTCACCCGATCGGCCACCGACACCACGGCCCCGCCGGTCGAGTGGCTGGCCGCCGCCGACGGCACGTACGCAGTGCGTACGCTCGACCCCGGCGAGCATCCGGAGCCGGGCACCACGGTGTGGCTCTCCCCGCGCGGCGGGGCGCGAGCATGGTTCCAGCCGCGGCGGGTGATCGATCTGGCGCGCGAATTCGGGTCGCTGCTGCCCTACGAGGTGACCGTGGAATCCGGTGGTGTCGTGGAGTCGGTCACCGACGGCGTTCCGGTGTGGCGGCGCGCATATGCGACCGCGGAGGACCGCAGAGCCGCCTTGCTCGAGTACGGTCACCGGACGCTGGGTTTCCCGCCGCTCGACGTGATCGACCTCGATGCCGGTGCGGCAGGGGTCAGCGGTGTGGCCTATGTGCTCTCCCAGCCGGGGAACCCGACTGAGAGCAGTGCGCACCGGGTGTATCTGAAGGGGATGCTGCTGGGTGATGCGGTGCGCGGCGTGCTGCCGGACTGGGCGTTCTTCGTGCGCTGTGTGATCGACACCGACACGCTGCGGCCGACCGCGTCGCGGGAAGGGCTCTACGAGGACGAGCGGCTGGCCGTCGTCCGGGAGGTGCTCGGCGACCAGATCCGGGACTGGCTCACCGAGATCGCCGTCGAGCAGCCGCGGCGGCTGGCCGCGTTCCTGTCGGTGCACGCACTCGGGGTGAAGGCGATGGCCAGGCATTCCCTCGATCTGCTTCGGATCATGCTGCCGCACTTGAGTTTCGAGACCACCGACGGACGTGTGCCGCTGACCGAGTTCGCCCGCAACCATCGCACGGTGCGGGTGACCTCGACGGTCGAGGAGTTCCGCCAGGTCGCCTCGACCGCCGCCGCGCAGGGGATCGGAGTCGTCAACGGCGGGTACGCCTACGACCGCGACTTGGTCGCGCTGTTGCCGCGCCTGGTGGCGGGCGTCGAGGTGGTCGAACTCGACGCGCAGGCGATCACGGCGGCGCTCGATCCCGTCGAACCGGCCGAGGAACTGGCGCTGGCTCGGGTGCTCGCGCTGGCGCGCACCGTGCTCGACTCGCTGTCGTGCGACGTCATCGTCCGGGCCTTCCACCCGGCATCGGTGCCCGCGCTCTACCTCGAGGGTCGCGCCGCCCGCACGGAACGAACCAGGGCGCAGACCGCCGAAGGCGCGGACGAATTGTGGACCGAGATCCTCGGCGCGCTGGCGTCCGCCGCGCCACGTGCCCAGCTCGTCCTGAACTACCACAGCCCGATCGTGCGCAGACTGACCCGCATCGACGACCCCGGATTGCTGAAGACGGCCGTGGAATCGCTGTACGGCCAAGCCCTCCTGATGACCCATCGCCCGCTCACCGCGGCCGATACGGCACTGCTCAACCGCGCCTTCGGCGAATTCCTCGGCTGGGCAACGCGCAGCGGCGAAGGGACCGAGTGAACATGGACACCGCCGCGATCGCCACGGAGTTGGCGCAGGTCCCCGCGCTACCGCACGGCCGCGTGCGGAACGAGCGACTCGAAACGCTGGCCGCGGCCGCGAAAGCGGGACCGGACCGCGCGCTCGAAGGCCGTGTGCTACTGGAACTGGCCAGGTCGTACACCTTGGCGGGGGAACGCGATCTGGTGCCGGTCGCCTATGGCAGGCTGCTGCGCCTCTACGACGATCACCCCGTCGAGCTGGGACCGATGTCCCATTCGGTGCACTGGCATCTGAAGTGGATGACCTGGGGAATGATCGACAACCCCGCGATTCCGCTGCCCACGGTTCACCGATGGTTCGACGAGCTCGACAACCGCTTTCGCCAACGCGGATACAGTCTGCGCCCGGTGCTGGCGCTGCGCGCCGAACTCGCACGCAAGACCGGTGACAATGGCGCCGCCACCGAATGGCTGGCGGCGGCGATCGCCGCCCCGCGCGACAGCATGTCCGACTGCGACGCCTGCGAGCGCAACGAATGGGGCACGGCCGGCGTGTCCCTCGGCGACGACGAGGCAGGCCTCGCGCACTGGCAGCCCGTGCTCGACGGCGACCGGACTTGCGCCGAAGAACCGCACCGGGTGCTGGCCGAGGCGTTGCTCCCGCTGGTGCGCACCGGTCGCGTCGCCGCCGCACGCAGCGCGCATCTGACCGGATACCCCCTGGTCCGGCACACCGAGGACCTCCGAGCCTCGGTGGCGCTGCACGCCGAGTTCTGCGCCATGACCGGGAACGAGGCGCGCGGACTGGAGATCCTCGCCGAACACGCGAGCTGGCTCACCGATCCGGGTGCCGACGCCGCCGCACGGCTCGCGTTCGCGACCGGCGTGTGTGTGCTGCTGCGCAGACTGGTTGCGCTGCGGCTGGGCGATCTCCCGCTCGGGTCCGGGACCGTGGAGTCGATCCGCGCGGACCTCGAAGTCGAGATCGGCGCGCTGTGCGCCCGCTACGACGCCCGCAACGGCAACAGTGCGGTCAGCCTGCGCACGGCCGCCCGGCTCGCCGCCCGGCCACTGCTGGACGGACTGCCGCTCGGCCTGCGCAGCAGGTTGCCCGGTGCGGCGAGCGCGCCTGCGGCTCCCCCCGAACTCTCCGGTGCGCTGGCGGCCGAGGTGCGGCGGCTCTCCGAACTCGGCGCTGCCCGGCTCGGCGACGCACCCGAGGAAGCAGAGGCCCATCTGCGGGATGCCCTGGCGCTCGGCACGCCGGTATTACCGCGGGAGGAGGCCGCCCGGCTGGGTGCGCAGCTGGTCATCGCCATCGCGAGCCAACCGGACCGCGCCCTCGACCTCGCCGACGCCGCGGTGCGTGCCGCCGCTCGCTGGGAAGGTCTGTCCGAACCGGACGTGCTGCACCACACTCTGGTCGCCGCCCGCGCGTTCCACCGCGCCGAACGCCACGGCGAGGCAGTTGCCCTGTTCGAACAGGCGCTCGCCGGCGCCGAGATACCGTATCCGCGGGTCGAACTGGCCGTGGTGCGCCAGCAGTTCGGCCGATCCCTGACTGCGCTGAAACGGCACCGCGAGGCCGCGCAGCACTTCCTCGACGGGGCTCGCCTCGTCGAGCGCGATCCGGAACGGTCGACGCTGCACGCGGAGCTCGCGTGGTCGGCCGCCACCGCGCTGGAGCACTGCGGGCAGGACGAGGAGGCCGTGGCGGCCTACCACCGCACGGCCGAGTTGTGGGCACGGCTGGGCGAGGTGGCGGCACGGGCGCGGTGTCTGCGGTCGGCGGCCTGGCTCCAGGTCTCCGGCGGCGCCGGGCCGGGCCCCTGGCTCCCGGTCATGAAGGCGCTGATCGTCGAGCTGTCCGCGCTGGCCGGGCAATCGGCGGAGGCGGCCGACGAACTCGCGCGCACCCGTGCGCACCTGGCTCGAATGCTGAAGATGGGCGGCGTCCCGGAGTCGAGCGCTTAGCGACGCGTCCTTACCGGCCGGTGTGCGGGCGGGCGTCCCCAGTTGACGTCCGCCCTGCTGACCGGCCCGAGGCGACCCGTTAAGCTCGGCAGTCATGCACGAGACAGGTCGGCGCGGCCGCAAGCTCGGGGTGATGGGCGGCACGTTCGACCCCATCCACCACGGGCATCTGGTCGCCGCCAGCGAGGTCGCCCACCGCTTCGAGCTGGACGAAGTGATCTTCGTCCCGACCGGGCAGCCGTGGCAGAAGTCACACAAGCGGGTCAGCCCGGCCGAAGACCGCTACCTGATGACGGTGATCGCCACCGCGTCCAATCCGCGGTTCTCGGTCAGCCGCGCGGACATCGACCGCGGCAAGGTCACCTACACCGTCGACACACTGCGGGAGATGCAAACGCAGTATCCCGACGCGCAGCTGTACTTCATCACCGGTGCGGACGCGCTGGCCAGCATCCTGACATGGCAGGATTGGGCGGAACTGTTCGAACTGGCGAAGTTCGTCGGGGTGAGCCGTCCGGGGTACGAGCTGAACACCGATCATCTCGAGGACCACCTGCGAGATCTTCCGGCCGATGCGGTGACCATGATCGAAATCCCCGCGTTGGCGATCTCGTCGAGCGAATGCCGTCGCCGCGCCGCCGAGAACCGGCCGGTGTGGTACCTCGTCCCCGACGGGGTGGTGCAGTACATATCGAAGCGGCACCTGTATGTGCCGGGAGCAGCGGAAGGTAGCTGAGCGTGAGCGAGCGCAAAGGTGCGGGCATGAGCCAGCCGGAGTCGAGCGCCGGCGAGGTGCGGGCATGAGTGCTTCGGTGGAGTCGGTCGAGATCGCCCAGGTCGCCGCGCGGGCTGCCGACGAGAAGCTGGCGTCCGACGTGGTGGTGCTGGATGTGTCCGAGCAGCTGGTGATCACGGACTGCTTCGTGATCGCGTCCGCGCCCAATGAGCGTCAGGTGAACGCCATCGTCGACAACGTCGAAGAAAAGCTGCGCGCCGCCGGGCACAAGCCGGTCCGGCGCGAGGGCACCCGCGAAGGTCGCTGGGCGCTGCTGGACTACGTCGACGTCGTGGTGCACATCCAGCACAGCGACGAGCGCAATTTCTATGCGCTGGAACGCCTCTGGAAGGACTGCCCGGTCGTGCCGGTCGAAGGCGTCACCGGAGCCGGGCCGGGTGCCCGCGCCGCGGCGACGGAGGACGAGGCGCGATCGTGAGTAGATATGCCGGCGTGCGCACTCTGATTCTGTTGCGCCACGGGCAAACCGAATGGAACGCCACCGACCGGATGCAGGGCCAGATCGATACCGATCTCACCGAACTCGGTCGCAGGCAGGCCAAAGAAGCCGCCCGCGAACTGGTTTCGCGCAATGCGATCGCGATCATTTCCTCGGACCTGCGGCGGGCCTTCGACACCGCGACCGCGTTGGCCGACCACACCGGACTCACCGTCGTACCCGACACCAGGCTGCGGGAGACCAACCTCGGCGACTGGGAGGGGCTCACCCACCTGGAGGTGGACGCGGATTACCCGGGCGCGCGCATGGCGTGGCGGCTGGACGCGAGCTACACACCCCCGAACGGCGAGAGCAAGCTCGAGGTCGGCGCGCGGTCGCTGCCGGTTGTCCAGGAGTTGCTGACCGAGCGGCAGGATTGGCCGGGCCGGACTATCATCCTGGTGGCGCACGGCGGGCTGATCGCCGCCCTCACGGCCGCGCTGCTCGACCTGCCGCCGCTGAACTGGCCGATCCTCGGAGGATTGGCCAACACCAGTTGGGTGCAGCTGAGCAGTCACGGCCCGAGCATCGAACAGCCCGGCTGGCGTCTGGATGTGTGGAACGCAGCGGCGAAGGTAGCACCAGATGTCCTCTGAAGAGCCGATCAGATCGGTCCCGGACGAACTGTTTCGTAAGGTGTCGGCGAAGGCCGAGCGGCAGCTGCCGGACGCGTTGTTCGGCGGCCCGCCACTCGCTGCCGGTGAATCCGAAGAGCAGGCCGGGGCGGCGTCCTCCGGTGCGGAGGAATCCGGCGGCTCCGCCGAGGAATCCGACGGAGGGGAATCGGAGGACGATCGATCGGTGGCGGCGGTATCCGCGGAAGCCGCCACCGGGGTGCAGCCGGGTGCTGGTGCCGGCGGCGATGTCATCGCGCGCTCCGGCGCTGTCGAGTCCGCGGCGGGCGATAGTGACGGGCTCGCCGGTGCGGCCGAGGACGAGCGCTCTGCGTCGGTCGAAACGGCCGAGGACGAGTCCAAAGCCTCCGTGGTCGGCGGCGTCGCCGTTACTATCGATGACACGTCCGCGTTTGCCGAACCACCCGCCACCGGCGTGGTGGTCGAGTCCGCCACTGTGGCAGTCGCATCGGGCGACGCCGTGGTGGTAGAGGGCTCTCCAGTGTCCGCCGGATCACCCGCTTCGGCCGGTGCCGTGGTCGAGTCCGTCGCTGTGGCAGTCGAACCGGGCGACGCCGTGGTGGTGGAGAGTTCCGTGGTGTCCGCCGGATCACCCGCTCCGGCCGGCGTAGTCGAGTCCTCCGGTGTCGCAGCCGAATCGGCCGACTTCGTGGCCGCCGAGACTTCCGAAGCACCCGTCGCCGTAGCGGCCGGCTCACCGGAACCGGTGGCCGACGAGTTGGAGAAGCCGGACGCCACCGCGCGTCCGGTGCTGCTGGTGCTCGCCGACTCACTGGCCTATTTCGGCCCGAAAGGCGGCCTGCCCGCCGACGATCCACGGATCTGGCCGAACCTGGTCGCCGCCGAATTGGATTGGGATGTCGAGCTGGTCGCGCGGATCGGCTGGACCTGTCGCGACGCCTACTGGGCGCTGATCGGCGATCCCCGGGTGTGGGCCGCGGTGCCGCGCGCGGGTGCGGTGGTGTTCGCCGTCGGCGGTATGGACTCGCTGCCGTCGCCGCTGCCGACCGCGTTGCGCGAGCTGATCCGCTACGTACGCCCGCCCGCCCTGCGCCGCGCCGTCCGCGCCACCTACAACTGGTTGCAGCCGAAACTCTCGAAACTCGGCCGCCCCGTAGCGCTTCCACCCAAGGTGAGCGTCGACTACCTGGAACAGTCCCGCACCGCGCTGGCGCAGTTGCGTCCGGATCTGCCGGTTGTCGCGGTGCTGCCCTCGGTGCACATCTGCGACGCCTACGGACGCGTGCACTCCGGTCGGCCGCGCGCTGTCGCGGCGCTGCAAGCCTGGTCGGAGCTGACCTCGGTGCCGCTGGTCGACTTGGCCGACGCCGTACGCGACAACATCTTCTCCGGCGAGGCGAACCCGGACGGCATCCATTGGGGCTGGGCGGGCCACACGGCGGTGGCGAATGCGATGGTCAAGACCCTGCAGGAGGTCCGGTAGTCTGTGGCCGTCGTGGTCGTCACCGATTCGTCCGCCAGCCTCCCTGCCGAACATCTCCACGAGCTGGATATCGCCGTCGTCCCCTTGCACGTACTGATCGGTGACCGTGCGATCAGGGAGGGTGTCGACTCGGTCGATATCGATTACGCCGCCGACACCGTGACCACCTCGGCCGCCTCACCCGGCGAGCTGCGCGCGGTGTACGAGCAGGCGTTGGAGCGCAGCGGCGGCGATGGCGTTGTGGCGGTGCATCTTTCGCGGCAGTTGTCCGGGACCTGGGAGGCAGGCAGGCAGGCCGTTCGCGACATGGATGCCGCCGATCGGGTCCGCTTGGTCGACTCGCTGGGCGCCGGGCTGGCCACCGGGCTGCCCGCACTGGCCGCGGCCCGGCAGGCGCGGGCCGGGGCGCCGCTGGACGT
>NZ_BDBA01000272.1 GCF_001612745.1 Nocardia amamiensis NBRC 102102 | reverse complement strand
AAACGCCCACCGCGTCGAGCTGCACCTGATGCCCGGTTACAGTCCCGAACTCAACCCCGACGAGATCCTGAATGCCGACATCAAACGGCACGTTCACCCTGCCCGCGCCCGCTCGCGCGACGACCTCGCCCGCGAAACCCGCCGGTTCCTGCACCGCCGCCAGCGCCAGCCCGACATCGTACGCGGCTACTTCCATGCCCCACAAGTCCGCCACACGACCCAGGAAGAAATGACATAGTTTCTGCTCAATAACAAGGTCTTCTACCTGGCCGACAACGGCTGCAAAATGGCGGAATTACCTGTGGACTTCCCGCGCTGGCGCACCGTCTATGCCTTGTTCACCCGTTGGTGGTACAGCGGGGAGGTCACCGCCGTGCACAACGACCTCCGCGAAGCCTTGCTCGAAGCCAATGGCCGCGACCTGGAACCGAGCGCGGCGATCGTCGAAGCCTGTCGGCGCTCACGTTATTCCTGGGGAACCTTCCGGGCCTTCAGGCCGTACAAGCCGGGTGACGCGGGGGTGTGAAGGTGGGATTCGCGCGCTGCGGCCCCGTCACGCTTTCGGAAGCGTGACGGGGCCGCAGCGACTTTCGCGCCGAATAGCCGAGAGACCATGTTGTTCGATCTCGAATGGAACTCAAAAGGAAAAGATATTGCTTGCGGTGTGCGAGAGGCGTCGGATTCGCATTCGGAGGTCCGGTCGGCGCTGTGCTGCTGGGTGGCGTAGTTGCCTCGGTCTTTTCGGGCCGCCTACGGCGCGGCGTGATCGGGTCGTTCGGATTGGTTTTCGGTCGCTGATCGGTGGTCGGTGGGCAACGCAGGGTAGCCCGGTCAGTGGGCGGCTGCCGGGTTCTACGGGTACCGGCGGGTAACCTTTTCGGAGTTGTGGCATCGTGCTGGTCAGGTCGCTTGCAGGCGGTTGATGGCGGTGGCGAACAGGCCGGTGAGCGGGGCGCGGCGAGCCAGGTGCAGGCAGATAGGGCGCGGGTGGCGGGCCAGACGGGGCAGGTAAGGAAGCGCCTGGCAATGGCGGCTGCGGGGGATGGTAGGAGATCTCCCCATATCGGTTTGCGTGCAGAGCTGGGACCCTCTCGTTGTAACGTCCGGCGCGATGACGCTTCCGAAACTGCAGCGGGGTTCATGGCTACCCGTTATCGAAGAGGTGAACCACATGGCCTTGTTCGGTCTCGAATGGGAACTCGAAGGGAAGGACGTCGCTTCAGGCGCGGCTAGCTTGGTCGGATTCGCGTTAGGCGGTCCGGTCGGCGGTGCCCTGCTTGGTGGCGCCGTCAGCGGGGCATGGACCTGGGCCGATACCGGCAGCTTCTCCGACGGCGCGGAAGCTGCGCTGGTCGGCGCGGCCTTGGGTGCGATACCTGGTGGCGTGGTCGGCGGCGCGTCGAGAGGCCTCGTCGGCGGCGGAGTCAAGGCGTTGGGCCGGAGTTTCAAAGGCGCCCCGGCTCTCGTGAGGAACAAGCAGGCAGTCTATGGCACAGCCACTCAGAGGTTGCAGATCGCGCGGGCTGGTATGCCGAGATTGGGTGCCGGTACGGCGACAGCAGGCGGTGCCACCACGCTCGGCCTGGGATTCGTCGGCAATCCAACCAGCATACCGACGAGAGACATAGGTAACGGGGCGGCTTGAGGGTCATCGTGGAGATGGAAAGAATGCGGATGCCCGACATGACGCATCCTGATTTTCCGGACCAGTGCCGATTCCTCAAGGCCACCGAGACGTTTCATCTCGAACTCCCCAAGAAGCTGCGCAAGTACTACGACAGTTTTGCCAAGGACGAATCGGCGCCGATGCCCCCCGAGGGGGCGTTGGTACCCGGCATCAACGATCCACACCGTGCGAAAATCACCAACTACACCGAAACGGTGACATCACTCGAGCGAGTATTCAACGAATTGTACGAATCTGGTAAAAAATTGGCGACGCTGGCGCACGCTTCACTGGAGAAGTCTGCCCAGGGAAAACAGGCGATCAATAATGTCGTCGTCATTGTCAACAGTGCAGCGGGGGCCGTACCGCAGGATGAGATGACCGAGGACGACCACATTCTTGCGTACGTCACAGAGGCGCTCGAAGAGGGGGACCGCGTGATCAAGGAGGCGATGATGGACCAGGAGGGACTCGGCAAGGAGGTGGACAAAGAGTCCGAAGCGCTGAAACAAGTGAAGGATCAGCTCACGCAGCTGCAAAAGGAGAACGCGGATCTGCGGCAGCGCTTGGCGGATCCGGCCGACATCACTCCACCATTCTCGACGCCGCTGACTACGGCGGACCCCTCATACATCGACCCAAGCACGTTCGACCCGAGCACGTTTCCTACCGGTATGGACAGCTTGAACGACTCCGGCCTTGACGGCCAGACATCCAGCGGGAATCAGCCGAGCCTCAACGGCCAGACACCCAGCGGACTCGACAACCTTGGAAACACACCGAGAGTGACCCCGCCGACCACCAGTCCGCCCGTCCAGCCTGCGGCAGCGGTCTCTCCAATGGGCGCCGGTTCTGGGCTGATGGATTTGATGATGCAGCAGGCGATGATGCGTAACCTTGCCGACCAGGATCTGAACAACCGCCGTGCGGAACTCGACCCGCGCCGCTTCGAGGACCAACTCGCCCCCGTCACTCCACCGCCGCCGGTCACGTCGCAGCCCGCGACGGCGCAGCCGACCGCGACGGCGCCTGCAGCGCATCATGCGCAGGCGTCCCCTATCGCGGCGACACCCGCGCAGCATGCCGGGGCACCCGTTCGCACACCGGACGCGGATGGCAGCGTGGTGTACACATTCCCCGACAGCCGCACGCAGAAGGTGTCCGTGATGGTTGCCCAGGCGTTGGACGCGGCGTTCGGCAACGTCAGAGGCACCGACGCCCAGAAGGCGTACGAGAAGACATCAGCGAAGTGGTCTGACACCAAGCAGATCGGCGATCGCGTCGACCCGTACCAGCTAATGACCGGCGATGTCGCCACATGGGACAATCGCACCGCGCTGCTCGTGGCGTTCGGCTCCGATGAGGGTGGCACGCTGGAGGCCATCGTCGATGGCGAACTGAAGCCTTTCGCTCCGGAGATGTCCGACAACGCAGGGGAATTCGGGCAGTTCGCCGGATTCGCGCACCCGAAAGGAATCGAGTTGACCGCGCCGGCGGGCAGGGACATCCCCCCCGCGACGCCGGGCACAGCCGACCAGTCCGCGAACCCGGCAATGCCGGTTGTCACGGCACCCACAGGCTAATCGTCCGAAGAGCGGCGGCAGGTGAGGAGAGGAGGTTGCGATACCGCTGAAGAGCCGACCGCAGAAACTCGCTAGAGGTTCCGGAAGTAATCGCCGAACAATCGGCCGGAATAACGTCGTGGGCCCGGCCGCACAGTCAGGCCGCGTTTCCTGGCGCCACGGGGTGCGTACGGGGCATGGTGGGTGGCGGTCTGCGCTGGCCCCCAACCCAGAACCGGAAGAGCATTCTCGGCCACGGGGACTCATTCTCCATTGCGATTGCTGGATGACAATGGGTAACCCACCGAACACCCTGCGTTCCGCGTAATTCCGGGGTTTCGGAGCTCGAAACCGCCTGTTTTCCCCAGGTCGCGCGGTCTCGAACCAGAGAAATTCTGAAATATGCCTAGAGACGCGATTCTCTGGGTTCGAGTGGCATGAGCTGCTGTGATGCCGTAGCTTCTGGAGTCGTGTATGTGAAGACGACCAAGCGGGACAACAAGTCCGGCACGGTCAGGTATCTGCATCTGGCCCACAACGTGTGGGATCCGGAGAAGGGCCGCGCGACACCGAAGGTGCTGTTCACCTTCGGCCGCGAGGACGAACTCGATCGTGATGCGGTGAAACGCCTGGTCGGATCCCTGTCCCGGTTGCTGGAGCCCGGTGATGCGCTCGCTGCCGGGACGACAGGTGAAGGACTGGAGTTCGTGTCCTCCAGGCCGCTCGGCGGAACCTACGTCCTCGACCACCTATGGAAGCGCCTCGGCATGGAGACGATCGTGTCCCGGCTGGGCCAGCCCCGGCGTGGCCGACCCCGCGACATGACCGCTACCGAACGCACCCTGTTCGCCCTGGTCGCCAACCGGGCCCTGTCCCCGTCGTCGAAACTGGCTGCCGCCGAGTGGGTCAACCGCGACGTTCACATCGATGGGCTGCCCGAGACCGACGACGACGCCTGCTACCGGGCGATGGACTGGCTGGCCTCGGTGACCGACGACCTGGAACGACAGGTGTTCGACCAGGTCGCGAACCTGCTGAACCTCGAAGTGGATCTGTTGTTCTTCGACACGACGTCCACGTATTTCGAGACCGGCGCTGACGAGCCGGTCGCTCGTGACGAACGAGGCCACCCGGTCGCCGGTGGTGACGACGGTGCCGACGGCAGCGGCAGCGGCAGCGAGAAGTCCGGCGGGTTCCGCGCTTACGGCAAGTCGAAGGACTCCCGAGACGACCTGCCCCAGATCGTGATCGGGATGGCGGTGACCCGTGACGGGATCCCGGTGCGCTGCTGGTCCTGGCCCGGCAACGCCTCGGACTCCGCCCTGATCCGGCAGGTGAAAGACGACATGCGGGACTGGACGCTGTCGAAGATCGTATGGGTCACCGACCGCGGCTTCTCCAGCGCGGAGAACCGCCGCTACCTGCGGCAGGGCGATCACCACTACATCATCGGCGAGAAGATGCGCTCGGGCAGGGAGCGGCTGGCGGGACATGAAACAGATCCTCGATCTGCGGCCGGTCTATCACCGTCTCGAGGAACGCATCCGCGCCCACGTCGTGTTGTGCTGGCTGGCACTGTTGATGATCCGGATCATCGAAACCACCACCACGACAACATGGTTAACCACGCGCCGGGAGCTGGACCGGTTGCATGTCGGCACCTTCACCGGGCCGGCCGGGCTGTTCCGGCGCGCGACCGAGCCGACCAAGCCTCAACGGGACTTGCTCGCCAAGCTCGACATCCCCGTTCCCAAGCAGATCGTCGAACTCACCCCAGCGCCCTGACCAGCGGGGATGCCAGCGCCTAGAGACACGGTCTCTAGGCACGTTTCTCCATGTCCGGCCAGGTCAGGGCACAAATCTGGACTCCAGACAACCGGAATTATGCGGAACGCAGGAACACGGGCCAGCGTCGGCTGGTCGGCCATTTCATGGAGCGTGTCACTGCGAAGCACTGCGTCGACCATCCGGTTGCGAATAATGCGCCGAACAACCAATCGAGCCCCGGGCCGGGCTGTGTCGGTCGGGGCTTGATTGGGGGTATTCGCGCCTGCTACTGATCGCTTGTAGTTGACGAGACGAATATACCTCACAGCAAGGAACATCACCGAATCGGCGAGCCATCTCACATCACAGCCTGTCCCGGATAGGGACCGCCGGAAGCCCTGATGAGCGGTCCCCGATTACGAGACCACCTGATCCGGCCCCCGGTCGGGAGACCGCCCTTGTGAGAGTTGAGGCAGACTGACCGTCAGGAGGTCATGATGCCGAAATCGTATCCGCAGTCCGTGCGCCGGCAGGTGTGTGTGCGACTGCGTGCTGGGGAACGGGTCGCTGAGATCGCTGCTGAGACAGGGATTTCCGCAGCGACGCTGTTCAAATGGAAGGCTCAGGCACTGGTCGATGCGGGAGTCCGTGAGGGCGTGCCGAGCGTCGAGGCAGACGAGTTGGCCTCCGCGCATCGCCGAATTGCCCAGTTGGAGGCCGAGTTGAAACTCACCCGAGACGCGTGTGAACTGTTCTACGAGCAGGTGGTGATCTCCCCAAAAGGAAATACGCGATCGTCGAAAGGCTGATCGCGCGTGGGCATTCTGGCCGAGCGGCCTGCCGTATCGTCGGACTGAACCGAACCACTTTTCATCGCTTGCGCAAGCCAGCGGTATCGATTCGGTTCCTGCGGCGAACGATTGTGGCCGACGAGATCGGCAAGATTCACCTGCGTTCTCGCGGAACATACGGTCGGCGGCGAATTCAGGCGGCGTTGCTGAGCGAGTGCGACATGGTGGTTAATCATAAGCTGATCCACTCGATCATGTGAGTTGCAGCTCTCGGGTCTGCCGCTCCAGAAGGGACGGAAACCGAATCTGCTGGGTGTTCATACGCCATCGGACCTGGTGAACCGCGTGTTCGTCGCGAACCAGCCGAACGAGCTGTGGTGCACGGACATCACCGAGCATCCCACTCGTGATGGAAAGGTCTATTGCTGCGCGACTCTCGATTGCTTCAGCAAAAAGGTTGTCGGGAGGTCGTTTTCTACAGTCCCGGACACAGCTCTGGTCAATAATGCGGTGAATATGGCCGTCCGGGAACGGAAAAGATACCACGGCGCTATATTGCATGTCGACCACGGTACTCAGTTCACATCCTGGTCGTTCGGAGAGAACCTTCGCCGGCACGATCTGATTCCCTCCTTCGGAACCGTTGGCGACTGCTTCGACAACGCTGCCATCGAGGCGTTCTGGGGGCGAATGCAAACAGAGTTGCTGAACACGAGGAAGTGGCCCACGAGCCTCGAGTTGACCATCGCAATGGCCGACTGGATCGATAATTTCTACAATGCCGAACGCCTCCACAGCTACCTCGGCCACCTCAGCCCCGACGAGTATGAGATGCTGTGGCACACGCCACCCAACCAGAGTCTCGACTCTTGTAAGAGCGGCTCACTCTCAGGGGGCCGGATCAACCTGGGAATAGAGCCAGGTGATTTCGTTCCGTGTTCAGTTGGTCCCGCAGGTCACCGGGTGGTGGGTGTGGGTGCAGGCCGCAGCGTGCTCGGCCGGCGTCTTGTAGCCCAGCGCCGAATGCCGTCGTGGTTGTGGTCGGCCTTGAAATCGCCGATCACCACCCGGGCCTCGAGCAGACTGGTCCAGTGGTTGCGGTTGAGGCACTCGGTCCGCAGCCGCCGGTTGAACGATTCGACGAACCCGTTGTTCCAGGGCGTGCCCGGCGGAATGTAGGAAATCCCGATCCTGTCGGCGCAGAACCGTTGCAGGGCAGCCGAAATCATCTCCGGACCGTTGTCCATCCGTAACACCCTCGGCGGGCCGCCGGTGGCAGCGAACACCTTCTCCAGCTCGGCGACCAGCCGCTCGGCGGTGATCGACCGCTCCACCAAGTGCAGCAGCGATTCGCGGGTGTGCTCGTCGATCATCGACGCGATCTTCACCGCCCGACCGTCGGTGGTGGAATCGAACTGGAAATCCGACGCCCACACCACCTTCGGGGCATCAGCCTCGACCGGCGGGACCGAGGAAACACCGGCCCGCTTGCGGGGGTGATGTTCACGGACCTGCAGGCCCTCCTCGCGCCAGAGCCGGTGAACCTTCTTGATGTTGACGCTCGCGCCCTCGTCGAACCGCAGGGCAGCCCAGGCACGGCGGAACCCGTGCCCGGGATGTTTGACCGCGTACGAACGCAGCCACGCCCGTAAACCGGCGTCCGGATCGGTCGGGGTGTCCTTGATCGGCACCCTCCGATAGGTCGACCGATTCAGCCCAACAACCTTGCACGCGAACCGTTCCGACACGCGCTTGCACTCTCGAAGCATGTCCACGGCACGGCGCTTGGCCGCTGGGCTCAGAATTTTCCCTTGGCGATCTCCCGCAGCCCGTCCTTCTCCAGCTCGGCGTCCGCGAGCAACCGCTTCAGGCGGGCATTCTGCTCTCGCAGCTCCTTGAGCTCTTTCGCCGCGTCGGTGTCCACGCCACCGTACTGGCGTCGCCAGTCGTACAACGTGGCCGCCGACACCCCGATCTCGGCGGCAGCCTCCTCACCGGTCTTACCGGCGGCGGTCAGCTCGTCGGCACGGCGCAGCTTCCGCACGATGTCCTCCGCGGAATGCCGCTTGGTCCTGCCATGATCCACAGTGTCCCTTCTCGGCCCTCACCAGGCCAAAACAGGGCTCTAATACCAAATGGTCTCATTAATCGGGGGCGGCTCAACCTCCCGAACGATGGTCACCGAGGGATATTTTCGGACCAGCCGAAGAAATTACAGTCCCCATGAGACACGGTCTAAGTAAACAGTATTGAGGCTAGGGTAGGAATTTCCCCCATACCTGTCGGCCGCTGAGGCATGGGAATATCGGCTCTCCGTCGGACGAAAGATTCTCTGGGGGAGTCTTGATGGGATCCGACATGTTCAGGCAAGGCATTGCGAGGCGTCCTGGTCAATGCGCCTACCGGACCGAAGGTTTACGAGGGCAAGCGTGATGAAGTGTTGGGGCGCCGATAGATCGGCTGGGCATGGCGACCATGATCCGTCGCAACCAGCGGCCAGTGCGTGGGCGTGGCACTCGGCTATCGTGTCGAGCGCGGCGGAAGGCTATACGTGGGCCAGCGGCAGTGCCTGCTCGATGGCAAAGCTGTGGGCGGTTCTGTTGTGTTGCCGAACGTGTCTCGTAGCCACCGCGGTGGCGCGCCGCGGTCTCGCGATTCTGTCGACCCTCTTCACTTTTCTGGTCTGTCCTGGAGTCGTTGGCGCAGTGGCCTGTGCGCAGACTGAGGAGTCCTCGGCTAACCTCGCGCTGGCCTGGATGAATGTACGCGACTCATCGGGTGTCACGCTCTCGGAATATCAGTTCGTAGTCGATCGCGGGGGCGTGCTAGATCCCGTGAACACGATCATATGGACTCTAATCAGCCTGGAGTTCATCGGTTACATGGCCATCGTGACCTCGGCGATCTGGCTGATCGGTTACGCGCTGAGCTTTCGCTGGATGGATTGGTTCGCCGCGGCGCTGCGTGGTGTCGCGGATGCGCTGACCGGTCAGATCGCGACGCCGATCATGCTGGTGACGGCGGCGACGATCGGTGCGTTCTTCGTCGCGTGGTTCATCGCGCGCGGGTATCACGCGAAGGCCGCGATACAGGTCGTGACCATGGCTGGAGTGGCGATCCTCGGACCGGTGTTCCTGGCCGACCCACTGTCGGAGGTGCTGTCCTCCCACGGATTGCTGGCCCAGGGCAGGGATGTGGGCATCTCGGTAGCCGCGGGATTGAACGGCAACGCGAGCCCGAATCCGGCGCAGCTGCTCGCGACGATGCAGCAAGATCTCGCCGACAACTTCGCACGGCGTCCGGTGCAGGTCTGGAATTTCGGGCACGTGGTAGACGAGAATCCGAGCTGCCGCGCCGCGTGGACGGCGGGGATGCGGGCGGGCGACGACGATCGGGTGAAGAACGGGATGAAGGTGTGCGGCGACGCGGCCGCACACGCCAAAGCCAGCGATCCGACCATGGGACAGGTCGGCACCGGAATGTTCCTGTTACTGTGCGGCGGAATCCTCTTGGTGTTCGGGGTGTTCCTGGCTGTCAAGGTGATGAAAGCGGCCATGGATGCGGTCTATCACTGCTTCATGACGATTTTCGGATTCGCGGCGGGTGGCTTCGTCTACGGGCCGACGCAGACGTTCTTGGTGCGCAATGTCGTCGAGGGGTTAATTGCCGCGGCGCGAATGGCGGTGTTCACCATCTTTCTCGGCGTGTATGTGCTGTTCCTGGGCAATCTGTTCCAGCAGGCTCGCGGGCAGGTTATAGCGGTGATCGTCATCGCGGGTGCCGTCGAGGCCATCGCGATTTCGCAGTTGCGTAGGCTCGATCTGAGTCTGAGCAGGGGGAACGACTGGGTGGCGAACCGTTTCGCGTCGGCGATCCAAGGGCCGCCGCGCGCCAGCGGTGGTGGAGGTGGCGGGGGAACCGCACTCGGCATGGGCGGGTCACAGGCCAAGGGCTCGATGCCCGGAAGTGCGCTGATCAGCGGCGCGGCTGCGTTGAACACCATCAACATGTCGCCAGCCACCGCGTGGCTCTCTGCTCGGACGGTGAACCCGTTGAATCCACTGGCTCGCGGAAAGAAGCGGCGGGATCTGGCCAGTATCGCCACCGCTCCAATGCTGCAGCAGATGCACGAGTACAACCATGACGCCCGTGCGAACTGGCGGCTCAAGGCTGCGGGGCGACTGCACGGAGTGAATGGCGGAATCAGGTCTGCTCTGGGCGTCGCCAATGTCCTCGATGGCCTGGGCGATAGTAAAGTCCCGGACTCGATGATCGCTCCGATCCTGTTGGCCATGAATGCCACCCACCAGCAGGTGATCGATGCTCAACGTGCGGCAGCTGTCCAGAAGGCCAGTATGTCGCAGAACCTCTTCGGCTTCGCACCATTGCAGAAGGCCGTCGCCGCAGCGCGTGCGGTGGAGAACCACGTCGGCGTCGCCGCGCATCCAGCGTTCGCAGCGCAGGCCGTGGTCGCGGCGGACAACTTAGTACGCCACTCCACCGCCCCGATGAACCCGGTATCTGACGATCATCCGTTCGTTCAGAAGCTTTTCGAGAAGTCAGGGCCGAGCGGGACCGCCCTGGTGGACGATGAACATCGCCTCAGAAGCGCGATCGCCCCGGATGATTGGCGCAACGCAGGCAGAGACGTCCGTCAGCATGTTGGGCGGCGATTGGCTTTGGAGCACCAAGCCGCAGCCCAGGCATACTTCGAGAATCAGAACGACGCTGACCATCTCCGGGAGCTGATGCGATCGAGTAGGCGGATATCAAACCTCGATACCCTGGATCCGAACGGCGGACCTGACCCGTGGGATCCGTAGGCTTTTGTAGGCAGGTGGAAAAATGACAAAGGCCCGCATTCTTCCACCTCTGCGACGTAAGCGGTATCGGGAAATGCCGACCGATCTCGCTCCGTCCAGCTGGACACAAACGAATGAGCTGCTGAACCGTCGACTTATCTGGTTGCAGCGGTTCGTGGTCGGGGTCAGCTGCCTCGTAGCGTGCCGTAGGAGACCGGCGGGCTGACTCGTGAACCGTCTGTCGCCCTCGTGGTTGACTCGCCCGTGATGTGTCTACCCTTCCGGTCTCCGTTCACGGTCTGACTCGACAGAGGTGTGACAACAAGCTGCTGTGAGAGGTTCTTGAAGTCGACATGTCGGCCGTGGATTCCCATCCGACGAGACGAGGAACCGAATCTGATGATGCTGATCGGCATCGATCCGCACAAGTCCACTCACACTGCACCCGCTGTCGATCCGGCATCAAATTCTGATCTCGGTTCGATCCGGATCGAGGCGAGTTTCGCCGGCTATCGGAGGCTGCTGGCATGGGCGCGGCAGTGGACCGAACGCAGCTGGGCTGTGGAGAGCGCCGAGGGACTCGGTCACCACCTGGCGCTGTGGCTGGTCGCTATGGGCGAGAGCGTAGTGGATGTAGCACCAGCTGCGACGGCGCGGGTCCGCCAGCTCTCCCGTGGTGGGCGCCGCAAGAATGACCGTATCGACGCCGCCGCCGCGGCGACTGTCGCGGCGCTGCACGGAGATGCCCGTCCCATGTACGCGGAAGCCCATGCCAATTCCCTTGCGCTGCTCGATGAACGTCGAAAGAACCTGTCCAGCAGCAGGACTCGATCGGTCAACCAGCTGCATGCACTGCTGCGTGAGTTGCTGCCCGGCGGCGTACCCACCGACTTGACCGCGTCGAGAGTTGCGACGGTCCTGCGCGGTCTGCGCCCGGTCACCGCGACTGATCGAGTACGCAAAACCCTGGCGAAGGACCTGGTCGCCGATATCAAACGCTACGACGCCCAGCTCGCGCAGAACGCCTCGGCGATGGATGAACTGCTCAACGTGCACGGCACCACGTTGCGCGAGATTCCCGGGATCGGGCCGGTGATGGCTGCCCGGATCATCGGTCGCACCGGCCGCGTACGCCGATTCGGGACGGCCGCTGCCTACGCCAATTACACCGGTACCGCGCCGATCGAGGTCGCCAGCGCGGACTCGACGCGGCATCGGTTGTCTCGCCACGGCGATCGAGAACTGAACTCCGCCTTACACACCATCGCGATGATTCAGATCCGCATGCGCGGTAGCGCCGGACGCAACTACTACGACAAGAAGATCGCTCAGGGGCAAATCATCGAGAGAGGCAAAACGTTGCCTCAAACGACGCCTCGCCGACCTGGTCTGGCGAACCATGATCCGCGACGAACGACGCACCACCCCGCTCGAATTCACGGACCACGCCGAAAGCAGCTCGCCCCGAACCCGGAAAATGAGCAGTTCGTTCACAGGCACTTACAGGTCGGGCATGGCGAGGATTGCGTGGGTGTTTGTTCCCGCTAGCC
>NZ_BDBA01000271.1 GCF_001612745.1 Nocardia amamiensis NBRC 102102 | reverse complement strand
CCGCGCGATGTGCTGGGGGAGAGCAACGATTCGCAAACTTGCTGCAGCTCGTCATGCCCCTGGGGATTGGATCCGGCGGGACCGGATGACCACGGCGAGTTGGGACGGAAAGTCTACTGCGCAGATCGCGGGCGAGCTGGGCTGTCATCCACAGACGGTGCGAGAATTGTTGCACCGGTACGCTACTCACGGCTTTGGACGGGCTCGGCGTTCGGTGAGGGGCGGGACGCAACCTCGACTGACAGAAACGATCGCAGTCGCGTCGTGGCCTTGGTGGCCAGACACCGCCGGGCGTGTCGTCAGCTCAACGCTGCCCCCACCGCATTGCACTCACCCGAGCTCGCTGCCATCCGGACGCGCGAGCACTACTTGCACGGCGCAAAGCTGGCGGAGATCGGGGAAGAGCCCTCCGAATCCTCAAGCGTCTCCGACGTTGTCTTCCGCGCCATGCTCGCAGACCAGCACCCGAGCGAGCTCACCACGGCTTGACAGAGGAGCTATCCACAGTCCCCCATGAAACTGTTGCGGAGACGGAAGGCAGCAAGGCGGGCTCGTTCGGTAAGCGGGACAGGTTCTCCAGCACTCCCTGCTGCGTCGGCCACCGACTGTACGGACAGGCCTGCGTCCTCAGCCGAGACGATGAGCGCAGTATTCTCAGCCATGCAAGGACAGTACGCGACTTTTCATAAGTAGTTCCCGTCCTTTGACTGGCAGTGTATCGATGCGAATTTTCTATGCCTTCGGACTGCGTGGTATGCGGGGATACGACTACGATCCGCCTCTTGGGTCGATCGGGCGTTGATTGATCGCGAGTGGTGCCTGGGTTGCGCTGCGAGGGGTGCTGTCGTACTCCCTGTTCAGCGGAGACGAACTCGGAAGAGGCTCGTAGGTCTGCTGACGCATTCGCCGCCGAAAGGTTCATGGGGACGAGAGCATCGAGTGTGTAGGACGGCTCCCAGTAGATCGCACTACGGCGCTGAGTGTGACGCGAGCGTAAGAAAAGTTGCGTACGGAGCGGATTTTGGGAAGACGACGGGTAGAGACACCAAGGCGCGATGGAATGGACCGGGCCGCCAGGTCAGTTCGTCTGCCGCAACTTTTAGTTGCATTTCCGGCAGGGCGTCGAGCAACTGGTCGATAGCATCTTGAGCGATGAGGTAGGACACCGACCTGGCGGGGCAGGCGTGCGGCCCCGCAGCCCATGCGAGATGAGCGCGGTTGCCGGTGTGTTCACCGTTGTTGACTGCGGGGTCGTTGTTGCAGCCGGCCATGCTGATCACGACCGGTTGGTGCGCGGGCAACCACACATCGTTGATGAGGATCGGCTGCTTCGGGTAGCTGACGCAGTAGTTGTGCACCGGCGGGTCGTTGAACAGCACCTCGTCCAATGCGTCGCGGGTCGAAAGGCTGCCGCCGAGAAAGTTTCCCGCGAACCGGTCGTCGGTGAGCATCAGCCGCAGGGTGTTGACGATCAGGTTCTGCTGCGGCTCGATGCCCGCGCCGTACAAGGTGACCAGCTGGTGGATCATCTCCACGTCGTCCAGGTTCGCGGGGTGCCGCAACAGCCGGGAAGTGACGTCGTCGCCCGGTTCTTTCCGCTTCATCTGCACCAGCTCGAACAGCGCGTCGGTGAGCATGGCGTTGCCCTTGTCCGCGTTGACGCCTTCGAAGATGGCGGCCATGCCGGTCGCGACCTGCTGCCCGATATCCGGCGGGCAGCCGAGCATGGAGTTGAGCACCGCGAAGCTGAGCGGGAAGGCGTACTGGCTGATCAGATCCGCGGCGCCGTCCTCACAGAAGGCGTTGATCAGCGGGATGGCGATCCGCTCGACGGTGCTGTGCAGGGCGTGCAGATCGATCTCCGCGATGCTCGCCACGTTCGCCTGCCGGTAGCGCAGGTGTTCCAGGCCCGCGCTGCGCAGCGCGTTCGGCCGCCACTCCAGCATCGGCAGGATCGGGCACTCGCCGGGAATGCCCTTCTGCCAGGTGCGCGGATCGGCCGGGAAATGCTCGGGGTCGTTGAGAATGCGTAGCGCCGTGTGGTACCCGATCACCAAGGTAGCTGGCACACCGGGCGACAGCTCCACCGGAACGAGCGATCCGTACTCGCGGCGCATCGCGCGGTAGGTTTGGTGAGGATCCGTTGCGTACGCCGTCGAATACAGCGCGACCCGGGGCCCAGTGGCGCCGACCGGCGAACCGTGCTTGACGGGATAAACGTTCGTGTAGGCCGGGCTGCGAGGCGGAAACTGGGGCGTTGTCAAGACGAGACTCCAGACGACAGAACAGTAATGCAACGAAGATTGGCAATGGGGCGCAATAGGTGATTCGGTATTGTGCGTTGATTGACGTACTCCGGCCGAGCGGTTGCGTGTACCTCACCGAGCAGGTGTTCGCGCGCCGCGTCCAAATGAATGTTTGGCGTGCTCGTCGGCTGAGGCCTCTGACGCTGACCACTCGTGTCCTGTGCAAACCCGCGGGTGTCATAACTCCACGGCCAGCATCGATGCATCCGTAGGCGAACAGATGCAAACTGCAGGGTTGAACCGTCTTGCCAGATGCGGCATCGAATTGGCCACAATGTGACGCTCGCACGTCTTCGGCCAAAGTGGTATGGGGGAAATGCCTACCGGTACGGCTATTGCACCTGCCACCACCCGGCTGCAAGCTTGATGGCGAAATCCCGTGTGCGAGGTGGACGGAAGACGCAACCCAGCACCAAGGGGGAGGAGCAGACGGCTCCGTTACCGGGTGAGGCTGATCCTCGCTCGCCATGATCCAATCGACTGGCGAGCTTGACGGCGTCAGCCAAATCG
Organism: Nocardia amamiensis NBRC 102102; assembly: GCF_001612745.1. Classification (GTDB taxonomy): domain Bacteria; phylum Actinomycetota; class Actinomycetes; order Mycobacteriales; family Mycobacteriaceae; genus Nocardia; species Nocardia amamiensis. The sequence continues at coordinate 9,347 of NZ_BDBA01000271.1, read as the reverse complement.
TCAGCTTCTCCCCATCGCGCTGTCGGTGGGGGACTGCCATCCCATCGCGCCGTGCCAACCGACGGCGGCAATCGGGGAGGGGGCCGCTCCAAAGCCGCGGGAAGGGCCGCGTCGAGATCGTGAACCGCGCGAGTACCGATGCGGCCGATATACCTAGGGGCGCAGACTTGACTATGACCCACCACCATGCCGAACCGGGGGCATGGCTCTGAGCAAGGAGAGCCCGTGGGCAGGAACAATATGATCTACTATGTTGTTTCGAGCGGGGTAGCCCTGGTGGGACCCCGCGAGAAAGAGGGTCTCTGCCGGCCGCCAGAAGTGTGTGACCAGCGGCCTGAACGAGAATGCCATCTGAAGCAAATCGACCGGAGCTCAACTGGCAACCTTCGGGGCGCGGAACGCTCGCGTGTTCTACCCGTATCGAACCAACCGGTACCGCCGGTCTGGTATTTCTGCTTGCGTTCGCGCCCAAGCTCCGACGGCTTCCGCTTCTGGGCGGGCGGCGGTTCCATTCCACGACATTCTCGCAGTTGGGGGCCGCGATTTGACCGAAAGGTGAGAGATGCGGTGAGCTGAGTCAACGTTGACATCCGGCACGGCCGGAGAAGTGCAGAGGATTTTGAAGTGTCTGAGGTATGGCCTACAGGGGTCTGGACCGGCGCGCTTGCTGGTAGCAGTGGAAAGGGGGCGGATCGGTTTGCGTCATCACGACGTCGTTCGGGCTCGTCGATGACGACCAGTGCAGATGCAGCTGCGAAACTGGTTGGTAGGACAACTGAGCTGCTGAGCATGCAGCAGGTGCTGTCTGGCGCCCTGTCGGGCTCGGCGGATGCTGTGGCGGTGCTGGGTGAACCGGGGATCGGTAAGACTTGCATGCTCGGTGAGCTGTGTGAACGTGCCGGTGCATTGGGTTTCGACGTCTTGGCCGGGCGAGGGTCCGAGTTCGAGCAGGACGTGCCCTACGGTCTGGTCATCGACGCGCTCGATGAACGATTCCGGACACTGGAAGCTGAGGTCATCGCAGACCTGGGGCCGCAGAACGTGGCCGAGCTCGGCGCCATACTGCCGTCGCTGGCGGGACGCAGCGGCCGGCTCGCGAGCCAACTTCAGGTGGAGCGGTTCGAGTTTCATCGCGCTGTTGGGGCTGCGTTTGAGCGATGTGTCCGGGATCGACCGTTGGTGTTGGCGTTCGATGACGTGCACTGGGCCGACCCGGCGTCGGTGGAGCTGATCGGTTTCCTGCTGCGGCGCCCGGTGCCCGGCGTGGTGCTGGCGCTGGCCTATCGCCCACTGCAGGCACCGCGGCGGCTGCTCGATGCCGTCGCGCAAGCGGTGCGCGACGATCTCCTGCGCGAGCTCAAGTTGGTACCGCTGACGATCGGGGAGGCAAGTGAACTGTTGGGACATCGACCGGAATCGGCTTTCGTCCGGTCATTGCATCTCGAGAGCGGCGGGAACCCTTTTTACCTCGAGCAACTTGCACGGATGGCGCGAAACAGTTCAGCGCCAAAGGCTGCATCACAACGCGATAACGAGCACGAGACCAGTATCCCCGCCGCAGTGCGTGCAACGCTCGCGCAGGAACTAGCCGTTCTGTCTTCGTCCGCGCTCGAGGTGCTTCAAGCCGCCGCAGTCGTGGGCGACCCGTTCGATGTGGATCTGGTGACCGATACCGCAGCCACCAACCACAGTACCGTGTTGGAATGCCTTGACGCGCTGGTCACGGCCGACCTCGTCCGGGTGTGCGATGTGGCGGGGTCGTTCCGGTTCCGGCATCCGATCGTGCGTCGCGTGGTTTACGACAGCACGATGCCCGGCTGGCGGCTCGGCGCCCATAAGCGGACGGCACATGCACTGACTCGGCGCGGCGCGGCGCTTGGCGCACGAGCCCACCACATCGAGCGCTCGGCAAGTATCGGCGACGAGGAGGCCGTGACGATCCTGACCGAGGCGGGACATGCTGTGGCAGCCCATGCTCCCGCCGCGGCTGCTGGCTGGTTCAAAGCCGCCCTCCGGCTACTTCCCGAAACGGGCAGGGTAGAGCAGCGATTGCCGCTGGCATTCTCACTGGCCATCGCGCTCGCCTCCTCCGGCAGTCTGCTCGAGACCCGCGCGACTCTCGAGCAGGTGCTGGAGCTTGTTCCTTCCAGCGCGCACAGTGATCGGATACGAGTTATCGTGATGATCGCGCGCACCGACCACGGATTGGGACGGGCCGAAGAAGCCCGCCACCTCATCACAACAGCGCTCGAAAAGGCTGCCCCAGGCAGCGCTGACGCGGTCGCGCTGCGCTTGGAACTCGCCCAGAACCGTCTGATGATGGGCCGGTGGGAGGAGGCCGTCGATATTGCTACGCAGGCTCGCACGCAGGCGGAAGACCTCAGCGAGCCGACGTTGCTGATTGCTGCGACCTCAACTCTGGCGTGGTATACCAGCTACCGAGGGAGCGTCGCCGAGGCACAGGAACTGATCGACCTGGCCGCAGATGGTTTGGACGCACGTGAGATCCACCTCGACCCAGTATTGCTCGATGCGCTCGCGGATCTGATGGCCGCGGAGATGTCCGCCGACCGCTTCCGCGCCGCAGGTCGCCACGCCGAACGCGGGGTACGTGCCAGCCGAGCCACCGGCAACGGTTACGCCTTCAGCCGCTTCACCCTTGGCGTGGCCGTATCAAAGCTGAATCTCGGACAGTTGAATGACGCCCGGTATGCCGCGGAGACCGCCGTGGAAGCGGCACTGCTATTGCAGAATGATCAGCTGCTCCAGGCAGCGGAGAGCTTGCTGTGCTGGGTCGAGACATTGAGAGGCGAACTGCCGGCGGCAGTGGCCGCAGGCCGTGCCGCAGTGCAGGCTGCCGATCGGCAGCCGGATGCGGTCTTCGCCTGGCTTGCGCATGCGTGTTACGGTGAAGCGCTCATCGAAGCGGGCGAAACTGAACGCGGTCGCCAGGAGATCTTGTCCATCGGCGGATTCGAACTCTCGGATGTGCCTCCCACTAACCGCACGTTGGTACGGCAGACGCTGGTCACGGCTGAACTATCTGTAGGCCGGATCGATGCGGCCGAAAAAGTGGTCCGGCAAATGGAAGAAACTTCGGTAGGGACTTCCCGCGAAGGAGGTGCGAACTTCGCCCGAGCCCGCATTCATCACGCGGTAGGTGACTTCACGGCGGCCGCAGCGGCTGCCCAGAAAGCCGCCGAGTGCTTCGACATGGTCGAGCTGCCAATCTGGGCTGGTCGCTGTCAGCTCCTTGCTGGCCGAAGCCTTGGGCTGGACGGTCAGCTCGCAGCGGCAATCCACGAACTCGAGCGGGCCCACACCATCTTCCACGACACAGGAGCTGAACGGCTGCGCGATGAGACCGCGAAAGAACTCCGAAACCTCGGACGACGCGTACGGCGCCAGCCCGCCGCCATCGAACCGGGGCATCCGCCGACCTTGACCGAACGCGAGCGCGGCGTCGCCGACCGGATCGTCCAGGGATACACGAACCGCGAGATCGCCGCAGAACTGTTCATCAGCCCCAAGACCGTAGAGAAGCACCTCGCACGGATCTTCACTAAGCTGGGCATCTCCTCCCGCGCCGGAGTAGCAGCAGCACTGTACCGACACCAGACCAACCAGCCCGGACAAATCCGTGGAGTGCCAGAACTATGAACTGTCCTCAATGATCACCGACTGCCTATCGAGCACGAAGACCGTACACGCAATCTCATCAACGTTGACGTAATCGACCACCCTTCCCCGACCACGGCAGCATCTACCACATGCGGTCGTTAATGCTATCGACCACCGTGAACTCCGCCGGTTCAACCCCGGGGGCCGTGTCGAGCCGGCGCACCATCGGCTGACCATCGTTGCGCACCCCATCCGCCAGCAGCCACCGCGACAGACCCGAAGCAGACCGAACCGGTCCGTCTCGGTACGGGAGGGTGAAGAGTCGATGATGCGTGGCGTCAACGCTCATTGACGAGTCGCCGAGAAGCCGCTACCATCTGGTAGGACCTGAGGCGCGGTCGAATCACGGCAAATGTTTTGGAGGAGCGATGAGTCGGCCGGCACAGCGGCAGTCGGTGCGGCCCACGATGAAGGCTATTGCCGACCAAGTTGGTGTAAGCATCAAGAGCGTCTCCAGGGTCCTCAACGGCGAGGGCGGTGCTTCCCCTGCCGTTGCCGACCGGATCCTTGCCGCCGCCGAGGAACTGGGTTTCCGCCGCAATGAACTTGCCCGCGGTTTGCGCCAAGGTAGCCGCACCAGCACGATCGGTCTCGTCTTGAAGGAATCCTCTACTCGGTTCTTCGATAGGCTGATCTGCGGTATCGATGAAATCGCGGAGCGGCACGAGCTACTGGTTGTCACCGCCACTTCGCGCTCGACGGAGCGGGAGAAGGCTACCTTACTTGCGCTATCGTCAAGGCGGGTCGACGGACTGTTGGTTGTCCCGACTGGCGTGGATCAGTCCTACCTTCGACCGGAACAAGCGGCAGGGTTGCCGCTCGTGTTCATCGATCGCCCACCAATGGGAATCGCCGCGGACTCTGTGCTGACCGATTCATTTGGCGGTGGCTACGCCGCAGCTGAACATCTGCTGAGAATCGGGCACCGGCGCATTGGCGTTATCGGCGCATCCGCATCGCTGTATACCCGTCTCGGAGCGTCTCCGCGGCTATTACGCGGCTTTCGAGGCCCATCAACTCCGGTTCGACCATGGACTCATCCGTCTCGACGTCGAGGGAGCAGCTGAAGCAAAGGTCGTAGCTGATGAGCTACTCGATTTGGCAGACCCACCGACCGCGCTTTTCACACTGAGCAACCAGTTCTCGTTCGGCGCCATCCGGGCCCTGCATGAGCGCGGCCTCAGTAACGATCGAGCGCTTGTCGGCTTCGACGACTTCGCTCTCGCCGACATGCTGCATCCACCGGTATCCGTGATCACGCACGACATCACCGAAATGGGCAGAGTTGCAACGGAGCGGCTCCTTGCTCGCATTAACGGTGACACCTCCCCGCGCCACTCCACCACCCTTCCCGTTCAACTCATCAAGCGTGGCTCAGGGGAGATTCCACCAAGTAGATAGCGCGGCTGGTGTATGCCACGCAAATCAATCGAGCCAGCGCACTGATTATTAGCCCTACGAGATCAGCCTCTCCTTGCATCGGCTTGATCGTCACGCAAACGGTTTCAGTCAGTTGGGCCAACAAACAGGGTGGGTCACGGCCTTCCCGCGGGCCGACCGGGACGAAGTTCGGAGCGATTGGCCGGGGTTTCGCAGAGTTCCGAGGGTCTGGAGCGATGAATTATGGCCTGGGCTGTGGTGACATGGAGATGCGCACCTGGAGTTCGTGTCTCTAGGCGCGGGTATCAGTGCGGGCGGGGCGTTGGGGTGAGTTCGACGATCTGTTTGGGTGTGGGGGCGCCGAGTCGGGTGAGCAGGTCGCGTTGCGACTTGGTAGGGTCGGTGAGGCGGCGGAAGGTGCCGGCGAAGGTTCCGATGTGGAGGCGGTCGAGTTCGCGGCGGATGGCCGGCCAGGTGGTGCCGGTGCGGGTTTCGGCGATGCGGACCAGCAGCAACGCCAGCCAGCACAAGATGACATGGGCGCGGATGTGCTTCGAGTCGGTGGTAGACCGGTTGCAGATCGAGGACGGATTTCATGTCGCGCCAGCGTCGTTCCACTTCCAGGAGCTTGAAACCGACCGCGATGTCCTCGCCCGACAGCTTCGGATCCGACGATCTCAGTAGGTATTTGCCGTCGAAAGTTGACTTCGGCCTCGATCTTCGCGGCATAGACGCGCAGCTTCCCGCCGGCGGTGACACGCAGGAACCGGTTCAACCCAGGCTTGGCGGCGATGCGGCCGCGCAACTCACCGCGTTTGAAGTCGCTCAATTCGTCACTGCCGTCGATCATTTCTCGTAGTGCGGTGACGAGCTGGTCGCGGGTGGTGGCGTCACGCTCGGCCGATTCGAGGTTGTAGCAGATCACGAACCGTTCCGTCTCGCTGACCCGGGCTTCCTTGACCCGCATGTTGCCGGGTGATGTCGAGGTAGCGGCCTTGCCGCGACATCGCGGCCTGGACTTCGGCCGACCCGGAGCGCAGTTTCTCCACGATGTTGTAATGGTGGTCGACTTGACGCAGGTAGCGGCGGTTCTCGGCGGAGGAGAAGCCCCGGTCGGTGACCCAGATGGTCTTCGACAGGGTCCAGTCCCGCATATCGTCTTTCACCTGCCGGATCAGCACCTGATCGCTGGCGTTGCCCGGCCGGCACCAGTAGCGCACCGGGATCCTGTCGCGGATGACGGCCATTCGATCACTATCTGCGGCAAGTCATCTCGTGAATCCTTCGACTTGCCCCAGGTCCGGAACCCCACCGCGTTCTCGTGCGCGGCGGCGTCGGGATTCGGGCAACCCTTCTCGTCTCGGGCGATCGGCTCGTCAGCGCCTTCGACCTCGAAATACGTTGAGGTGGTGTCGAAGAACAACAGATCCACCTCCAGGTTGAGCAGGCTAGCGAGGCTAGCGACCCGATCCAACCTGATGTTCTTCGTCTTTCACCTGGTGCAGCCAATCCATCGCCCGGTAACAGGCGTCGTGCTGTTCTCGGGCAGCCGATCGATATGCACGTCGTGACAGATCTAGTCCGGGGCAGCCAGTTCGACGACGGGGCCATGGCCCGGTTGGCGACCAGGCCGAACAACACCCGCTCGATGCCCGACCCGTCGCGGTGCCGACCACTTTTCGGCTGCCCCAGCCCAGCGACGGTGGCATCTATGCCCAGCTACGGCCATAGATGATCGAGCGCATACGCGCCACCGAACGGCCTGGAGGAACAGAACCTCAGCCCGTCGGCGGCCGCGCTCGCCGCCAGTGCGTCGGCGCGGGATCCGGCAGCCGCGACAACGACGCCACCGCCCGCTGCCGCAGCGCGCTGATGGCCAACTCCACATGCGCAGAGACCGGCGCGCCGCGAACCTCAGCCTCCCAGCCAGCCGGCAGCTCGATGCTTGCGCTCATGTCTACCATCGCATCGCACGAGGATGCGCCACCCGGCCGAGCGCGTCGGAGCTGCTCGACAGCGGCCGGGCACGATCTGCGGCGGGACGATCAGCTCTCGACCGGCAGCCCGGCGTCGGTCCAGTCCTGGATGCCGTCGCGGTACTTGCGCACATTTGGTGTAGCCGAGGGCCTCCAACTTGGTGGCCACCTGCTGACTGTTGGGGCAAGATGCGTTTGAGCAGTAGGTGACTATCGCGCCGGACTTGTCTGGAAGAAGCTGCGGTGCTGTGGTTTCCACGTCGGCTTCGACCAGGTTCAACGCGCCGGGCAGGTGTGCCTTGGCGTAATACTCGGCGCCGAGCGCGTCGATCACGGTCACCGATCCGGCTTCGATTTCCTTGGCGAGCTCGTCGCGGGTGATCAGTGTGGTCATGACGTAATGCCTTTCTCGAACCAGAATGTATGTGCGTGTGCACGCTATTATATATGTGCGCGTGCACGCAATCAGCTATGATGGTGTTGTGCCGACGTCCGTGAACCGAACTCGCCCAGCGGTCGCCGCCTGGGCGGCGCTGCTGCAGGTACACGCCACGCTGGTACCCGAACTCGACGCCGCCCTGCACCGCGCCACAGGGCTGCCGCTGAGCTGGTACGACGTACTACTGGAACTGGATGCACCACAACGCCTTCGGATGAGCGACCTGGGCGAACGGGTAGTGCTGAGCCGCACCCGGGTGAGCCGGCTGGTCACCGAATTGGAGACCCACGGCCTGGTGCGCCGGGAACCCAACCCGGACGACGGACGCTCGGCCTTCGTGAGCATCACCGTTACCGGCAGGCAGCGGCTGCGCGAAGCCGCTCCGCACTACCTGTCCGGTATCGAAGAACGCTTCGCCGCGGTGTCCACCGACGACCTGAACGCGCTGGCTGCGACACTGCACAAGGTGCTGGGCCTGGCCGACCTGCCCGACCCGGCCGCGCGCGGCTGAGCTGCCGCGCCCTCAACCGGTCGCAGATCGCCGCATGTCAGACGACGCTGTCGGAATCGCGGCCGACAATGCGACGCGGCGCTGTGGTGCGCCGCCGCCCTCGGAGCCGATATCTGAAGTGGTGCGCACACCGTCCCGGATTTCCGTACTGGCCTGCGAATACACTGGCCGCTTTACACCGCTCGCCGCCACGCCGCGACCGGTCAGCGCCGACCAAGCGCCCAGCGGCGCGCGCCAGCACAGTGTAAAAAACACCCCTTGGAATCGATCATCTAGGCGGCCCCGGCCGGGCGCCTACAGTCGTAGGCTGGTCTTCATGCGCGCCGTGATCGACCATGTAGGTATTCCCACCGCGGATCCTGAAGCAGCTGGCACCTTCCTTGCTGGGATCCTTGGTGAGGGAGACGTGGTCCCGGACGGCCCACCGGGCGACGACTCGGGCGACATGTTCTCGCTCGTACTCGACGGCTGGTCGCTTGCATTCGTGCGAGTGCTGCAACCTGTTCATCCCATCCACATCGCGATCCGGGTCGCACCAGAGGCGTTTACTGCGGCAATCGAGCGCCTGAGCGAGGCCAGCATCGCCTTCGGTAACGATCCCGAGGACGCAGCGAACGGACGTACAGACGATCCGCTCGGAGGCGCGGGCCGCGCCTATACTTCAGGGATCGTGACGGACACTTCTACGAGCTCGTAGTAGGACCGCTTCCCATCCAAGGCTGAAACCGCACAAGCAAACTAGTGCCGCGTCAGGCAACGTTCGGTAGGTAATCCGGGTGCCGGATCTTGGATCCGGGTTGCGTCCAGCAGAGTGGTGTAGGAATCGGACCGGCCGGTTCGATGATCGGCGTGTCGTAGCCGAGTAGAGGTGGTCACCGCGTGATCCTTCAACAGACCTACCAAGTCACTGAAGGAAGAAAGTTTCACGCGATGACCTCTGTCCAGCCTATCGACCCGTCCAAGTTGCTGTCGGACCAACTCGCCGTAGCGAGCCCGGATCTGCTGCGCAATATGATGTCGGCGTTCATCCAGGCCCTGATGAGCGCCGAAGCCGACACCGTGTGCGGCGCCGGCTACGGCGAACGCTCCGACGAGCGGGTGAACTCACGAAATGGCTACCGCCACCGCGACTTCGACACCCGTGTCGGCACGATCGACGTCGCGATCCCCAAACTGCGCTCGGGCAGTTACTTTCCGAATTGGCTGCTCGAGCGCCGCAAACGCGCCGAACGCGCACTCACCAGTGTGGTGGCGACCTGCTACCTGCTCGGGGTCTCGACCCGCCGCATGGAAAAGCTCGTCGAATCACTCGGCGTGACAAAGCTTTCCAAGTCGCAGGTATCGATCATGGCCGCCGAGC
>NZ_BDBA01000270.1 GCF_001612745.1 Nocardia amamiensis NBRC 102102 | reverse complement strand
GCCGCCAGCGCGAGCACGCCCGCGACCGCGGTGGCGTTGACGATCTCGCCCGCCAGCGCCGCCCGCACGGCCGCGTCGACCGGCATCCGAACCACTTCGAGGTCGGCCTCTTCCAGCTCCGGCTCGGGCCGGTCGGTCTCGTACAGATCCCGCGCCAGGTACACCCGCAGTGCTTCGTCGGTGAAACCGGGCGACAGCATCACATCCACCAGCACCGACCACTCTCGCGCCGCCACGCCGGCCTCCTCGGCCAGTTCGCGCTGCGCGGCGAGCAGCGGGTCCTCGCCGGGCACGTCGAGCAGACCGGCGGGCAGCTCGAGCAGCCGCTGCCCGATCGGGTGGCGGTACTGGTTGATCAGCACCACGTTGTCGTCGGCATCGACCGCGGCGACGGCGACGGCGCCGTGATGCTCGACTACCTCGCGTTCGACGACCCGCCCGCCCGGCATCGACACCTGGTCGAGCCGCAACGCCAGAATGGCGCCGCTGTAGACGGTCCGGCTGGATACGATCTCGAATTCGTGGCTGCCCGGTCCGGCAGCGCCTCCGGTGAACATGGCCCGGTCGTCGGTCATGCCCTGACCTTATCGGCAGGAGCGGGCACTCCCCGGTGCCGAGGACCGCCGCCCGCGGGCACGACCCGCACGCCGCTACGCCTTTTCGGTGGCACCTGCGAGTTCTTCGCCGGGGATGTCCACCGGAAGCCGTTCGGCCGCCTTGTACTTCAGCGCCGCCGAGATCAGCGCCGCGAACAGCGGGTGCGGCCGGGTCGGGCGGCTCTTCAGTTCGGGGTGCGCCTGGGTGGCGACGAAGAACGGGTGCACGTCGGCGGGCAGCTCGACGAACTCGACCAGATGTCCGTCCGGCGAGGTGCCGCTGAACGTCAACCCGCTCTCGGCGATCTTGTCGCGGTAGGCGTTGTTCACCTCGTAGCGATGACGGTGCCGCTCCGAGACGTGCTCGCTGCCGTAGGCCTGGGCGACGACCGAGCCCTTGGCCAGCGTCGCGGGGTAGGCGCCGAGGCGCATGGTGCCGCCGAGATCGGCTTCACCGGCAACGGCCTGTTCCTGGTCGGCCATCGTGGAGATGACGGGATGCGGTGTGCCGGGCTCGAATTCGGCCGAGTTGGCCTCGGCCAGACCCACCGAGCGGGCGGCTTCGATCACCATGCACTGCAGGCCGAGGCACAGACCGAGCAGCGGGATGCCGCGGGTGCGCGCGTAGTGGATCGCGCCGACCTTGCCTTCGATGCCGCGGATGCCGAATCCGCCGGGAATCAGCACGGCGTCGACGTCGCGCAGCGCCTGCTGCGCGCCCGCCGGTGTCTCACACGCGTCGGAGGGCACCCAGTGGATGTTCACCTTGGCGCGTGAGGCGAACCCGCCCGCGCGCAGCGCCTCGGTGACCGAGAGATACGCGTCGGGCAGGTCGACGTACTTGCCGACCAGCGCGACCTCGACCGTCTCGCGCGGCGAGTGCACCCGCTCGAGCAGATCGCCCCACACGGTCCAGTCCACGTCACGGAACGGCAGGCCGAGCCTGCGCACCACATAGGCGTCCAAGCCCTCGCGGTGCAGCACGCGCGGAATGTCGTAGATCGACCGCGCGTCCGGGGTGGAGATGCAGGCATCGACCTCGACGTCGCACATCAGCGCGATCTTGCTCTTCAGCGCCTGCGGGACCTCCCGGTCGCAGCGCAGGATCAGCGCGTCGGGCTGGATACCGATATTGCGCAGCGCGGCCACCGAGTGCTGGGTCGGCTTGGTCTTCAGCTCGCCCGAGGGGGCGAGGTAGGGCACCAGCGACACGTGCAGGAAGAAGACGTTGTCCCGGCCGACGTCGTGGCGGATCTGGCGGGCGGCCTCGAGGAACGGCTGCGACTCGATGTCGCCGACCGTGCCGCCGATCTCGGTGATCACCACATCCGGCGTCTGCCCCTGCAGATCCGGACCCCGCATCGCGAGGATGCGGTTCTTGATCTCGTCGGTGATGTGCGGGATCACCTGCACCGTGTCGCCCAGGTATTCGCCGCGGCGCTCCTTGGCGATGACCGACGAATAGATTTGCCCGGTGGTCACATTCGCGTCCCGGGACAGGTCCCGGTCGAGGAATCGCTCGTAGTGGCCGACGTCCAGATCGGTCTCCGCGCCGTCCTCCGTTACGAACACCTCGCCGTGCTGGAAGGGGTTCATGGTGCCGGGATCGACGTTCAAGTACGGGTCGAGTTTCTGCATCGTGACGCGCAGTCCACGTGCCGTCAGCAGCTGCCCGAGGCTGGAGGCGGTAAGACCTTTACCCAATGAGGAGGCGACACCACCGCTGACGAAGATGTGCTTCGTGGCCGTTCGCGCCTGAATCCGTGTTTGACCCACGGGTCTTCACGGTAACACGAATCCGCCCGTCCGTTCGAATGCCACGCCCGTTTGCCCACCGATCGCCGGGCTGTTGTTCAGAGCATGCGGACCCCGACTGTGAAGCGCGTCGCGGCAGAGCCCGCCGACGCATTGTCACGCGGCGCTGCCCTGGCATCGAAACAACCCGTCGAAACAGCCGGTCCGCGGTAGAACCTCGGCTGCCGCGGACCGGCTGTGCCGCCGCACGGCTACTCAACCCGGCAGGGCGGCCAATGTGAGCGACGTGGCTTTGGCGCCGGTGCCGTATCGCCCCGCTCCGCCGTTGAGCTGTTCGTCGAGCGCCAGCACCGTGGTGACGCGGCCGAGGTCCCTTTCGAGGTTGTCGACCGTGCTGACCTGGGCGGCGAGCGTGGCGTCGGCACGGACGACGGCGATCGGCCCCTCGCCCTCGGCGGCGCCGGCGCGACCGGCCAGCACCACACCGGAACCGCGGCCGCGCAGGGCGCCGGTGAAGCGAGCGGTATTCGCGCCCACGCTGTCCCTTGCGGCGCCGACGCCGTTTCCGGTGACCACCACGGCCAGCTGCGCCGGATGGACCGGCGTATCGCCGTAGGCGAGGAAACCGCCGCCGCGCAAGGTCTCCAGCACCAACCCGAGCTCTTGCGGGGTGCTCCGGGGTTGCCCGTTGGCCGGGTCGAGCAGCAGCACCAGGCCGAGCAGATCACCCGCCATGCTGCCCTGGTCGACCGCGCCGGTACGCAGCTGCGCCCCCGCCGGGATCACGTTGGTGAGGGCGGTGCGCATCCGGTCGCCCTCGGTCGCGTCGACGAAAGCGTCGGTGAACGCGATCCGGGCGGTCACGGCCGCACCGGCGGTCTCCAGCGCTTTCGTCACCGCCTCGACGTCGCCGGGATCGGCATCCGGTGTCGTGAACACGACGACGCCGCGGTCGGCGAGTGCACCGCCGAGGATGCGGCCCGACGACCCGGCGATGAACCGGTCGGCGGACATGACCTGATCCGCCAGCCGCCGGTTCTGATCGCCGAGCGTGTCGACCTGCTGGCGCAGATCGGCCTTGTCCGCCCGCAAGCCGGACAGCAGATCGGCGGCGAGCGTCTGCGCGCCGAGCACCACGCCGATGGCGAGCGCCAGAAAGATCGCGGCGATCGAGATGGCGTGCTGGCGGATCGTGATCATCGTTCTCCCTCGGCTATTCCCACGAACCGGCGCGCGCCTGCGCCCACAGCGCGAAGCGGTTCCAGTTGTCGACGGCCCAGTCCGTGACGTCCGCGCCGCGGTTGGAGGCCAGCAGCACGACGATCACCGCGACCAGCGCGGCGAGCACCACCAGCGCGACGGCGATCCCGGACACCCGGCTCCGGTACAGCGTGGCGACGGCCTTCGCATCCATCAGTTTGGTCCCGACCTTGAGCCTGGTGAGGAACGTGGCCGGGTTGCTGTGGCGGCGCCCGCGATCGAAGAAGTCGTCGAGCGAGGCCGGAGCGCCCGCGACGACGATCAGCGCCGCACCGTGATGGTCGGCCAGCAGCAGCGCCAGATCGGCGGCCGAACCCGACGAGGGAAAGGTCGTCGCGCCGATGCCGAGATCCTGGATGCGCTCGAGTCCCTTCGCGTGGCCGTCGGTGTCGGCGGGCAGAATCACCTCGGCGCCGCACTTCATGGTCGCCGAGGTGATCTCGTCCGGGTCGCCGACGATGACATCGGGGCGGTAACCCCGCCTCCTGAGCGTGTCCGCGCCACGGCCGACGCCGATCAGGATCGGGGCGTATTCCTTGATGAACGGCTTGATCCGCTGCAGATCCTCGGCGTGGTCCGGGCCGTCGGCGACGACGACCACGTGCCGCTGCTTCATCACCAGATCCAGTTCCGGCACGCCGTAACCGTCGATGAGCAGTGCGTTCTCCATGCGGATGAACTCGATGGTGTTGCCGGCGAACGCCTCCAGGTGATCGGCCAGACCGTTGCGCGCCTCGATCATCCGCTCCGCGATGGCGGACTCGGTGAGCTCGATGCCCTCGACGAGGACCTCCGGCTCCTTCTTGATCAGCTTGCCGGAGTAGACGACACCTCCGTCGATCCGGACCCGCTGGCCGTCCTTGATCTTGCTGAACGCATCCGAACTCACTGTGTCCAGCAGCAGGATTCCATTGGCCACCAGCGCTTCCGGGCCCAGATTGGGATAGCGGCCCGAAATGGAAGGCGAGGTGTTGATCACCGCGCCCACCCGAGCCTCGACCAACCGGTCGGCGGTCATCCGGTCGAGGTCCATCTCGTCGAGCACGACGATGTCACCCGGGCCGACGCGCCCGAGCAGTCGCCGGGTGTTGCGATCCACCCGGGCTGTCCCGGTCAGACCCGGCAGTGTTTCGGTGTTCCTCGACAACAGCGCCAGCATTTTCATGCGCCGATGATGGCGGCAAACCCTCAACCATTGGTGGAGGCGCGCCGAGATAGCGAATGAGCAGCTACCGACTACACCCGCCCCGATTGTGACGCGCCCAACATGATCACCGAGCGGTCGGCGAAGTACCTATATGCTGCCCGTCACAGGTAACTCGAAGAGGAGAACCATGGCCAGCACCACCGTCGACGCCGTCATTCCCGCCCCACGCGAGGTCGTGTACCGGCTCTTCGCCGACCGCGAGAGCATCAGTCCCTATCTGCCGGTCCAGGTCAAGCTGACCAAGCCAGGCCGGACCGAACGCGAAGGCGTCGGCGCCCAGCACCTGATCGGCGTCGGCGCGGTCGGCGTCACCGAGGAGATCACCAAGCTGGTTCCCGGTGAGCGGATGGAGTACAAGGTCGTCAAGGGCGCGCCGGTGAAGCGACACGTCGGCATCGTCACCTTCGCCGACGCCGAGAACGGCACCCTGGTCTCCTACACGATGGAATCCGACCCCAAGCTTCCCGTGCCCGCCAAGGTCGTCGAACTCGGCCTGAAGAACCTGATCGGCGTGTTCATGAACGGTGCGCGGAAAGCGGTGCGCTGATCGTCAGCGCGTCACCGCCGTGGCGCCCGCCTTCTCCGCGCGCGCCGTCGCCAGCAGTTCCTCCGCGTGCGCCCGGCCGGTCTCGGTGTCGTCGAGACCGGCCAGCATGCGGGCCAGCTCGATGACCCGCTCGTCGTTGGTCAGCGCGCGGACGCCGCTGTTGACGGTGCCCTTCCCGTCGTCGGACTTGTCGACCACGAGATGGGTATCGGCGAACGCGGCGACCTGCGGCAGGTGAGTCACCACGATGACCTGGTGAGTGCGCGCCAGCCGGGCCAGTCTGCGACCGATCTCGACCGCGGCCCGGCCGCCGACACCCGCGTCGACCTCGTCGAACACCATCGTCGCGCCATGATCGGAGCTGGCCAGCACCACCTCGAGCGCCAGCATCACCCGGGACAGCTCGCCGCCGGACGCGCTCTTGCTCAACGGCAGCGACTGCGCGCCCGAATGCGCGGACAGGCGGAACTCGACCTCATCGATGCCCGCGGGCCCGGCATGCAACTCCTGCCCGTCGACGGTGAGCGGCGCCGCGTCCTGCGACCCGGCGAGCAGCGGCCGCACGTCGACCTCGAGACGCGCTTTACCCATCGCGAGACCACCCAGCTCGGCGCTCACCGCCGCTGCCAGCTTGCCCGCGGCTTTGCTCCGCGCCGCGCTCAGCTTCTTCGCCGTCTCCCGCACCCGCTCAGCGGCGGTATCCACCTCGGCGGCCAGCTTGGCCAGCGCTTCCTCGGAGACGTCGAGTGAGCCCAGCCGCGCCCGTGCTTGCTGCGCCCAGGCCAGCACGCCGTCGATATCGGGTGCGTACTTGCGGGTCAGCGTCTTCAGCTCGGCCTGCCGGGTGAGCAGCGAATCCAGCGCGCCCGGATCGGAAGGCAGATCAGAGAGATAACCGCTCAGCTCGGTGGTCACGTCCACCACCACCGCGATGGCGTCGGCCAGGCGCGGCGCGAGAGCGACCAGCGCGGGGTCGTCGGCCCCTTCGATGCGGGCGCGTGCGGCGCCGAGCGATTCCAGTGCGCCGGAACCCTCTTCAGGCGTGTCGGCCGGTCCGGCCAGCGCGTCGTGCGCGGTCGCCGCCGCCTCGCGCAACGAGTCCAGATCGCTGAGCCTGCGGACCTCGTCGACGATGCGCACGTCCTCGCCGGGTTCGGGTGCGATGCTGTCGATTTCGTTCAGCGAGTGCTCGAGCCGTTCGGCTTCGAGCGCCAATTCCCTGCTGCGCGCGGTGCGTTCGAGCAGTTCGGCGCGCGCGTCGAGCCACGATCGGCGCTGCGCCTGGTACTTCCGCAGCAGCGGGCCCACCGCGTCGGCGGCGAACTGGTCCAGTGCGGACAACTGCTGGTCGGGGCGCTGCAACCGCAGCTGGTCGTTCTGGCCGTGCACGGTCAGCAAGGGCGCGGTGAAATCGGCCAGCACCGAAGCGGGCACGCCGCGTCCGCCCAGATGCGCACGGGAACGCCCGTCACTGCCCACCGTCCGGATCGCGATGATGCTGCCGTCGTCGTCCTGCTCGGCCGCGGCCGCTTCCAGCACCTGCGCGACGTCGCCCCGGGCGGCGTCGTTGAGGTCCTCGACGGTGAATCGGCCCTCCACCACGGCGCGGGACGCGCCGAGCCGGACCCGGCCCGCGTCCGCGCGGGCGCCGCTGAGCAGGTGCAGGCTGGTCACCACCATGGTCTTGCCCGCGCCGGTCTCGCCGGTCAGGCAGGTCAGTCCGGCATGGAACTGCGCGGTCGCCGTGGAAATGACGCCAAGGCCGTCAATCCTGATCTCTGTCAGCACGTGTGCTCTCCGTTCGCCGTCGGCCACGCCAGCCCGTCACGGGCAATTGGAACTTGCGCACCATCCGGTCGGCGAACGGTGCGGAGTCCAGCCGCACCCAGCGCACCGGCTCGGCGCCGCGAACCGCGTCCACTCGGCCTCCGCTGGGCAGTGCGAGCGTGCGCCTGCCGTCCAGGAAAACTATCGCATCGTGTCCGGTGGCCACCGATTCGACCGCGATCCGCGAATTTGGGCTGGTCACCAGCGGCCGCGCGAACAGGGCGTGGGCGTTGCTCGGGATCACCAGCAGCGCTTCGAGTTCCGGCCACACCACCGGGCCGCCCGCGGAGAAGGCGTAGGCGGTCGATCCGGTCGGCGTGGAGATCAGAATGCCGTCGCAGCCGAACGCCGACACCGGCCTGCCGTCCACTTCGAGCACCACTTCCAACACGCCCATGCGCGAGGCGTTCTCGATGCTCGCCTCGTTCAGCGCCCAGCCGCTCTCGACCACTTCGTCGTCGATGCGGACGGTGAGGTCGATGGTCATCCGGTGCTCGATCGTGTAATCACGCCGCACCACCTGGGCGAGCGCCTCGTCCAGGTGCTCGGCCTCGGCCTCGGTCAGAAATCCGATGCGCCCCAGGTTGATCCCGAGCACCGGCACCGCAGCCGGACGCGCCAGCTCGGCGGCGCGCAAAAAGGTTCCGTCGCCGCCGAGCACGAGCACCATCTCGCAGCCGACCGCCGCTTCCGGGCCGTGCGCGACCACGCGCACCGGATAGCCGCCCGGCTCGGCCTCGAATCGGGTGCTGTCCGCCTCGTCGGCGAGCACTCGCAGGCAGATGCCCGCGTCCGCGAAGATCTTCGCCACTCGGTGGGCGGTCTCGATGATTTCCGCCCGCCCCGGGTGGGACACGAGCAAGATCTCCCGGCCGCAGGGCTGGGCCGGCGCGTTCACTGTGGACCCTCCTCAACCGCACGCTCGACCAGCGCCGCCACCAGCTCGCGGTCGTATTCGAACTGCCCGTCGTTGCGCAGCCACAAGAAGTATTCGACATTGCCGGACGGGCCCGGCAGTGGGCTGGCCACAACGCCGGCGGTACGCAGGCCGAGCTCCGCGGCGGCCGCAGCGACCGCGCACACCGCTTCGGTACGCAGCGCGGGATCGCGGACGACGCCGCCGGAGCCGACGCGCTCCTTGCCGACCTCGAACTGCGGTTTCACCATCGGCAACAGGTCGGCGCCCGGCGCCGAGCAGGCCGCCAGCGCGGGCAGGACCAAGCCCAGCGAGATGAAGGACAGATCGCCCGCCACCAGTTCCACCGTGCCGCCGATCGTTTCGGGCGTCAGGTTCCGCACGTTGGTTCGATCGAGGACGCGCACGCGCTCGTCGTTGCGCAGGCGCCAGACCAGCTGCCCGTAGCCCACGTCGACCGCGACCACCTCCCGCGCCGCCCGACTGAGCAGCACGTCGGTGAAACCACCCGTCGACGCACCCGCGTCCAGGCAGCGCTTGCCCGCGACGGACAATCCGTCCGGCTCGAACCGTTCCAGCGCGCCGAGCAGCTTGTGTGCCCCGCGTGAGGCCCAGGAGACTTCGTCGAGCTGCTCGCGCACCACCAGCGGCGTGCCCGCCTCGACGGCGGTCGCCGCCTTCACCGCGACCGTTCCGGATATCAGGACGCGGCCCGCACCGATCAGCTCGACCGCGTGCTCTCGCGATCGCGCCAATCCGCGGCGAACCAGTTCCGCGTCCACCCGCGTGCGTCTGGCCACCTCAGATCTTGTCCACCGTGGCCAGTGCCTGTACGAGCACGTCATGCGCCTGCTCCAGAATGCGAGCGCGCCGGGTGATGTCGACACCGGCTTCGGCACTATCGGCGGCGGGCACCGCCCCGCTCCAGCCGGGTCGCTCGAGCTCGGCGAGCAGACTGTCCACCTCGCCGCGGATCCGCTCCGGGTCGGCCGGCTCCGGGCGTCCTTGCCCACCCAGATGCTGACCGGGCAACGGGACCCCGGGGCGGGGACCATGCCCACCGGCGGGCGCTCCGGGAACGTTCGGACGGGGCGTAGGAGTTGTCATCGTGGCGTCAACGCTATCGGATTTCCGAACCGGACGCGCGGACCGTCACAGCTCGTCCCGGGTTACGCCGAAGGACCTCACCGAGGTCGGCATCGGGCTGCGGGTCGACAGGTGCGTGGTTGAGAGCGTCGAGGGAATCGCAGACATAGGTGGGGATCCGTTCGTCCGGCGCTTCGCGCAGCTCGTCCAGGGTGCTGACGCCGGTCAACACCAGCAGAGCGTCGAGGCCGACGCGGTTGGCGCCTTCGATGTCGGTGTCCAGCCGATCGCCGACCACCAGTGCGCTGCGGGAGTTCGCCCGGACGAGCGCGTCCTCCAGCAGAGGCGGGTACGGCTTGCCGGCCACGACCGGCTCCCGCTCGGACGCGGCCCGCAGCGCGGCGACCATCGCACCGTTGCCCGGCGCGAGGCCACGTTCGTTCGGCAAAGTCTTGTCGGTGTTCGCCGCGACCCACAGTGCGTCCGCGCGCAACGCGTAGGCCGCCTCGGCGAGGTCCGGCCATGCGGTATGGGGTGAATGGCCTTGTACCACCGCGGCCGGTGCGGCGCCGTTGAAACGCCGGATCGAGCGCAGCCCGACCGCGTCCACCTCGGCGGCCAGGTCGTCGGTGCCGACGACCAGCACCTGTGCGCCGGGGTCGAGTCGCTCGGCCAGCAGCCGGGCGGCCGCTTGGGCGCTGGTCACCACGTCATCGGCGGAGGCCGGAAAGCCGAGATCGGCCAGGTGCGCGGCCACGACCGCCGATCCCCGGCTGGCATTGTTCGTGACGTACACCAGCCGCTGGGCCGCTTCCCCGCTCGCCGTCAACGCCTCCGGCGCGCCCTCGATCACCTCGTGTCCGCGATACAGCGTGCCGTCCAGATCCAGCAGCAGGGCTCGGTAGCGATCCCGTAGTCGCTTCACACCACTCTCACTCCGTGTCACCGATCGGCGCCGTGCCGACTCGCATACCGCCGGGCTCTCCGGCAGCACAGCCGCTCGGCGAGTCCGAGACACTCGAACATTACGCCAGACGGCTGACTGGAATGACGTGGCGTCGGCCACTCGCCGGGCCCATATCACAAGCGCCACAGAGCAACTTGCCGACCGCGATCCCGCACAGCGATCCGGTCGCCGCGGCGGCGATATCGGCAGACCTTGGCGCGGAACCGACCAGCTCGAATCGACCGTACCGAACTAACTGGAGGTCGCGCCGACGCCCGGCAGCGCACTGCCCGAATCGCGGGTCAGAGGTCGGTGTCGCCGGTCAGTTCGGCGGCGCGTTCCTCCGCGTCGGTTTCGCCGTCCAGGTCGGCTGATGCGGCGTTGAGGAACCAGGTGAGGCCCTCATCCGTCCGGCCCGCCGCCACCAGGGCGTCGGCGTAGGCGTAGAAGAGGCGGGCCGCGGCCGAACCGGTGCGGGACGGGTCGAGGTCCGACGTCTGCAAGGTGACCACCGCTTGGTCGTACTGGCCCAGGTCCATCCGTGCGCCCGCGACGACGATGCGCAGTTCGGTGGCCTCGTCTCCGCGCAGGGCACGCGCCTCGTCGCTGCGGCCGAGTTCGATCGCGCGTTCCGGTCGGCCGAGACCGCGCTCGCAGTCGGCCATCACGGCCAGCAGGCCGGAACCGCCGGACATCCGGCGTGCCGTCCGCAACTCCGACAAAGCCTCCGCCCACTCACCGGCGTGGTACGCCACGACCCCCGCGGTCTCGCGAACGACCGCGATCCGACCGGCACGCTGCCGGGCCGCCCGCGCGTGTGCGAGGGCCAAACCCGGATCGTCGTCAATGAGTCGTACAGCCATTACAAGATGGCGCGCGACCGTCTCAGCATTGCCTTTGTCCAGGCTGAGGAGGTCACGCCGGATGGCCGGGTCCAGATCGGTGGCCTGGAGGTCCTCCGGCAGGTCGGGTTCTTCCGGCCGCGGGGGACGCCGATCCGGCGACCGGCCGCCGCCG
>NZ_BDBA01000269.1 GCF_001612745.1 Nocardia amamiensis NBRC 102102 | reverse complement strand
GACACGGGCACCTTCGCCGCCACGACGACGTTCCTGCGACGCGTCGCCGCGCGGTGCCCGGTCGTCACGATCCGCCTCGCCGCTGCGCGCAGCGGCAGCACGATCCGTGCTCGAACGGCGCCGATCATCCGCGTCGTCCCGACGCCGGAAGCCCGAGTCGCCACGTCCCGCATCGCCGTACTGGTCGGAGGCACCACGGCGTCCGAACCCTCCGCGTCCGCCGGGCTCGCCACCACGGACATCGCCTCGGTCGCCGCTATCGTCCCGGCGACGGCTGAACCCGCCACGGGCCTCGCCTCGATCGAACCCACCTCGGGGACCGGACTTTTCACCCGCGCGGAAGCCGCCACGGGGCTCGTCGCGCCGGTCACCGGAATCGCTCCGGCGTTTGAAGCCGCCACGTTCTCCGGAGTCCTCGGAACGTTTGAAACCACCACGATCTCCTGCGCCGCCGCGGCCGGTGAAGCCGCCCCGCGGACCGGAATCGTCGCGGCGCTCGAATCCGCCTCGCCTCGGCCCATCGTCGCCGCGGCGCTGGCCGGACGCACCGGGCTCCTGGCGCCGGAATCCACCGGACGAGCTGCCGCGCTGGTCATTTCGCCGCTCACCGCCTTCACCCCGGCGGTCGAACCCGCCCGAAGTGTCGCGTCGCTGGAAACCGCCACGCTCGGAGGATTCGTCGCGCCGACCGTAGCCGCCCGACTCTCCGCGTCGCGCGACGCCGCCGCGCTCACCGGAATCGGCCCGGCGTTTGAATCCACCGCCCCGTCGGCTCGCATCGCCGCTGTCGCCTCGCCGGCCGGACCCGGAGTCGGGAGCGCCACGCCGGAAGGGCTTCCGATCGTCGTTTTGTTCCGGCACGGTGCTCCCTTTCTGAATTTCGCGAAAATCTATCCGGACCCACAAATTCAATCACGTACCCGCTGTGGGACGCGGGCACGGCAACTTCGCCCGAGCACTATCCGGTGCTCAAACGCCGATAGGGGACCCAGATTCTGGGTCCCCTATCG
>NZ_BDBA01000268.1 GCF_001612745.1 Nocardia amamiensis NBRC 102102 | reverse complement strand
TGTTCACCGCGCCCGCCGCGGTGCCGCCCTGCTGCGGCGGCACCGCCGCCATGCCGACCGACACCAGCGCGGGCGCGTTGACGCCGATCCCGACGCCGATCACCGCGAAACCGGGAATCAGGGCCACCCAGGAGGATCCGGCACCGATCAGCGTGAGTAGCCAGGTACCCAGACCGACCACAACCAACCCCGCGCCGACGGTCCACTTCGGCGCCACGTCCTGCAACAACCGCCCGAACACACCCGACACCACGAACCCGGTCACGGCCATCGGGAGCATCGCCAGACCTGCCCCCAGCGGCGACATGTGCAGGTGCTGCTGCAGCCACAGCGAGATCAGCGGAGTGCTGGCGCCCGTGGACTTGTCCGCGGCGGACGAGGCGATGCTCGCGCTGCTCGCGCGGGACGGGCGCGCGCCATATGCCCAGCTCGCGGCCGAAACCGGATGGACGGCGCCACGGGTCGCGCGGCGCATGGCCGAACTGATGGCGGCGGGTGTGCTCTACTTCGACCTCGACGTCGCGATCGAGCGGATGGGCTATAGCGTGCGCGGTGCGCTCTGGTTGCGCGTGCGGCCGGCCGATCTGGATGCGGTCGGGCGGGCGATGGCGGCGCATCCCGAGATCGTCTACGTGGCCGCCACCACGGGGTCGTTCAATCTGATGGCGTCGATCATCTGCCGCGACACCGCGCACCTGTACCGGTATGTCACCGAGGGGCTCGGTGCGCTGGACGGGATCACCGGCCTCGAGGTGGCGCCCTCGCTGCGCGTGTTCAAACAGGCGCAGACGCTGCTGGATACCGATCGGATCGCCCTGGTGCGGTGATCGCGCGGCGTTTGCCGAGGATGCGCGGACGGTGGGATGCGTCGGCGGGCGCGTCGCTTGACTCGAACACCTGTTCGTCTAGTGTTGTCGGCAGAACTTGTCGGTGCCGCGCTCTACTGTAGGCGCCAACCACAGAACGAGACTCACCCGTCGAAAAGGGGATCAGGACATGGCACCACAGGCGTACGACCGGGACAAGGCGCTCGAGCTCGCGCTGGCCCAGGTGGAGAAGAGCTTCGGCAAGGGCGCCGTCATGCGCCTCGGCGAGGAGGCGCGCCAGCCCATCTCGGTGATCCCCACCGGTTCGATCGCCCTCGACGTCGCGCTGGGCATCGGCGGCCTGCCGCGCGGCCGCATCGTCGAGATCTACGGTCCGGAATCCTCGGGTAAGACCACCGTCGCGCTGCACGCGGTGGCCAACGCGCAGGCCGCGGGCGGTGTGGCGGCGTTCATCGACGCCGAGCACGCGCTCGACCCCGACTACGCCCGCAAGCTCGGCGTCGATACCGACGCGCTGCTCGTCTCCCAGCCCGACACCGGTGAGCAGGCACTGGAGATCGCCGACATGCTGGTGCGCTCCGGCGCCATCGACATCATCGTCATCGACTCGGTGGCCGCGCTGGTGCCGCGCGCGGAGATCGAGGGCGAGATGGGCGACAGCCACGTCGGTCTGCAGGCCCGCCTGATGAGCCAGGCGCTGCGGAAGATGACCAGCGCGCTGAACAACTCCGGCACCACCGCGATCTTCATCAACCAGCTGCGCGAGAAGATCGGCGTGATGTTCGGGTGCTTCAACTACCACACTCGGGTTCAGCTGGCCGACGGCACAACCGAGAAGATCGGCAAGATCGTCAACCAGAAGATGGATGTCGAGGTGCTCTCTTACGACCCCGACACGAATATGATCGTGCCTCGGCGCATTGTGAACTGGTTCGACAACGGTCCAGCCGATCACTTCCTGCAGTTCACCGTCGAGAAGTCGAGCGGCAACGGCCGCTCGCAGTTTGCCGCTACCCCGAACCACCTCATCCGCACTCCAGGTGGCTGGACCGAGGCAGGAGAAATCATCGCGGGTGACCGTGTGCTGTCTACGGAGACATTCCGCCTGAGCGATCAGCAACTGCAGGTTGTTCTCGGTTCGCTGATGGGAGATGGCAATCTGTCGCCGAACCGCTTCGACCGCAATGGGGTTCGCTTCCGGATGGGGCACGGTGCCAAACAGCACGAGTACCTGGATTGGAAGGTCTCGCTGCTGGGCAACATCGAGCATTCGGTGCGTGTGAACGACAAGGGCGCCAAGTTCGTCGACTTCACCCCGCTGCCTGAACTCGGCGAATTGCAGCGCGCGGTATATCTGGGCGACGGCAAGAAGTTCCTCTCCGAGGACTTTCTCAAAGCCCTCACCCCACTCGCCCTGGCGATCTGGTACATGGATGATGGCTCCTTCACGCTGCGGTCCAAGGGAGTGCAAGAGCGGACAGCGGGCGGCAGCGGCCGTATCGAGATCTGCGTCGAGGCGATGAGCGAGGGGTCGCGCGTTCGGGTGCGTGATTACCTGCGCGACACCTACCAGCTCGACGTGCGGTTGCGTTCTGCCGGAACCGCGGGCAAGGCGGTGCTGGTGTTCTCGACACAGGCCACCGCCGAGTTCCAGGAACTGGTTGCGCCCTACGTGACGCCGTCGATGGAATACAAGCTGCTGCCACGATTCCGGAGCTTGGGGAATGTTGTGCCCGAGTTCACCGAACCGGTTCAGAAGCTGGTGCCGGCGCGGGTGCTGGGCGTGCACGTGAAGCCGGAGACCCGGTCGATGCATCGGTTCGACATCGAAGTCGAGGGTAACCACAACTACTTCGTCGACGGCGTGATGGTGCACAACTCGCCGGAGACCACCACCGGCGGCAAGGCGTTGAAGTTCTACGCGTCGGTGCGCCTGGACGTGCGCCGCATCGAGACGCTCAAGGACGGCAGCGACGCGGTGGGCAACCGCACCCGCGTGAAGGTCGTGAAGAACAAGGTCTCGCCGCCGTTCAAGCAGGCCGAGTTCGACATCCTCTACGGGCACGGCATCTCCAAGGAGGGCTCGCTCATCGACATGGGCGTCGAGCAGGGCTTCATCCGTAAGTCCGGCTCCTGGTACACCTACGAGGGCGATCAGCTCGGCCAGGGCAAGGAGAATGCTCGTAAGTTCCTGTTGGAGAACACCGATGTCCGTGACGAGATCGAGAAGAAGATCAAGGAGAAGCTCGGTATCGGTGCCGATGTGACCGCGGATGGGGCCGCCGAGGTACCGGCCGATTTCTGAGTCGATGAACAGTCGGCGTTCGTCGGGTCGGGGTGCGGGGGCGAAGCCGCCCTCCGATCCGATCGCCGACATGCGGCGGCAGCTGGCTCGTCTCGGTGTCGATGACGCCGGGACGGCAGCGGGTGTGTCCCATGCGAGCGAGCACGATTCCGACGTATCTGCTGCGGCAGGCCGATCAGCGGGTCCGGTGACCGCCGGATTCCGGCCGGAGCAGCAGGGACGGGGACCTGTCCGGTCGGCCGATGGTGGTTCGGCCGAGGTGGACACCATGGGAACTCGGTCGGGCGCGCCCGATCCGCAGCGGGTGCGCTCGACCGGGTCCCGGCGAGGACGCCGGAATACGTTCCGGCACAGTGATCCACAGTCGGCCCATGTCGAACGGGCCGAGAGCCGCTGGAGTGATCCGGTGGCGACCGGACCCGAGTGGGATGCGCCCGAGGCGGAACCAGGCGTGAGCCGGTCGTCTTCGGAGCGCAACTCACCGGGCGGGACAGTCGAGCAGGCCAAGGAGGCATGCCTTCGCCTGCTCGCCGTCCGTGCGCGCAGCCGAGTTGAGCTGGCCCGGAGCCTGACCGCCAAGGGGTACTCGCCGGAAGTGAGCGAACGGGCACTCGATCGCCTGACCGAGGTCGGCCTCGTAGACGACGCCGCCTTCGCCGAGCAGTGGGTGCACTCCCGCCACACCTTTTCCGGCAGAGGCAAGCAGGCGCTGGCTCAGGAGCTTCGGCGCAAAGGCGTCGCGCAGTCGGATGCCGCATCCGCCCTCGCGGGGATCACCACCGATGACGAGGAAACCCGCGCCGCCGAATTGGTCCGTCGCAAAATGCGGTCCCTCCCGCGAGACCTGGACCACGACAAGGCGATTCGGCGCCTTGTCGGCATGCTCGCCCGACGTGGCTACGCCCAGCCCACGGCCTACCGAGTGGTCAAGGAGGCACTAGCCGACCATGGCGTCGACAGCGATCTCATCGACCCGATCGACTGATGGTTCGACACGACAAAGGCCCGACCCGTGAGCACTATCAACCCGCCGGGCCGACGGAGACCGGCACCCGGCAGCACGTGACCGCCGAGTAGTGCGGGGGTGGTGAGCAGGCCCGAAGGCACCGTCCATGACGGAGTGACCGCCGCCAGCACTACCGCGCCGATCGCCAACCCGGCTGCGGTCAGCCCGAACGAGTCGTGCCTGCTCGCGCCGTGCTCGCCACGGCCACGTGATACTCGTATCAGGGCTCGCCGTAGAGCTTCTCTCCGGCGAGCTTGCGCCGCTCCAGTTCGCGCAGGATCTCCCGCACCGCCTCCAGGTTCAGATCGTCCAAGTGCTTGAAGCGGATACAGGATTTCCCGCAGTTGACCTTCCCGAGCCGGTCGGCGTACCGCTCCGCCACGTACTCTCCGGCCTCCAGTGCCGAAATATAGAGCGACACATAGTTCTTGCGTGCGGCCAGCGCTACCACCGGCCATTCGCCCGGTTGCTTCATGCTCTTGGACTGGTACGGAATCATCCCGTACCCGAGCATGGGCGCACCCATTCCCTTGGTGAGTACCGGTTCGAAAGTCGGTGCGCTGGAGCGGATCACCGCGTCCAGCGCACGCAACTCCGAAGCCCGGTCACCCGCCGCGGCAAGGAACCGTTCGAACTCCTGCTCGTCGATGCTCACGGTTTCGTCGCGATGTCGACGCCGGGCGCCGCGTCGGTGATGACGGAGTCCGCGGCGACGACGGTGCCTGCGCCCTTCCCGCGCTTGCGTGCCCGCAGTCGCTGTTCCAGCTTGGTCGCCACCAGGGTCAGCGCGCTGTTGAGCGCGATCATGATGACGGCGATGATCATCAGCGCCGGGACGGTGTTCTGCTCGGCCGCGCCGAGTTGCTGGCCCGAGCGCACGATTTCGACGTAGGTGATCTGGTAGCCGAGCGCCGAGTCCTTGAGCGCGACGACCATCTGCGAGACCAGCGCGGGCAGCATCGCCGTGATCGCCTGCGGCAGCAGGATCAAGCGCATCAGCTGGTTCTTGCGCATGCCCAGTGCGACGGCCGCCTCGGTCTGCCCCTTCGGCAGCGACCGGATGCCCGCCCGGACGATCTCCGCGATGACGGAGCCGTTGTAGACCGTCAGCGCGGTGACCACCGCGGCGAGCGCGAGGTCCTCGGACTTGAACAGGTCGTAGTCGGAGAACACCGCGAACAGGAAGATCATCAGGATCAGCACCGGGATGGCGCGCGCCACCTCGACGATCGCACCCGCCACCCACCGCACGACTCGATGCTCCGACAGCCGCAGCACGCCGAAGATCATGCCGAGGATCAACGCGAGCACGATCGACAGCAGCGCGGCGACGATCGTTCCGCGCAGACCGGGCAGCAGGTAGGTCGACCAGACCTCGGCTTCCAGGAACGGCTTCCACTTCTCGGCGGTGAACTGTCCCTTGTCGGCGAACCCGCGGTAGAGCACCCACACCGCCGCGGCGATGACCACCACGACCAGGACCGAATAGAGGTTGTTGCGCAGCCTCGCCTTCGGGCCCGGCGCGTCGAACAGAACCGAAGCAGCTGAACTCATCGGGCCACCTCGTAACGCTTGGCCAGCCAGCCGAAGAACAGGCCGGTCGGCAGGGTCAGGATAACGAAGCCGAGCGCGAAGATCGCGCCGATCGCCAGCACCGCGGCCTCGGTCTCGGTCATCTCCGCCATCAGGGTCGCGGCCTCGGCGACGCCGATGGCCGAGGCGATGGTGGAGTTCTTGGTCAGCGCGATCAGCACACTGCCCAGCGGCGCGATGACCGAGCGAAAGGCCTGTGGCAGCACGACCAGCCGCAGGTTCTGCAGGAAGCCGAAGCCGAGCGAGCGGCCCGCCTCGGACTGGCCCATCGGCACGGTGTTGATGCCCGCGCGCAGTGATTCGCAGACGAAGGCGGCGGTGTAGATGCTCAGACCGACGACCGCGAAGCGGAAGTTGTTCTGCGCCAGCGAATCCGGGCCCTCACCCGCGAGCCGCCAGCCCATCGTGGTGTAGAGGCCCAGCGACATGAACACGATGATCAGCGTGAGCGGGGTGTTGCGGAAGATGGTGACGTAGGCGGTGCCGACCCAGCGCGCCACCGGCACGGGCGACACCCGCAGCGCGGCGACGCCGGTGCCCAGGATCAGCGCGCCGATCGCCGACAGCACGGTCAGCTGGATGGTCACCCAGAAGGCTTCGAGGATTTCGGTGTCGTACCTCGAGATCAGGTCGAACACGACGGACGCGTCCCTCCGATCGGGTTTCGATGGTCAGGGGAAGTGCGGCGGGCGGCCCGGCCCGGTCGGAGCCGGGCCACCCGTGCTCGGGAAGACGGAGGAACTCAGTACCGGTTCACCGTCGGCGGCTGCGGGGCTTGGTAGCCCGAGGCGCCGACGGTGGAGTCGAACGCCTTCTTCCAGGAGCCGTCGGCGATCATCGCCTCGATCGCGTCGTTGATCTTGTCGCGCAGCTCCTTGTCGCCCTTCTTCAACCCGATGCCGTAGTTCTCCGTGGTGAACGGCTTGCCGACCACCTTGAACGCGCCGGTGCTCTGCGCGGCGTAGCCTGCCAGGATGATGTCGTCGGTGGTCACCGCGTCCCACGAACCGGCGCGCAAGCCCTCGAGGCACAGCGAGTAGGTGTCGTTGGCCTGCAACTGGGTGTCGGGGAAGTTCTTGCTGATGTTCTGCGCCGGGGTGGAGCCCTTCACCGAGCAGACCTTCTTGCCCTTCAGGTCGTCGGGGCCGTTGATGGCGGTGTTGTCGGCACGCACCAGCAGCGACTGCCCCGCGATGTAGTACGGACCGCCGAAGTCGACCTTCTCCTTGCGCTGGTCATTGATCGAGTAGGTGGCGACGATGTAGTCGACCTGGCCGTTCTCGATCAGCGTCTCGCGCTGGCCGGAGGGGGATTCCTTGAAGGTGATGCCTTCGGGCTGCACGCCGAGCTTGCCCGCGACGTACTTGGCCACCTCGACGTCGAAGCCGCTGTAGGAGCCGTCCTTGTTGCGCAGGCCCAGACCCGGCTGGTCGAACTTGATGCCGATCGTGAGTTTGCCGTCCTTGGCGTGGTCAAGGGCGGATTTGTCGTCGCCGCCGCCACAGCCGGTGGCGGTCGCGGCGGCGAGTGCCAGGGCGATCGCCCCGACACCGAATCGCAGGGCACGGTTGATCCTCATCGGGTTTCCTTCTCCCTCTCGTGGGTGTTGCTGGCCGCTGTGTCCGGCGGGTCAGTGACTCAAGATCTTGCCCAGGAAGTCCTTGGCGCGCTCGGACTTCGGGGCGGTGAAGAAGACGTCCGGCGGCGCGTCCTCCACCACCTGGCCGTCGGCCATGAACAGCACCCGGTTTCCGGCGCGGCGGGCGAACCCCATCTCGTGGGTGACGACCAGCATGGTCATCCCGTCTTTGGCCAGCGACACCATCACCTCGAGCACCTCGTTGACCATCTCCGGGTCGAGTGCCGAGGTCGGCTCGTCGAACAGCATCACCTTCGGGTTCATCGCCAGCGCGCGGGCGATCGCGACGCGCTGCTGCTGTCCGCCGGAGAGCTGGGCCGGGTATTTCTCGGCCTGATTGGCGATGCCGACCCGGTCGAGCAGTTCCATGGCCCGGGTGCGGGCGGCGTCCTTCTTGATCTTGCGGACCTTGATCGGCGCGAGCATGACGTTCTCCACGATCGTCTTGTGCGCGAACAAGTTGAACGACTGGAACACCATGCCGACATCGGCGCGCAGCGCGGCCAGCGCGCGGCCCTCGGCGGGCAGCGGGACACCGTCGACGGCGATGTCGCCGGAGTCGATGGGTTCCAGGCGGTTGATGGTGCGGCACAGCGTCGACTTGCCGGAACCCGAGGGGCCCAGAACGATGACGACCTGTCCTTTGGGGACCTCGAGGTTGATGTCCTGGAGTACGTGCAGGTCGCCGAAGTGTTTGTCCACATTGCGCATCGAGATCATCGGCGGCGCGCTGGTGGCGGCGCTGACGGCCCCGGCAGGAGCGTCCCCGATCGTGTCGGGGATGGCGGCGTCATCGGTCATGGTTCAAGACCTTAAGCAAAAAACGGGGATTTGCCCGGGTTTCGGCGACACACCGTCTCGACACGCCGACATAACACCTCGGCGCACCGTGCCGGCCGGTGCCGAGGGCGGCCGGAAATTTGCCCGCGAGCCTGCACCGATGCCCGCGAAACCCGCCGGACGCGGCCCCGTACCCTTAGTGGGTGGATTCGATCGGACAGGCAGTGTTGACTCCAGCGCCCGCCGAGGGCACAGCACGCAGTTACGAGGTCCGCACCTTCGGTTGCCAGATGAACGTGCACGATTCCGAACGCTTGTCGGGCCTGCTGGAGGACGCGGGATACGTGAAGGCCGCGCCCGGCGCGACAGCAGACCTCGTCGTGTTCAACACCTGCGCGGTGCGCGAGAACGCCGACAACAAGCTCTACGGCACGCTCGGCCACCTGGCGCCGATCAAGGCGAGCCGGCCCGGCATGCAGATCGCCGTCGGCGGCTGCCTGGCGCAGAAGGACCGCGACGTCGTGGTGCGCAAAGCGCCGTGGGTGGATGTCGTCTTCGGCACGCACAACATCGGCTCGCTGCCGGTGCTGCTGGAGCGGGCCCGGCACAACCGGGAAGCCCAGGTGGAGATTCTGGAATCGCTGGAGGCGTTCCCGTCCACCCTGCCCGCCAAGCGTGAATCGGCCTACGCGGGCTGGGTCTCCATCTCCGTTGGCTGCAACAACACCTGCACCTTCTGCATCGTGCCCGCATTGCGCGGCAAGGAGGTCGACCGCCGCCCCGGTGACGTGCTCGCCGAGGTGCAAGCGCTGGTCGGCCAAGGCGTGCTCGAGGTGACCTTGCTCGGCCAGAACGTGAACTCCTATGGCGCGTCGTTCGCCGACCCGGCCGAGCCGCGCGACCGCGGCGCGTTCGCCAAGCTGCTGCGCGCGTGCGGAAGCATCGACGGCTTGGAGCGGGTTCGCTTCACCTCGCCGCACCCGGCCGAGTTCACCGATGACGTGATCGAGGCGATGGCCGAGACCCCGAACATCTGCCCGCAGCTGCACATGCCCTTGCAGTCCGGTTCGGACCGGGTGCTCAAGGCCATGCGGCGCTCCTACCGCAAGGCGCGTTACCTGGGGATCATCGACAAGGTGCGTGCCGCGATGCCGCACGCGGCGATCACCACCGACATCATCGTCGGCTTCCCCGGTGAGACCGAGGAGGACTTCCAGGAGACCTTGGACGTGGTCCGGCAGGCACGCTTCACCAGCGCGTACACCTTCCAGTACTCCAAGCGGCCGGGCACGCCCGCCGCCGACATGCCCGATCAGCTGCCCAAAGCCGTCGTGCAGGAGCGCTACGACCGGCTGATCGCGTTGCAGGAGGAGATCTCCCTGGCCGCCAACCAGGAGCTGATCGGCACCGAGGTGGAGCTGCTGGTCGCCGACGGGGCGGGCAAGAAGAACGCCGCGACCGCCAGGATGAGCGGCCGTGCCCGCGACGGCAGACTGGTGCACTTCCGGCCCGGCGACACCGCGGAGCCGATCCGTCCCGGCGATCTGGTCACCGTCGACATCACCGGCGCCGCGCCGCATCATCTGATCGCCGACGCCGCGGTCAAGACCCATCGCCGCACCCGCGCCGGTGACGCGCACGAGCGCGGCGTCACACCGAAGACCGAGCCCATCGGCGTGGGGTTGGGCCTGCCGCGCATCGGCGCGCCCGCTCCGGAGCCGGCGGCCGCGAGCTGCTCGACCGGCTGCGGCGCATGACCACGAAGCCGGACGACGAAGGCGACGCCACGCGCGGCGCCGACGGGGCCGAACCCGTCTCCGGCGACGACGAGCGCGGCGCGTCCGCGCAGACCCCGGGGCAGGCAGGGGAGTCCCCGAGCGCCGGCGACGACGAACGAAACGAGGATTCAGTGAGCTCGGTCGAGAGAACCAACGACTTCGAACAGTTCCGCGACGATCTGGACGCCGTCGAGCGCAAGATCGCGGGGGAGATCGACCCGGGCGTCCGCGCCATGGTCGTGGCGGGAGCGGTGTTCCTGCTGCTGGTGTCGCTGGTCCTGCCGCACGCGGGCACGGCACGCGGCTTCGATGTGCTGTTGAACACCGAGGTCGCGGGCACCGAGCACATCGGGCTGCCCTCCCGGGTCTTCGTCTGGTTCGTCGTGGTCTTCGGCATCGGCTTCTCGACGCTGGCGCTGATGACCCGCCGCTGGGTGCTGGCCTGGATCGCCGTCGCGGGCAGCGCTGTCGCCAGCGTGTTCGGTGTCCTCTCGATCTGGCACCGCCAGACCCCCGGGCTGGGCAACTACGTCGGCGCAGGCCCCGGTATCGGCCTGATCCTCGGCGCGATCGTGACGATCGTGCTCACCTTCCACTGGGTGCGCGTGGTCTGGAGCCGCACCGCGCTGCACTTGGCCGCCGAAGAGCAGCGCCGCAACGCCGCCGCTGTCGCGGAGGAACGCGACCGCCGCCTCACCGGCGACTCCTGACGAGAGTTCGCGCCGGCGAACAGCGACCCCTCCGCGGTCGCGACAGCATCGGCCGAAAATCGGGTGGATTCGGCGGCGAGCACCTGAACGACGCAGCTCGATGGTGACGACGAGACGACCAGGCTGAGCGCCGGCGGTTCATGGACCGATTGCCGGCGAGGATTGCGGGTAAACGATGCTGAGCCTGTGCTGGGGCCGACCAGCGGCGTCGTCCTCGATGGCGGCTGATCACAGCAGGATGGTCGGGCGCACATGACGGACTCGTTTCTCCTGTTTCGGTATATGGGAGGAGACTTCAGGGATGAATCGCAAATATCAGCCGCCGCCGAGCCTGTTCAGTCATCTCGAGGAACCCGCCGTTACCTCGTCACCGGCTGGCAAGGAGGTGGTGGCGTGCCGTCCGGTGTTCAGCAGCGCCGTATCGTGTGCCGCGGCGGCGGATGATGCCGCTGTAACGGCCAGCGGTGATCAGTGAACCCGAAGGCGCGAGCCTGGGATCTCGGGTACGCGGCCGGTTGGCGGCTGATACGTGCCCTGCCACAGCGGTGGGCGCTCGGCCTGTTCGGCATCGCGGCCGATCGCGCGGCCAGAGGTGGTGGACCGGTCCAATTGCGGCGCAATCTGGCGCGGGTACTGTCCACCACACCGGCGCAGGTGCCCGACGACCTCGTGCGCGCGAGCCTGCGTTCCTACGCGCGTTACTGGTGCGAAGCGTTCCGGCTGCCGTCGATGGATCCGGTGCGGCTGACCGAGATCATCGAATCCTCGGCCACGGGGCTCCACCACATCCACGAGGCGGTCGAGCGCGGACGCGGTGCGGTGCTGGCGTTGCCGCACAGTGGCAACTGGGATCTGGCAGGGGTCTGGCTGGTGCAGCGGGTGGGCATACCGACCGTCGTCGCCGAGCGGCTCACACCGGAATCGCTGTTCCGGCGCTTCGTCCGCTTCCGTGAACGTCTGGGTTTCGAAATCGTCCCGCTCACCGGCGGCGCGACACCACCGTTCGAGCAGCTGATCGCGCGGCTTCGGCAGGGGCGGATAGTCGCCCTACTCGGTGAACGTGACCTGACCGGAGCGGGCGTGCCGGTCACTTTCTTCGGCGAACCGGCCCGCATGCCGGCCGGTCCAGCGCGGCTGGCGATCGATACCGGTGCACCCCTGCTGCCGGTGCACTGCTGGTTCACCCCCGCCGGCTGGGGTTTCCACGTCGGCGCGCCGATCGACACCGCCGGCGGAGTGCAGCACACGACTCAGGCTATGACCGACCGTTTCGCCGCCGGTATCGCCGCGTACCCGGCCGATTGGCACATGCTGCAACCGGTGTGGACCGCCGACCGGCTCGCCCGCGGGCATGCTCGCAGCAACCCCTCAGGCTGACCCCGCGGCCACACCTCGCCGCCATCGCGCCTGGTGGGGGCGGGTGCAGGAGGACCATCAGAGGTCGCACCGTGCCCGAATTCAACAATCCGGCCCTATCGGCCATGGCAGCAGCGTCCGATGACGCCACAACCGATGAACGTGCATCCGCCACGTTTTGTCCCGTGCCCACCCGAACCCCACTATTACGTCTGCGTCCGGATTCCGACATCGAATGCTACGGCGATCCCCTCCGAGCGGAGGGGATCGCCGTCGTTCGATCTGGGCCGGTACCCCGGCGGACGTAGTCCGTCAGCCCGCGCCGGGCCGGGGAGGCTCGGGGGAGCCGCGCTTGTGCGCCGGGCCGAGCGGAGGCTCGGGGGAGCCGCTTGTGCGCCGGGCCGA
>NZ_BDBA01000267.1 GCF_001612745.1 Nocardia amamiensis NBRC 102102 | reverse complement strand
CGCCTCGAACGCCGGGCACCAGGCGTCGAAGCGGTCGGCGACCACCTGCACGGCGTCGCACTGGTTGTCGGTCTCGGCGGCGGGCGTGACGTCGAACGCCGCGGGTGCTTCCGCGACGGCGAGGCTGAGCAGGCCGTCGAGCAGCGCGGTCAGGCGATCGACTTCGGCGCCCGCCCCGCGGAAGGTGGCAGCCGCGCTCGCGGGGATCGCGGGGGCCAAGGAATCGAGGCGTATGGTCAACGCGGCCAGCGGATTGCGCATCGCGTGCGCGGTGTCGGCGACGAGCTGGCGCTGCGCGTCGGCCGAATCGGCGACGGCGCGGGCCATCGCGTCGAAGGATTCGGCGACCGCCCGCATCTCCGGTGGCCCGCCGTAGCGGCCCGCGATCGACACCGGCGCGACGCTGTCCGCGCGGGGTTTCGGCAGCGTCGCGGTCAACTCCGCGACCGCGCGCGACAGCGCCGACAGCGGCCGCAGCACCCAGCGGCTCAGCGTCACCGCGAGCAGCATGAACAGCGCCATCGCGCCCACGCCGCCCAGCACGATCACCGCCCAGGACCGCGCGATGTCGCCGCGAGCGCGCGCGGTGGACGCCTCGATCACCACCGCGCCGTTCACCTGCACGCCGGTGCCGACCGGCCGTGCGACGAGCATGGCCGGCGCGCCCCACGGCGTCAGCTTGTCCACTGCGTGCGGACGCTGGTTGCGGCGCGCGGCCGCCACCGCCGCGACGATGCCGGGATCGGTCACGTCGGCCCCGGCGTTGACCGTCGTTGCGCCCCTGGCGTCGACGACGAGCACGTTCTCGCCGTACAGCTCGTGATAGCGCAGCACTTCGTCGGCCAGCGCGCGGGTGTCCCCGGCCGTGACAGCGTCGTCGGCGAGAGTGGCGAAGCGGTCGGCGTCGCCGGAGCGGGCCAGCACCAGTTGCTGGGTGCGGCTGGTCGCGATGGTCAGCGACAGCGGCAGCGCGAACGCCAGTACCGCGATGGCCGCGAACACCGTCAGCGCGACGAGCAGGCGACGCCGCATGACCTACCTCCGGGCCGCGGGCGGCGCGCTCACTGGCCCCACCGGTATCCGTAACCGCGGATCGTGGTGATCAGCCCGGGCCGATTCAGCTTGGCCCGCAAGCCGGTCATGTGCACGTCGAGCGACCGCGACACCGCGACGAAAGCGTCACCCCAGATGCGATCCATCAACTGCTGACGACTCACCGCGGCGCCCGGCCGTTCCACCAGCGCCTCGACCAATTCGAATTCCTTCTGGGTCAACGGCACCGGGTGGCCTGCCACCTCGACCACCCGGGCGCCGAGGTCGACCCGCACGTCACCGGTGACCACCACCGACCGCTCCTGCCGCGCCGCGGCTGCCGCGCGCCGCGTCACCGTCTCCAGCCGCGCGACCAGCTCCGCGATCCGTGGCGGCTTCACCAGGTAGTCGTCGGCGCCGCCGCGCAGGCCGCGGACGATCGAGCGTTCATCGCTGCGCGCGGTCAGGATCAGCACCGGCACCGAACTCACCTCGCGCAGTCTGCGCAGCACCTGCAGGCCGTCGCCGTCGGGCAGGCCGAGGTCGAGGACGACCGCGTCGTAGTCGCGATGCGCGATCAGCAGATCCGCGCCGCGGCGCTTGCGTTCGGCGCGGTAACCCCGGGCGATCAGCGCCTCGACCAGCGCGTCTCCCACGCCGTCGTCGTCCTCGACCACCGCAAGCCGCACGCGCCGATCCTCCCACAACGGGCGGATCGGCGCGTGTGCCGGGCGGTCAGTCACGCACGGTGACCAACGGTCGTCCCGGCTCGGCCACCGCGGCGCCGGACCCGGTATCGGCGTCCCCGGTGGGCTCGCCCGCGTCGATCGTCGACGAGGTCGAGGTCTCCCGCATGAAGTAGTAGGTGACCAGCGAAATGGCGATGCACCCCGCGACGTACCAGAAGTACAGCGACTCGTGGCCCGCCTTCTTCAGCGCCAGCGCGATCGTCTCCGCGGTGCCGCCGAAGATCGCGACGGTCAGCGCGTAGGGCAGCCCGACGCCGAGCGCGCGGATCTTGGTCGGGAACAGCTCGGCCTTCACGATCGCGTTGATCGAGGTGTATCCCGTGATGACGAACAGGGCCGCCATCATCAGGCCCCACGCGGCGACCGGATTGGTGGTCCCCGCGAGGACGGTCATGATCGGCACGGTCAGCACGGTGCCCGACACGCCGAAGAAGATCAGCAACTTGCGCCGCCCCACGCGGTCCGACAGCGCGCCTGCCAGCGGCTGCAGCACCACGAAGACCAGCAGCGCGATGAAGTTGATCCACGCGACGGTCGACTTGGAGATGCCGGAGGTATTGATCATGAACTTCTGCATGTAGGTCGTGTAGGTGTAGAACGCGACCGTTCCGCCCAGCGTCAACCCGATCACGAGCAGACATTCCCGCGGGTAGCGCAGCAGGATGCGCAGCGAACCGCGCGAGTTGCGCGCCGGGGAAGCCTCCGCCGCCTTCGCAGGCACCTCCCCGGATTCGGCGCGGAACTGCTCGGACTCGTCCATACCGCGCCGCAGCCACATCACGATCAGCGCACCGGCAGCGCCGATCACGAAGGGAATCCGCCAGCCCCAGTCGTTCATCTGGGCCGTGTCGAGGAACTGCTGCAGCACGATCTGCACACCCAGCGCGACGAGCTGGCCGGCCACCAGCGTCACGTACTGGAAGCTGGAGTAGAACCCGCGCCTGCCCGCCGACGCCACCTCGGACAGGTATGTCGCGCTGGTGGCGTACTCGCCGCCGACCGAGAGACCCTGCAGCAACCGGGCGACCAGCAGCAGCGCCGGTGCGGCGAGTCCGATGGTCTGATAGCCGGGTGTCACCGCGATCATCAGGGATCCCGCCGCCATCACGGTCACCGAGAGGGTGAGCGCCGATCGGCGACCGAAGCGGTCCGCGTATCGGCCCAGCGCCCAACCGCCGATCGGGCGCATCAGGAAGCCGACCGCGAAGACGGCGGCGGTGGACAGCAGCTGAGCCGTCGGATCGTCTTTGGGGAAGAACGTCTTCGCGAAGTACACGCTGAACGCGGCGTAGACGTACCAGTCGTACCACTCGACGAGGTTGCCGATGGAACCGCGCAAAACGTTCGCGACCACCCGGCGCTCGCCCACGGGCTGTGTCGTAGTCACAAGATCTCCTTCTTCGACGCCCCATCGCGTCGTCGCAGATCAGTGTGTCGGCAGTCACAAGCACGTGGAATGGCTCTCGACCGTTCCTAACAGTCCCTTAGGACGATTGCCTCATGGCGCGAAAAGAGGTTCGGCCCTCGGCGGATGCCGAGGGCCGAGGGAGACCCGAAATGTTCAGGATCGCGCGGTGAGCAGTGGCGCGAGGGTACGCAGCGCCGCGAGGTAGTTGTCGCCGAGAATCTGCACCCCGACATGGTCGGCGCCCGCGTCCAGATGTTCCGAGAGCCGAGCGGCGATGTGTTCCGGCGTGCCGTGCGCGATGACGGCGTCGAACAGCCGGTCGGTGGGCGGGGTCGTCAGATCGGCGTCGGTGAAATCGAATCGGCGCAGGTTCGACACGTAGTTGGTCAGGCCGAGGTAGAACTCCACGATCGCATCTGCCACGGTGTGCGCCGCACGGGCGTCGTCGGTCAGCACCACCTTGTGCTCGGTCGCCAGCAACGCGTCCGGGCCGACGATCTCGCGCGCCCTCGCGGTGTGCGCCGACGGCACGAAATAGGGCAGCGCGCCCGCGGACCGCTCGGCGGCCAGCTTCAGCACGCGCGGCCCGAGTGCCGCCACCGCGCGACGCTCGGCGGGCACGCCCGCAGCGTCGAGTTCGTCGAGGTACTCGACCAGCGCGTCGTAGGGCTTGCGGTACTCACCGGTGTGTTCGGGATGGCCCGCTCCGATGCCGAGCAGGAACCGGCCAGGGAACTGCCCCTCGATCCGATGGAACGACTCGGCCACTTCCTTCGCCGGTGCCGCCCAGATGTTCACGATGCTGGTCGCCACGGTGATCGTTTCGGTCGCCTCCAGCAGCGGTTCGACCATCGCCAGATCCGCCGGGGGCGAGGCCCCCAACCACAGCGCGCCGTAGCCGAGCTGCTCCAATTCGCGGGCGTCCTCCGGGCTGAGCCCGGTGTACCACCGCCACACTCCGAACCGTCCAAGACTCTCGAATGCCATGTCCCGAGCCAACACTGGGCCGTGGACGGCTATTCCGGGCCGGCGAAAGAAGCGCCATTCGGTCCCGTCAGATCGAAGCGAGCCCGGCCCGAGCGAGCTACTGTAAGAGTTGCACAGCTATCGGCGCCCGCCGCCGTGGCAGGCGTCACCACTACGAGATGGAGGTGATCGCTGTGCTCAGATTCGATCCATTCCATGACATCGACACCGTCGCCCGACAACTGCTCGGCGAAACCGCCGGAACCGCTCGCGCACCGCGATTCATGCCGATGGATCTTTTCAAAGCGGGAGATCACTACGTGCTGAACGCGGACCTGCCCGGCGTCGACCCCGGCTCGATCGATGTCAGCGTCGACAGCGGCACGCTCACCCTCCGCGCGCAGCGCACCGTTCCCAGTGAGGAAGGCGTCCAATGGATCGCCTCCGAGCGGTTCGCGGGCACGTTCATGCGTCAGCTGTCCCTCGGCGAGAACGTGGATGCCGAGAAGATCAGCGCGACCTACAACAACGGTGTGCTCTCGGTGACGATCCCCATCATGGAGCGCGCCAAGCCGCGCCGCATCGCGATCTCCGGGGCGTCCCAGGAACCGAGGACGATCGAAGCATCGACGCAGTCGCAGCAGACGCCGCGACCTGGGCAAGCCTCGAAGTAGTGACCGCCTCGCTACCCGCACCCGCGTACGGGTGCGGGTGCGGGTAGCCCGTTGTCAATCACCGCAGCAACCCGCATCCGGGACCGGGACCGACCGCATCTCGCGCGTCTGCGCGTTGCGGGCGGCGAGTTCGCCGTCCACGGGGTAGTCGACACCGATCAGGCTCAGGCCGTGGGCGGGAGCGACGGTGACCGCGCTCGACCGCTCCGTCTCGCGCAGCAGCTCGCCCACCCATTCCGGGCCGCGACGCCCCTCGCCGACCGCGAGCACCGCGCCGACCAGGCTGCGGACCATCGACCAGCAGAACGCGTCGGCGCTGACGTAGGCGAGCAGCAGATCACCCTCACGCACCCAATCGAAGCGCTGCAGCTCGCGAACCGTCGTCGCGCCCTCCCTGCGCCGGCAGAACGCGGCGAAATCATGCAGCCCCAAGAGTTGTCGCGAGGCCGCGCGCATGGCCTCGATGTCGACGCCGGACCGGCATGCGACCACGCTGCGCGCGTGCAACGGCTCCGCGCCGTACGGTGCGGTGGTCAATCGGTAGACGTAGTGGCGGCGGACGGCGGAGAACCGGGCGTCGAACTCGGGCGGGGCGAGGCACGCCTGCTTGATCCGCACGTCCTTCGGCAGGAATCGCGCCATCCGGTGCACCAGCTTGTCCGCGTCCAGTTCGCCGGAGGTGTCGAAATGCGCGACCTGTCCCTCGGCGTGCACGCCCGCGTCCGTGCGCCCCGCGACGGTCAGCTGGATCGGCTCACGGAACACCTTGCTCAGCGAGTCCTCCAAGACCCCCTGCACGGTGCGCAGACCCGGCTGCCGCGCCCATCCGATGAAGTCGGTGCCGTCGTAGGAGATGTCCAGCCGCACGCGAACCATCGGGCGCACGGCGTCCGGCGCCGACCCGGCCACATCCGGCTCCGCTTCATGCCGCGCCGATAGCGGAGCCGATTCCGGCGACATCATGGCATCCACCGAGTCCTCCACCCTCATGACCGCGCCTCGTCCCTCGGCTCCGTCGTGCGCGTGTGCGCGCTGTGCCCTCGGTTCACTCGCTGACGCTCCCTCACGACCGCACCTCGCCTGCCTGGATCACAACGACCTCCTGGTCAACGCGAACAAGCCCGCCGACCCTGCAAATGGGTGGCGGGCTCGTTCGCGAAGGTCAGATGCCCTCTCAGGCGTCCTTCTTGTCCTCAGCGGCCTCCTCGGCGGCGGGCGCCTCGGCGGTCTCGGCGACGGCCTCGTCGGCCTTCTCCTCGACGACCTCGGCGGCCGGAGCCTCCTCGGCCTTCTTCGACGCGGCGACGCGGCGAGCGCGATCGGCCTCATTGGTCACGGTCTTCTCCCGGACCAGCTCGATGATCGCCATCGGCGCGTTGTCACCCTTACGCGGCAGCGTCTTGGTGATGCGGGTGTAGCCACCCTCGCGCCCCTCGAACGACGGGCCGATCTGCTCGAAGAGCTCGTGCACGACGTCCTTGTTGCGGATCACCTTCAGCACCTCGCGACGGTCGGCCAGCGTGCCGGCCTTCGCCTTGGTGATCAGCTTCTCCGCGTAGGGGCGCACGGCCTTGGCCTTGGCCTCGGTGGTGGTGATCCGGCCGTGCTCGAAGAGCGCCGTGGCCAGATTGGCGAAGATCGCCTTCTGGTGCGTCGCCGACCCGCCGAAGCGGGCACCCTTCTTGGGCTTGGGCATTGTGTGGTTCTCCTTGTGAGAGGCCGGTCCGGGGCGCCTACCCCGACGGCCTAGAGCTGTTCGGTTTCGGCGTAGTCCTGCTCGCCGCCATCGGTGTCACTGAACGTGCCGCTGTCGCTCCACGTGCCGGTACTCGCGTCGTAGCCGACCACGCTGGACGGATCGAACGACGCCGGGCTGTCCTTGAGCGAGAGGCCGAGCGCGTGCAGCTTGACCTTGACCTCGTCGATGGACTTCTGGCCGAAGTTGCGAATGTCCAGCAGATCCGACTCGGTGCGGGCAACCAGCTCGCCCACCGTGTGCACACCCTCGCGCTTGAGGCAGTTGTAGGACCGGACGGTGAGGTCCAGGTCCTCGATCGGCAGACCGAACGAGGCGATGTGGTCCGCCTCGGCCGGCGAGGGGCCGATCTCGATGCCTTCGGCTTCGACGTTCAGCTCGCGGGCCAGGCCGAAGAGCTCGACCAGGGTCTTGCCCGCCGAGGCGAGCGCGTCCCGCGCGCTGATGGAGTTCTTGGTCTCCACGTCCAGGATGAGCCGGTCGAAGTCGGTGCGCTGCTCGACACGGGTGGCCTCGACCTTGTAGGTCACCTTGAGCACCGGCGAGTAGATCGAATCCACCGGGATCCGGCCGATTTCCGCGCCGGACGCCTTGTTCTGCACGGCGGGGACGTAGCCGCGACCGCGCTCGACGACGAGCTCGATCTCCAGCTTGCCCTTGTCGTTCAGGGTCGCGATGTGCATGTCCGGGTTGTGCACCACGACGCCGCTGGGCGGGACGATGTCACCGGCGGTGACGGTGCCGGGGCCCTGCTTGCGCACGTACATCGTGACCGGCTCGTCCTCCTCCGAGGAGACGACCAGGCCCTTGAGGTTCAGGATGATGTCGGTGACATCCTCCTTCACCCCGGGAACGGTGGTGAACTCGTGCAGGACGCCGTCGATGCGGATGCTCGTGACCGCGGCCCCCGGAATCGAGGACAGCAGGGTACGCCGCAGCGAGTTGCCGAGGGTGTAACCGAAGCCCGGCTCGAGCGGTTCGATGGTGAACTTCGAGCGATTCTCGGCGACGACCTCTTCGGTCAGCGTCGGACGCTGTGAAATCAGCATGTGGATCATCCTCCTTTTTGGGCGCCCGCTATTTGACGCCTCGTCTCAGGGGTTGTGTGTGATCGCCCGGCTTCCGGGCGACCACACACCAGCAGCACGGTGCTGCGCGGCTCGCCGAGGGCTACTTGGAGTAGTACTCGACGATCAGCTGTTCCTGCAGCGGCACATCGATCTGGGCGCGCTCGGGCAACTGATGGACCAGGATCCGCAGCCGGCCCGGGATCACCTGCAGCCAGCCCGGAACCGGGCGATCGCCGAGGGTCTCGCGCGCCACCTGGAACGGCAGCGTGCCCAGCGACTTCTCCTTGACATCGATGATGTCGTACTGGGTCACCTGGAAGCTGGGAACGTCGACCTTCTTGTTGTTCACCAGGAAGTGGCCGTGGCTGACCAGCTGGCGAGCCTGCCTGCGGGTACGGGCCAGACCGGCGCGGTACACGACGTTGTCCAGGCGGGTCTCGAGCAGGCGAAGCAGGTTGTCACCGGTCTTGCCCTTGAGGCGGTTGGCCTCCTCGTAGTACCGGCGGAACTGCTTCTCCAGGACGCCGTAGGAGAAGCGGGCCTTCTGCTTCTCCTGCAGCTGGAGCAGGTACTCGCTCTCCTTGATCCGCGCGCGGCCGTGCTGGCCCGGCGGGTAGGGGCGACGCTCGAACGCCTGGTCGCCTCCGACGAGGTCGACACGCAGACGACGCGACTTGCGGGTGATAGGGCCTGTGTAACGAGCCATTGTTCGCTGTTCCTTTCCCGCTAGACGCGACGCCGCTTGGGCGGACGGCAGCCGTTGTGCGGCTGCGGGGTGACATCGGAGATCGTGCCCACCTCGAGGCCTGCGGCCTGCAGCGAGCGGATCGCGGTCTCACGGCCCGAACCCGGGCCCTTCACGAACACGTCGACCTTCTTCACACCGTTCTCCTGCGCCTTGCGGGCAGCGTTCTCGGCGGCGAGCTGCGCGGCGAACGGGGTCGACTTGCGCGAACCCTTGAAGCCGACGTGACCCGACGACGCCCAGGAGATGACGTTGCCGTTCGGGTCGGTGATCGACACGATCGTGTTGTTGAACGTGCTCTTGATGTGCGCGTGGCCGTGCGGGACGTTCTTCTTTTCCCGGCGACGCGACTTCTGGGTCTTCTTCGGGCCCGCGGCCCGACTCTTCGGAGGCATCGGTTATCCCTACTTCTTCTTGCCGGCGACGGTGCGCTTCGGGCCCTTGCGGGTGCGCGCGTTGGTCTTGGTGCGCTGGCCACGCACGGGCAGTCCACGACGGTGGCGCAGGCCCTGGTAGCAGCCGATCTCGATCTTGCGGCGAATATCGGCCTGCACCTCGCGGCGCAGGTCACCCTCGACCTTGAACTCGGAAGCCTCGATGTAGTCACGCAGCTTCGTCAGATCGTCGTCGCTGAGGTCCTTCGAACGCAGGTCCGGGCTGACGCCGGTGGCCTCGAGGATCTCCTTGGAGCGGGTACGGCCAATGCCGAAAATGTAGGTCAGCGCGATCTCCATGCGCTTCTCGCGCGGGAGGTCGACGCCCATGAGACGTGCCATCTGGCAGTTTCCTTAATTGTTGCGGAGGTCTGCTCCCTGTCCGTCCCCTCGTCTTGTGGGGCACCGGCCTCCGAACCGGTGGTAGGCGCACACGCCCCAGGGCTAACCCTGAATTTCCGCAGCGTGCGGCTGGTGCTGGGAGTTCTTCTCGCCAATCCGAACTGCGGTTCGGTGCTTGGCTGGTGTCGCGTCGAGCGGCGCCGTCGGCAAGCCTCCGGCGGGTGGCGCGAGGTCGCCCTCGCCTCCGCTCAGCCCTGGCGCTGCTTGTGGCGCAGGTTGTCGCAGATCACCATGACCCGGCCGTGGCGGCGGATCACCTTGCACTTCTCGCAGATCTTCTTGACGCTCGGCTGAACCTTCACGTCCGTCCAATCTGTTGTGGTTCACACGGGTGTGAACACAGTTTTTCCCCAGTCGGCGACTGGGGAAGTCTATTCTGCCGCCCGGCCCGAGAGCAGCACCCTTCGGGGCAGGCCTGCCCCGTCCGGGGTCCGG
This sequence comes from Nocardia amamiensis NBRC 102102, assembly GCF_001612745.1. Taxonomy (GTDB): domain Bacteria; phylum Actinomycetota; class Actinomycetes; order Mycobacteriales; family Mycobacteriaceae; genus Nocardia; species Nocardia amamiensis. Next base: position 2,773 of record NZ_BDBA01000267.1, on the reverse strand, counting down.
CCCCATCCGTCCGGGGGTCCGGGGGCGCAGCCCGCCGGGCGGGGTGTGGGGGTTGCACCCCCACAAGACACCCAGTGAATCGACAACGGCGAACGCTCTGCGTGAGCAGGGCTCGCCGACTCGATTCACGCGCAGGGCTCGCCGACTCGATTCACTTGTAGCGGTATACGATCCGGCCACGCGACAGGTCGTAGGGCGAGAGCTCGACGACCACACGGTCCTCGGGGAGGATGCGAATGTAGTGCTGCCGCATCTTCCCGCTGATGTGCGCGAGAACCTTGTGCCCGTTCTCGAGCTCGATCCGGAACATCGCATTGGGCAGCGGTTCGACAACTCGACCCTCGACCTCGATGGCCCCGTCTTTTTTCGCCATGTCCTCCGCGATCCCGGTTACGCTCAACCTGGTTTGTCTGCCTGACGTCTGCTTGCATGGACCGACTGCTCGCACACAAACAGGCGGCGCATGGGTGCACCGCCGCTCCAGCTTACCGATCAGTTCCGGATCGGGCAAAAATGCCTCCCTGTATACCCCCGTCGCCAGGGGTTTCGCAGCCATCTTCCCACCCGTGGCGAGGGCCGGGTGCTGCGCCGCGACGGCGGCTTGTTGTCGCGTAAACTGGCCGCTGTCCAGGTATTTGGGTCGAGCAGATCGAGGGGGACGCATGAGCGAGCGCCGCGAGCAAGCTATTGACACGGCGCCCCTTTGTCATGGCGGCCTCGATAGCGAGCGAGCGAGGAACACAGCGTCCACGATCCCGGCCGAGCCGAACGCTAGCGAGGCGAAGGCGTGAGCCGTAACAACAACGACCTGCCCATGCTGCCGCCGTGGCTGTCCGAGAGCGACGTGTCACAGGCCGGCTACGAAGCACCGGTACAGAACCTCCCGCACGACGAGCTCATCGAGGAAGCGCCGAGCCGCAGACGCGGCCGGTTCAAGAACCGGGCGTCCGAAGCGGACCGCCCCGACAAGCGCCGCAAAGGCTGGCGCCGCGACAAGCACGAGCCCTCCGACGAGGGAGTACAGCAGAGCCCGCCGCAGCCCGCGCCCGGACCCGACGGGCCTGCGCCAGGTCCGCTACCGCAGGACTCGTGGCAGCAGCCCACCTACGAGCAGGCGCCGCCGCGCGCGGACAGCGAGTGGCGGGCCCCGTCCCAGCGCACCGACGCTTCCCCGCAGGCGCTACCCACCCGCAACCCTTCGCAGCCATCCCCCGGGTTCCAGCCACTGGGCAGCCGGGGCGCCGAAGCGCCGGTGTCGAACGACCGGCCGATGCCACAGCAGGCAAGCAGGCCGGATCTGCCGCCGCCACCACCGCTGCCCGACCCGCCGCGGCAGCCGGACAACGAACAGCCCGGCCCGGTGCAGAACCGCGAGTACCCCGGACCGTCGACCGGCGAGGGCGCACGCGGACGGACCGCCGGACCGGATCGGCCTCCGCTCGACCCGCAGCCGAGCCAATGGCCGTCCACCGGTAATCCCCGGCTCGACGCCGCCCTTTCCGCGGTGCGGCCGAGTCACTGGCCGACCACGCCGCCCGCCAACCAGATGTCCGCGCCACCGATCGATGGCAGTCCTGTCGCACCGCCCACGCGCGGGGGCCAGACCGGTGCGGACCCGACCACCGGGCCGGGCAACCTGCATCAGGCAATGCCGCCGACCGGTCCGAACCAGACGTGGCCGACCAGCGCCCACCCGGCAGTGCCCACCGCCGACCGGTCGGCCGCGCCGCCCCAAGGGGGACATTCCGGCACACCACAGACCGGCGCGGACCACGCGGCCTGGCAGTCCGGAAGTCATCCTGCGCCGACCGCCGAACGGCCCGGGGCGGCCACCGGAACCGATCGGGAGGCTTCCCCCACCGGCGGAGCTCCGACCAACGCGGGTCCCACGGACCGACAGGCTCAGGGTCACCCGGCACCCCCGCCCGGGGAGCAGCATGCGACGCCGACTTGGACCATCCCTCCAGTGCCGTACACCGGCGAAACTCCGGTCGGGCCACCGCCCGATGGGGATTCCGCCTTGCAGACCGGATACGGCCAGGCGCCCACCGGCGAGAACGCAGCGGTCCAGCCCCATGCCGGGTCCGCAATTCCGACCGGCGACCAGGCATGGCACTCCAGCGATCCGACGTCCGGGCCGACCGGCGGAAGCCCGGCCACCGGCGCGGACCACGCGGCCTGGCAGTCCGGAAGCCCAGCGGCGATGCCGACCGGCGAGGGTTCCACGACCGGCACCGAACGGGCGGTGCCGTCCACCGGAGGAAATCCAGCCGCGCAGTCGCAGGGCGAGCGCACCGCGACTCCGGCGACCACTGGAAGCCATGGCGCGCCGCGGCTGGGCCAGCACGCGGAGTCATCGGCGGGTGCGGAAGAAGCCGGTCGTCGGGTCGGACCGCAGGCGAACGACGCCATGCCGCAAGTCCACGAGCAGACGCCGCCTGCGGACCCCCTCGCAGCCCCTGCCGAAGTCCGGCCGGTCGCGACCGGGAACCAGCCCGCCGCGTCGGACACCGATTCGAGCGGATCCGTGGCGTCGGGTGATCGCCCTGCCTCCGCTGACCGGACACACCAGACGGGTGATCAGTCTCCGACGCCACCGGTCGGTGAGCGTCCCGCGACGCCGACACCTCAGGCCGCGCCGTCTTCATCCGCGTCTACCGGGGATCTCACCACGGCGGGTTCCGATGGTCCGCCACCCTGGCTCGCCGCACCGACCCCCGGGCAGGCGACCACCTCGACGACGGACACTCCGCGCCGCCTCCCGCCGCTGCCC
>NZ_BDBA01000266.1 GCF_001612745.1 Nocardia amamiensis NBRC 102102 | reverse complement strand
CTAAGGACCCCACCGGACCGGCTCTTGTGTTCACACCGAGCGAGTGGGACTCGTTCACCGCCAGCATCACCAACGGCGAACTCGACCGGACACAGTCCTAACTGAGCCGCTCGGGCCCCATCCCCGGACCCTCCCTCGCGGCGGGTTCGGGGCACTCTGAACTGGCGACTTCGGACCGGCAATGCATGTCAGGACGCTTGCGTCCAAGAAAACCCCCCGGTAGCGTCAATATTCACTGCAGGGGGCGGAGGAGCCGGTCCGGCCCTGGAGAGGCCAGGAACAACACACCGGTGTACGAGGGGAACCCATGACATCAGGGCGGAATTCGCGGCGACTGGCCATCCTCGCCGTCGGTGCCGCACTCGTTCTAATGGGCTGCGGCTCCTCGGCCGATGACAATGCCGCGCCGACCGGAGCGTCCTCCGCCAACCCGAGCATCGCCCCCGACGCACCCACCGGCTATGACCCCTGCACCGACATCCCCCAAAGTGTGCTCGACTCCGAAAACCTGCGTAGCAAGGACACAGACTACTCCAGAGCGTCGGGAGGAGTCAGATGGCGCGGCTGCGGGTGGGTACAAACCGATGGATACGCACCCTTCATTCGCACAACGAACCTCACCGTAGACATGGTGCGGGATAAGAAGTTCCAAGATGCCCGCGAATACACCATCAACGGTCGCCGTGCGATCTCCACACGGCAGGTCGAAGAGCACCCCGATGCCGTGTGCACGATCAACGTGGAGATGAAGGGCGGAAGCCTCGAGTTCTTCCTCAGCAATCCTCCGTCGAATCGTAAGACCGGCCAACTCGACACCTGCGCGCTCGCGAAGACTCTGGCGGAGAAGGTAGTGCCGACAATGCCTGCCACTGTTTGAAATACGCTGAAGCGATCGAACTCACCGGGAGGGAGTAGCACATGGGTGACGACAACGCGCAGGCGCCTCGGCCGATGGCGAACATCTTGATTGCGGCGCAGGAGGGGCAGCTAGGTATCCAGATGTCCGCAGAGGACTTCATCTACATAGACCGTGACTGCGAGTACTTCAAAGACGCGATTCGAAGAATCCAGAGGTCCATGGATGCTGTTTCTCAGCAGGAGCATTGGGGCTTGGGCGAGGGCAACGGCGACATGGTCTCGGCACAAACTCTGGTCGATAGATTCAAGAAGAAGGCAAACGGAGCCGAAGATCGCAATAGCGTCCATCAGATCATGGAAGAGCACTTCCGCATCGTCGAGGACATCCAAGCGGTGCACCGGATCGTCCGGGATCGAATGATGCAGGCGGACAGCAGGTTCGCTGCCGAATTCAACAGACAGAACACCGAGCTGGCCGAGCGCCCGCCCGTCGGACTCCGGTTCGGACCGAACCACCTTCCGGACGGAACGAACAAATGAGCGGCTACGAGAACAAGCGCATCCCGAACGGCGGCGAGCACACCGACAGCTGGGAACATTCACGGATCAACGACACGTTCAAGCCGCTCGACACCGCCGACGCGCACACCCAAGCCGACAAGTACTGGCAAGCCCGCAACCAGTGGGAGCAGGGCGTCGAAACCTTCGCCCGCTCCATCCAGACCTCCATCGCCCAAGCCTGGTCGGGTCCGGCCGCGGAGCAGTCCAAGGACGCGATCGCCAAATACACCCGCGAAGCGCAAGACCTGACCACATCCCTGGAAGAGCTGTACTGCCGCGTCCGCGACGCCGCCACCGCAATCTCCAATACGAAGAACGCACTTCCGGATACCGTCCACTACCCCTGGACCGAGCGCATCTTCCACCCGAGCCGCTGGAGTCTGTCGGGCGAACAATCCGAGGCCGAGCAGACCGCGCGGGCGGCGATGAACCAGTTCTACGTACAGCCGTTCAGCGAGATGGACGGCAAGATCCCGGTGCTGCCCACACCGGTCGGCCCGACCGCGTCGGTGGACATTCCAGCGCCCCCACCTGGTGGTTACCAGAGCGGCAATCCCGGCGGTCCCAGCTCGACCAGCCCGGGCAATAGTCCAGGCACGACCGACTCTGGTCTTCCCGGTGACAAGGACGGCGACGGCAAGCCCGATGAGCCGGGCACCGAAGAGCAGCAGTCTGCCGACCAGTCGTCGCAGGAGCAGCAGTCGGACGACACGACACCGGCCAATACATCGACCACACCCGCTGGCGTGGACCCCACCTCCACGACTCCGACCACCACGACGGACCCCGCCAGAACCATGCCGACGGGTACCGGAACCCCGCACGGCCCAGGCACACCGGGCATACCCGGCACGCCGAACCAGCCGCAACCGGGACGCAGCATCCCGGGCACGCCGGGAACGCCGAGCACCGCGGCGAAACCGGCAGCCGCCGCCGCGACGGCCGCGAACGCGCGCGGTATGGGCGGTGTTCCCGGCATGATGGCACCCGGTGCCCGCAGTGGCGGCAAGGACGAGGAATCCACGCACACCACACCGGACTACCTCATCAACCAGGAGAACACCGACGAACTGCTCGGCGAGCTCCCGAGGACGCTGCCCGGCGGCGTCATCGGCGGCGAGCCGAACTGAGTGCGCCACCACCGAATTCACGCGACGAGACCATGACCCGACGCGTCCAGTTCAATTCGGCCCCAACACCTTCGCCACCCGCCTCGCCCACGCGTGGCGGCCCTGTCCGCGCACGACAGTGGCCGCCCCCGACGCCGCCAGATTGGACCTCACATGGCTGAATGGACTTGGGACCCGGACGACTTCGCCGCCCTCTGGTACGGCGATGCGCACGACCGCTTCCCCAGCCCGCTGCGATACACCAGCCGTTTCGCCTTCCGCGACGACTTCGAGGCCCACCGCACCGCCGTTCGCAACCGCTACTCCACCGACGAACTCGACGAGATCAACGCCGCCCTGCACACCCTCGGCACCTCCGACCTCCGCATCGAAATCCTCGGCGGCACCTGCAAACACAAGAACAGCACCGGCCGCGACGACGTCCGCGAATACCGCATCATCGGCGCCCGCACCCCCTACCGCGCCGTCCTCCTCAGCCAGGCAGGCAACCAACACGACCACAGCCCCATCCGCGTCCGCATATTCCCCACCGACCAACTTCCCACCCGCCTGGTAAACGCCATCCCCCCATGCCAACCCGGCACCGAGAAGCCCGCCACCTTCCACCCCGACGACCTCACCCCCCGCCGCGACACCTACCTCCAGGACAACGCCCGCAACACCCCTCGCGAGCAATACCAACGCCTCCTCCACCGCCCAGCCGACGGCGGCGGCACCGCCGTCCTCCTCCCCACTCCCCTACACACCCACACCAAACCCGCCAAAGTCCTCCAGTGGCACGACATCTCAGGCGACGGCCGCTACACCGAACACCGCACCCACCACATCACCATTCGCCCCACCACCCCCAGCGACATCACCACACACTTCACAACCTGGATCGACCAAGCCCGTCGCCACCTCGAATCCACCCGCCCCGAAACCTGGTAACCAGCCCAACGGAACGGGGCGTGCCGTTACGACACAGGGCCCCGGCGTGTTCTGCGCTTGGATTCCACAACCGCACTCCGCCCGCCGGTCGCGTAGCAGATGCGCTACAACCCAAGAATGCACTGCGGAAAGTGCCGCTATCAGTTGATTGTTCGACACTGAAGTGGTTCACTTCCACATGGCCGCAACGAGTAGTCGCGGCGGTATCTGGAGGGGATGGGATTGAATTTCTCAGTCGAGGTGGCCGACCTCAGAGGGTGGGCAGAGCAGGTGGGTCGAGCCGGAACAGATATGTTCGCGGCCCATAACTATGCGAAACGCAACATAGTAGATGGAGATTTCGGCAAGATCTTGGAGTTGATAACAGAGGAATACACTAAATTGTTACCGTCGGTCCATGATGTCACGCTGGCCGATAGCGAAGGCCAGGACAAGGCGCGTTTGTCGCTCATTTATGCCGCCGAGGAATACAAGAGAACCGACAGGAACTTTGCGAGCGAAATCGCAAAGCTCGACGACACTCCCCTGACGGTGGTCGACGACGGCGTGGCCGACGGATTCGGTGATCTAGCTTCTGGCGCAGACAAGTTGGTTGCGCCTGCTATCGATTCCCGGGCACTTGCCGAGATCTCTTTGGGTATCTTTTATAACCGAATTGCCGACCTTGTCGTGGCCGTTGGGGGACCCGACCCTCGCGAGCACATCACGAAATGGCTTGCCGGAGATATCGGTAAGGCTGGCACGCAGATCTCGGCGTGGCGGCACCTCGCCGAGTGCACGGAGGCCGTTCGAGCGAATCTCGAGCAGGGCCAGAAATCGATCTCCAAAACGTGGTCAGGGAAAGCATCGACGTCCGCGGCCGGGCAGTTCGAAAAATGGAATACCGCTCTGAGAAATCAGAAGACAGCTATGCAGAAAATGGCTGAACACTTGAGCGACGCACTGGACGAGGCGATCAAGCTCGCCCAGGTGGTGGTGGACATCATCCTGACCGTCATCAATTTCGTCACAGCCGCCCTGACCAATGCAGCAATTCCCGTCGTCGGGCAAATCAAGCTGATCAAGAGCGTAAAGGACGGAATTATCATGATCAATAGGGCGAGGGGGGTGATCATGACCTTCTGGCAATTGCTGGTCATGATCAAGTCGTTCATAGTAGCAAGCACTGCCGTATTCACCAGGGAATCGTTGCCCACCCCGGCAGTAAGTTAAGGATTACGATGGCCACAAGCACTCCCGATTCCTCGATCGCGGCGGCGATCCAGCGGCTCGACACAGCTATCGATCAGGCCAAGAAGGATCTCGACAGCTATAAGCAACAAGGCCAGCCGACAGCAGAAGATCTCCAAGAACTGCAGAAAATGGCGGCCGCGGGTGAACTCGGCGCCGATATGCAGTCGGCCGCTGCCTTGGTTTCGAGTGGGCAGGAAAGTTGGCTATCACTCTGCTCCGGCAAGTCATCCAACTCCCACTTGCTCGACAGCCATGTGAGTCGGATGCTCGCCGAGCATGGCGGCGCGATAACCGCGTCAATCCAAGGTGATACAAGTTTCGATCCAAAGCCTGACGATCTCTACAGATAGGCCGCCCTCATCAATTCCCCTCGGGGGCCTACCTCGGTCGGTTGCGAGACTATCTGATGACAGTCTCGCAGCCGATCCTCGATCAGGCAGTGCGTCCGGGATCGCGCCGATTCACCACGGGCACAAGCCGACTCGGCGCAAGGCTAGTGAATTGTCCAGAACACTGTCATCAGGACACAATCGGCTGCGAGTACTCCGACAATGACAGCCCACTGCCGTCCGAAGGACCAGCGACGCCTCAACGCGACAACCACCGAGATGATCCCGATCAGCCCGGCCGCGATGTAGCCGCTCATCCAGGCCGGATTGTCCGTCGTTGCCCCGATCACGGTAACAATGATCGAGAAGAATATTGCGCCGACGAGCAACTCGTAGCGCAGGAATCCTTCAGCGAAGGCTGCTACCGCCCAACCCAGGAGACGCGCGATTGCCCCCTTACTCCTGTCGGACTCAGGCATATTGTCGAAAGCGTCGGCATGACGAAATGCCTGACGAAACAATGGCCCGTCCTCATCATCCCCGGTCATGGTCTGATCGTAGCGGTTGATGTCGCTATGCTCGTCCAAATATTCGATGCACGCTGTCAGGGCCGACACGGTGCCCTCATAGTCGGCCTGCAGCAGAGGCGCAGGGCTCCAGCCGATCTGCCCCTGCTGCTGCGGTGCCCGCAGCTGACCGTTCGCTCCAGCTCTTCCTGACCCATCACATCGCCCGCTACAGATCATCGGGCAGTACTCGGAATGCGCCGTGGCACGTCAGCGGGGTGACGGCCCGGACGTCCCGCCGGTCCAACGTCAAGATGTCTGCGGTCTCGTATCGTTCGGCTGGCGCGATATTCGTGGAGTCGGTCAAGTCCAGCCGCACGTCGGCGTATCGGCTTTGCACACGGCGCGCGATACAGAGCAGACCGGCCGGAATCTCTGCTACCGCGACGCGACCTGTCCGCTCTTGCGCAAGCAACCAGTCATTGACCCCATATGCCTTCTCCCGGTTCATATTCCGTGTGATCGCGTGCTCGATCTCGAGGAGCACCAGCGGGGAAACCACTGTCAGAGCGGCCCGCTGCAGGGCCGTGCGCGCCGGCCCGTGCTCGGATCGGAGGCATTGAAGGCCACGACAAGACCCGAGGTGCCACCGATCAGGATCACCGATCACCGGCCTTTGTCATCGGTGACCGCGTCGCTGACGGTTCGATGAATCTCATCCGACGTGATCGGTCGGCCGAAGTCCACGACCGGAATGTCCCAGTCCTCCTCCCATCGGCGACTCCTGATCGCCACCAAATGGAATGCCTCCCGGAAGAATTCGGACTCCGGCCGTCCTTCCCGAGCCGCCGCCTGCTTGATCAACTCCAAGTCGTTCTCGTCGACCATGACCGTCGTGTTTTTGAGACCCACATGGTTATTGTGCCCCCACCATAATGCGCGGCAGGCGCCATCGAAGTCTCTCGGGCACGAGACCGGCCGGATATTCCTCAACGGGAACGGCGGCCGATCATCGCGCACAGTTCGCCGACCGCGTCGCGAGCCGGATGCCCCGATCCGCGCAGCGCCCCGGCCAGCTGGCGGCGCTCGGCAACGGGCAGCGCCGTCAGCTGTCCGGCGATCGCGTCCGGGCCGCCGAGTTCGAACAGCTGCAGGAAGCTTTCGGTCATGCAGAGCAGGCTGTCGCGCTCGGTGAGATCCCGCATGTCCAGCACTCCGTCGTGGACCAGCTTCGACAACACCAGTGGCGCCAGCACCGGATCGTTGCGCAATCGGCGCAGCAGCGCCGCACCGTCTGGCAGCGACATGGTGAGGACGTGCAGCATGGCGGCCGCCCTGCCCCGGAACGGGCAATCCCGGATCGCCTGCAACAGGAGTTCGATATTGTCGCCGTGCGTGTCGAGCCAGTCGCTGATCTCCAGGCGTGCAGTGTCTTCGGTGTAGTGCTCGGCGACGACACCGAGCAGGCCCGCCGCGTCGGCGTGCGCGAGCTCTCCGACCACCCCCGCCTCCCGCCCCTCGGCGAGCAGCCGGTCGCGCATCGCGGCCAGCCCGAGACCTGTCAGGGCCACCAACCGGCCCGGCTTGCGCAGGTCGTCTCGCAATTCGCGCCGCGCGGGCTCCGTCAGGTACGACACCGCGTCCGGCCACGGGCTGTCCTCCTCCAGATCGAGCACATACAGCTCGTCGGGGACGCCGTGGGTGATCTCCACGGCGCCGAGCCGCGCGAGGGCGTCGAACAGCGCCGACAGGTCCTCGACCATCCGGGCCCGTTCTCCCGGCCAGGCCAGCGGGGAGATGGCGTAGTCGCCGAACTCCTGCTGGCACTGCGCCCAGATCGGTTCCTCGAGCCGGCGCAGCGGCATCGGATGTTCCATGCCGTAGACGCTGTTGAGCACGTCCGGAACCACGATGTCGTACAGGTCGTGCAGCATCGATGGCGGCTGATCGGCCCACAGTGGACGGCAGACGGCATCGGCCAGATCGAAAATCGCGTCGAACGCCCGCCGCCACAGCATCACCGGATCCGCCAGTACCGGCCCGGCCTTCGCCACTTGGACCAGTCTGCCCTTCACCACCCGCACCAGCCTGGCCTTTTTCGCCCACGCCACCAGCAGCGTCAGCTCCGCTAGCTCGGCACTGCTGCGCACACCGTCCACCTCGTCGCCGGCGCCCAACAGCGGCACCAGCTCCCGCGCGTCGGCGATCCGCAGCATGCCCCGCGCTGTCAGAACGCGGCCCTTCGGCCCCACCCAATCGACCAGCGTTCGCAACTGCCCGACCACTGCGGACGCCTCCGCCTGTTCCGTCTGCTGCGCCGGGGTGGGCAGCACCACCGGCGGCTGGGAGAACAGGCGCTGCCGGCCACCGAACACCTCCGAGCCCAAGACCGCGCCCGCGAGCGTGCCTTGTAGGACAGCCGCGAGATCAGGGACGGAAGCCAAGTCGAGATCATCGGATGCCGAGACACGAGCCAGCCTGGCACCCAGCCCGGCCCGGTTCGGATCCTCCAGCACTGCAATGTATTCCGGCTCCGCGCCGGAGACCGCGGCAAACAGCTGATCGATGGCGTCGCCTCGCGGGTCGAGCAATCCGGTCGCCGACAGATACTCCAGCAGCGCGCGCAGCGTCGCGGGCGCCGCCCGCAACCGGCGTACGTCGGCACCGACCCGGCCCGGAATCCATTCCAGCAGCAGACGCCGAACCGCGGCACCAGTCCAGTGGACCAGCCGACCATCGCTGCTCAGATGCCGGGAGTCCAGTGCGACCTCGATCAGGAAGGGATCCACCGATAGGCCCTGCCCGGCCGCCCAGTCCGCGCAACGCCGCACCAGCAGCGCTTTTGCGGCCTGGTAGTCCTCATCCTCGTCCGGCTCGAAATGCGTGCGCACCGAAACACCGTAGACGACTTCTGCCGACGGCACCGCGAACGCCGGCCCGCCATCGGCGCGTAGGTCTACTGCTGTGGCCCGGCCTGCACCGCCCGTGCAATGACCGCTGGGCGATGACCGGCACACCCAAACAGACCTCATGGCCACCGCCGGAAAGAAACGAACGCCTCGTCCTGTGGGAGACCTCCGATGTCACCCACCCGCGCAGGCTCGTCGCGGAATACTCCGATCGTTCCACAAATACCGCCATGCTCAGCCTGACGGGCGCATGCTGGCCACAGGCGGATTCGACAATCTCATGCACTTGTCCGACTCGCCGGAATCCTCGACGCCCGAGCGCACGCCCGCGAACTGGCATGTCAGCGGGCGGGCCGGGGCCTCAGCGAGACGGAATGGGACAAGCAGATCCCCGATCTGCCGTACCCGCGGACCTGCCCGTGACGAATCGGGCGAAGGTCGGTCGACGGCCGTGCCGCCAACGTAGCTGTAGCCCGAACTGGCAAAGAAATCGTGGTCGGCGGTCGGCGAAAGCTTGTGGCGGTTACTCACGTTCGCGTCGAACTCGTGCAGTGTGCGGTCGGCCCGCGCACTGGATTCACGAGTACCCCACTGATGCAACGCCGGACGGCACCTACGCGCCGAATCATCCCGGCTCCGTCAACACCTGGCAACAATCTGGAAAACGGACAAAAACGGATGCTGAGACGCGTTGCCGAGGGGAAGGTCCAGGGGTGTTAATGGAAATAGCCGGGCCACTACCACAGTCGGGCACCCCCCGGTATAGAGGAATCAGCAAACGAGGAGGCAGCACATGCCTACTTCCCTCCCCCCGTTCTCGGGGCAGAACTCGTGGGGTCCCCGTGTCAGCGTCACCGGCCGCACCGGAGCCGATCGCAGTCACCCGGTGCGCGCAGGCGAACAGCACCGCGAAAGCTCGTCGTCCACACACGGATTCGACTAGCTTCCAGCTGGCCGTCGACGCTCTGACGCTATCGACCGCGTGCCGAACGACCCAGCCGCGAGCGGCGGGGCGAAGTGCAGAGAGTTCCGACCGAACACGCTGCACCGGCGCGAAGGCAGGAAGCCCTGCTGCATTCGCGGTGAACTGCAACCGCTACAACCCACCGGCACACCCTTGACGAAAAGCCGCAGGGATACCTGCATATACGACTACTTCGACAAACCAGCTCGTCAACCGGACACCACCCCGGCCGCCGATCACGGCATCGGCGAGCTTCTACACAACCCACACAAATGAGAAGAGGGAATCCGATGAACAAAGTAATCACCACCCTGCGCAGCGAGCCCGTTCGCGCCCTGATGTACCCGCTGCTGGTACCGCTCATCGGGTACGGAGTCACCAGTGGTGTCGTATCGGCCGATACGTCCGGATTCATCCTCGCCGTTGTCGCGGCGGCGCTGGGACTTCCGGCCGTCGAGTCGGCGCGCCAGCGGGTGAGTCCAGCGCCGCCCCGCAGTGGTGAACCCGCATGAGAGCACCGAAGGCGGCGACGCGCCACGATCCCTTCGAAGTGGTCCTGTGCGCTGTGTTCGGGGTGTCGGCACTGTTGCAGGCCTTCTACGGTCCGCCAGCGGGTACCGCCACCTCGAGCATGCCACCGGGGTTCCGGACGGTGTGGCTGGTCCTCATGCTGATCGGCTGCCTCGCGACGCTGGTCGGCGTGTTCGCCCGGCGCGTGTGGGGATATCTGGTCGAGCAGATCGGCTTGGGGGCGCTCGGCTGGTCGCTGATGGCATTCGGCGCTCAGCTACTGGTGCTGCAGTTTCAGCATCGAACTCTCGGTCCCGCCACGATTCTCGGCGGGCCGCTGCCTATCGCGCTGGGTCTGGCGTTCCTGTGGAAGCGCCGACAGGTGTTGCAGGACGTGCAGACCCTGCACGCGGTGAAGATGAGGGAGGAGCCATGACCATGGTCCAGCAGTCGCCGGTCTTCGTTGCGCTCGTGCTGATCGCCAGCTCCTCGGTGCTGTCGGCAATCGTGACGGCATGGTTCAAGCGCGGCGACGTCGACGCCACCATGACCAAGACGAAGGCCGACGCCGCGAAGGTGTTGAGCGACCTTGCCATTTCGCAGACGCAACAGATGTCCGAGCAGATGGGTGCGTTCCGCATGGCGCTGCGGGTGCACCGGGAATGGGACCGGAAGATGGTGACGCGAGCACGGGAGGCGGGCATCGAATTCGAGGACCCACCCGAACTGTTCCTGTGACAAACCATACACCTGGATGAGCCACTGCGAAGCGGTTTTCGGCGAGTTTGCCGGATGCTCGCCGCAGCCCAAAGGCTTCCGTGATCGAACCCGGCGGTCCGTTGCCCGACGGCAACCGGCCCCCGGCGAAAATGCCGCTGCCGCAACGTCAGACGGGCTGGTCACGGTCGACGCGCAGCCAATCCGAAAACGGACCAAAACAGATTCGAGACTCGTTGCCGAGGCATCGGTCCCAGGGCGTTAATGGAAGTAGCCGGGCCACTGAGAGAGTCGGGCACCCCCCGGTGCAGAGGAACTATCACCACGGCAACAAGGAGGCCGCCATGCCTGCGCCTACCATCACTTCCATCTCCCCGACGTCAGGGCCAACGACGGGGGGTAACAGCGTCACGATAACCGGTACCGGGTTCACCGGTCCCTTGACTGTGCGGTTCGGCAGCACCGCAACCACCTTCACCGTCAACTCCTCTACCCAGATCACGGCCATCGCGCCCGCCGGGTCGGCCGGTACGGTACAGGTCACCGTCACCGGCTTCCAGGGAACCAGCAACGGGGTCTCCTACACGTATATCGCGGTTCCTTCCTTGAGCAGCATCAGCCCCAACAAAGGGCCCACCTCGGGCGGGACCACGGTCACTCTCACCGGAACAGGCTTCACCGGAGCCACCGCGGTCAATTTCGGTAGCACACCGGCGACTTCGTTCACGGTCAACTCCGATACGCAGATCACGGCAACCAGCCCTGCGGGAACGGGGATCGTGTCGGTTACGGTCACCGGTCCGACCGGCACCAGCAACCCGCTCTCCTACTCCTATGTCGTGGTCCCCACCATCACATCCATCTCCCCAACGGTAGGGCCCATTGCGGGGGGTAACAGCGTCACGATCACCGGCACCGGGTTCACCGGCCCCTTGACCGTGCGGTTCGGCAGCACCGCAACCACCTTCACCGTCGACTCCTCTACCCAGATCACGGCCATCGCGCCGGCGGGGTCGGCCGGTACGGTACAGGTCACCGTCACCGGCCTCGGTGGCACCAGCAACGGGGTCTCCTACACCTATGCCCCGGTTCCCAGCATCACCTCGATCAGCCCGACTTCCGGGCCCGCCACCGGCGGTACCGTAGTCACCCTCACCGGGACAAACTTCACCGG
>NZ_BDBA01000265.1 GCF_001612745.1 Nocardia amamiensis NBRC 102102 | reverse complement strand
GGACCCGCTTCGGGCGGAACGTCGGTCACCCTCACCGGGCAGGGCTTCACCGGAGCCACCGCGGTCACCTTCGGTAGCACACCTGCGACCGGAGTCGTCGTCGTCTCCAATACGCAGATCACGGCCACATCCCCAGCGGGATCGGGCGTCGTCCAGGTCACCGTCACCGGTCCGGGCGGCACCAGCAATGGCGTGGCCTTCGCCTATGTCCCGGTGCTGACCTCGATCAGCCCGACGTCCGGACCCGCTTCAGGCGGGACCTCGGTCACCCTCACCGGGACGGGATTCACCGGAGCCACCGCGGTCACCTTCGGCGCCACACCCGCGACCTCGTTCACCGTCGTCTCCAACACACAGATCACAGCCGTATCCCCAGCCGGAACCGGCACCGTCCAAGTCACGGTCACCACCCCGGGCGGCACCAGCGGCGGTGTCTCCTTCGCCTACGTCCCGGTGCTGACTTCGATCAGCCCGACTTCCGGACCCGCCACCGGCGGAACAGCGGTCACCCTCACCGGCCAAGGCTTCACCGGAGCC
This sequence comes from Nocardia amamiensis NBRC 102102, assembly GCF_001612745.1. Lineage (GTDB taxonomy): Bacteria > Actinomycetota > Actinomycetes > Mycobacteriales > Mycobacteriaceae > Nocardia > Nocardia amamiensis. The sequence continues at coordinate 89 of NZ_BDBA01000265.1, read as the reverse complement.
ACCGCGGTCACCTTCGGTAGCACACCTGCGACCGGAGTCACCGTGGTCAGCGACACGCAGATCACGGCCATATCTCCGTCAGGATCAGG
>NZ_BDBA01000264.1 GCF_001612745.1 Nocardia amamiensis NBRC 102102 | reverse complement strand
ACTTCATCAACGCGTCGGCGGCGTAGATCCCAGCCGGTCCGGCGCCCACGATCGCGATGCGGAGCGGGCGGGTCGCTGCACTCTGTTCGGTCATCTCTTACGCGCACCCTTATGGTCGAAACAATTAATGACGTCTGCTTAGCTTAGGCTAAGTTTACGCACCGGCTCGGTCGCACCCGCCCGGCGCGGACGCCGGCGTTGCCGGCTCGTGGCTGCACGGTGCTCCGTTCGCCGCGGCGATGAGCTGCCGATTCGCTATGACAGCAGGCTGCCGTCCCGCGATTCTATCGGGACCGTCGATGCGGCCCGGATCCGGTGCGTGAACTCGGCGGATGCCATCGAACATCACAATCGGCGGGTACCCGCTCGCGCGCAGCCTATAGCGGCCCCCTGTTCGCCGACCGACGCCGCCACCGCCCTACCCCGGGGCCGAGCGCTCGATACCCGCGCCGACCAGGGATCATCGAGCCATGACCGAGCAGCAGCCGACCGCGGACGAGGACGACATCATCCGCGTCGATCAGACCGACAAGCGCTCGATGGCCCCGTTCATCGCGGCCGCGGTGGTGGCGGTGATCGTGCTCATCGCGATCGTGCTCGGCGGGGTGCTCTCGCCCGCTGAGAAAAATGTCACAGACGCCGACCGCATCGCCGCGGCCGTCCGCAACTTCGTCGACGGCGCCAACCGCACCGGCACCGTGCCCGCGCCCGGCACCGGATGCGAGAGCTTCGACGCCGCGCGTTCCCCGCTGGCCGGGCAGTCCGGGGCCGGAAAGCCCGTAGAGCTCAGGAAAATCGACAACCCGATGGTGGACGGCGACAAAGGCAAGGCGACCGTGACCACGCAGGCGGGCGGCACGGAGGCGACCAAGACCTGGAATCTCACCCGATCCGGCGACAAGTGGCTGGTCTGCACCTGAGCGTTCTCGCAGTGTGAACCGCCGTTTGACACGGTGACCCGGGTCGGTGCAATCTCAGTCGAAGGTCATGAGAGCCAGCGTCAAGCCCCGGCATTGCTGGTCGGCAACCCTCCTCCGCGGTGGGGTGCTCCGGGTGACGACCTGGCCGCGCTCCGGTCCCGGGCGCGGCAAGTGCGGATTCGCAGGAGGAGTAGATGAGTTACGCCGGTGACATCACCCCACAGCAGGCGTGGGAACTGTTGCGCGACAACCCCGAAGCCGTTCTCGTCGACGTGCGGACGGAAGCCGAATGGAAGTTCGTCGGCGTCCCCGACACGCGCTCGATCGAGCGGCCGACCGTGCTGATCGAGTGGGTCGACTCCACCGGCGCGCGCAACGAGACGTTCGTCGAGCAGTTGCGGCAGGCGCTCACCGGCCACGACCCCGAGGCGCCGGTGGTGTTCCTGTGTCGCTCCGGCCAGCGTTCGATCGGCGCGGCGATCGCCGCCACATCGGCGGGTTACCGCACCTCCTACAACGTGCTCGAAGGCTTCGAAGGCCCGCTCGACGAGTTCGGCCACCGCGGTGGCTCCGGCTGGCGTGCCCTGGGGCTGCCCTGGCGGCAGTCATGAGCGGGGTCTGGCGTGCCCTGGGGGCTGCGCAAATGAGCGGGGGTCTGGCGTGCCCTGGGGGCTGTGCAAATGGGCGGCAGTCATGAGCGGGGGTCTGGCGTGCCCCCGGGGCTCTGCTGATGGGCGGCAGTCGTGATCACCGGCGGCGCGTTCGACAAGCCGCTACCCGAGGGCGTCGGTCCCGCGACACTCGGGGTGCGGGGCGGACTGCGGCGCTCCGGTTTCGAGGAAACCGCCGAGGCGCTCTACCTGACCTCCGGCTTCGTCTACGAGAGCGCGGAAGCCGCCGAGGCCGCGTTCACCGGCGAGGTGGAACATTTTGTCTACTCCCGCTACGGCAACCCGACGGTCGCCATGTTCGAGGAGCGGATGCGGCTGATCGACCGCGCCGAAGCGTGCTTCGCCACCGCGAGCGGCATGTCGGCGGTGTTCACCGCGCTGGGAGCGCTGCTCGGCGCCGGTGACCGGCTGGTCGCCGCGCGCAGTCTGTTCGGCTCGTGCTTCGTGGTGTGCAACGAGATCCTGCCGCGCTGGGGCGTGGAGACCGTCTTCGTGGACGGTGAAGATCTCGACCAGTGGGAGCAGGCGCTGTCGGTGCCGACCAGCGCGGTGTTCTTCGAGACGCCCGCCAATCCGATGCAGACACTGGTGGACGTGCGCCGGGTAACCGAGCTGGCCCACGCCGCAGGCGCGAAAGTGGTGCTGGACAACGTCTTCGCCACACCCCTGCTGCAACGCGGCTTCGAGCTCGGCGCCGACGTGGTGGTCTATTCCGGCACCAAGCACATCGACGGGCAGGGCCGGGTGCTCGGCGGCGCGATTCTCGGCGCCAAGGACTACATCGACGGCCCGGTGAAAACGCTGATGCGCCATACCGGTCCGGCGCTGAGCCCGTTCAACGCGTGGACTCTGCTCAAGGGGCTGGAGACGATGCCGCTGCGAGTGCGCCATTCGGCCGGCTCGGCACTGCGGATCGCCCGATTCCTGGAGGACAACAAGGCGGTCAGCTGGGTGAAATACCCGTTCCTGGAGTCGCATCCGCAGCACGCGCTGGCCACCAGTCAGATGAGCGCGGGCGGCACCGTGGTCACCTTCGAGCTGAACGCCCCCGAGAACGAGGCGAAGAAGCGCGCTTTCGAGGTGCTGAACCGGTTGCGCGTCATCGACATCTCCAACAACCTCGGCGACGCCAAGACTCTGATCACCCACCCCGCCACCACTACCCACCGCGCCATGGGCCCCGAAGGCCGCGCCACCATCGGCCTGTCCGACGGCGTCGTCCGCGTCTCGGTGGGCCTCGAAGACGTGGAAGACCTCTTGGCCGACCTCGACCAAGCCCTCTCCTGACCGGCCCGGCGAGCCGGTACGGGAGAGGGGGCGCAGGTTACGTCGCGAGACTTCGATGTCTCACAGGAACTCGGCGAGGACTTTGTTGAAGTCGTCTGGTTCTTCGGAGAACGGCACATGCCCGCTGCCCTCGAAGCGCACCACCTTCGAGTTGGGTACCCGCGCAGCGATCCACGCATCGAGCGGACCGGGGAAGATCTTGCTCTGCGCTCCGTAGATCAGCAGCGCAGGCACGGTGATCTGGGGCAGCACCGGCCGGAAGTCGGCGAAGGCCATGTCGTACCAGATGGCGCAGGCCGCCGAAGTGGGCATCTTCGTCGTCTCCGCGTACACCGCATCGATCACCTCGTCGGAGGGTTCTTCCGCGAAGCAGGCGGCAATGAACGGCTTGATCACCAGCGGACGGGCGTACCGCACCGCCTGCACGAACACCGCGAGATCGGTCTGGCTGTAGCCGCCTTGGAGCGGGAAGTCCCAGCCCTCCCCGTCGAGGAAGCGCGGTGACTGATCGACGAATGTCACCGATCGCAGCTTCTCACATCCGAACTGCTTGACGTAGGCGAGAATCACCGCGGCGCCCATCGACCAGCCCACGAGTGCCACGTCGTCGAGCGAGAGATGGTCCAGCAGACTGCGGATGTCCTGTGCGTAATGCGCGAGGGTGTGACCGTCCTCGGTCTTGCCGGAGGCACCGTGTCCGCGCAGGTCGACATTGATGACCCGATTGCCTTCTGCCAGCGCGGGCACGTTCTGCGCCCAGAAGGTGGTGTTCATCGTCCAGCCGTGAATGAGCACGACAGGACGACCGGCGCCGTGATCCTCGTAGTACATCGGCACGCCGTCGGGCAATTCCAGGTAGGGCATCGTCAACCTCCAGCTCAGGACAAGTGTGTTCACACGATGGCGGGCCGGCCCTGGCGCGGCCAAGATCGTGCGGAGGGGTTGCATGGACGTTGCAGCGCAAGACAACCCGTTGTCAGAGCGACGACGACATGCTTAATCTGGTCCGGACGCCATGACCGCTCGGGCCGCGAGCACCGGCCGGACTATCACGAGGCAAACGCATTTGGTGACCAGGCAGACGCACGTGATGCGCGCCGATGTGCGCGCCTCATGGGATCGCGCGCAACGTCGCGGCCTGCATCCGGACCGGCACCTGCCCGAGGTCGGTCTGACCGGGGACGAGGTCAGGACCTGGCGCAGGGACCATCGAATGGCCTCGGTGTGGCCGGTGCTGTTCGCGAGCCTGGAGAGCGCCGCGTCGGAGCCCGGCCACGTGCTGTTCGGCGGCGACGCGGACGGCCATTTGCTGTGGGTACAGGGCGATACCTCGGCAAGGCAGGTGGCGGAGCGGGCCAACCTCGTCCCGGGAGCACGCTGGCACGAGGCCGAGGCGGGCACCAATGGCGTCGGCACCGCCCTGGCTCTCGGGCGAGCGTTCCAAGTTCGCGGCACCGAGCACTACTTGTCGGTCGCCGCGGACTTCACCTGCTCGGCGGCGCCGATCCGCGACCCGGTCAGCGGCGCCGTGATCGGTGTCGTCGACGTCACCTGCAAGCTCCGCAACACGAGTCCGCTCGCGCTGCCGCTGGTGACGATGGCGGCGCGGCTCGCCGAGGCGCATCTGCGCGACCTCGCCCGGCAGCGGGATGCCGAAATCCGCACCCGCTATCTCGATCGCGTGCTCAGCCGCGTCGGCGACCACTGCGCTCTGCTGTCGCAAGAGGGCAGGCTGTTGCATGCCGCACCATCGGGGTGGTTGCCCGCGATCTGGCCGGCGCCGTTGTTCGAAGGCGAAACCGAACTACCCGATGGACGCAGAGTAGTGCTCGAACGGCTCTCGCCGGGCGGACCGTTCTCCGTCCACGCCCTACCCACGAGCTATTCCGGCGAACAAGCCCCCCGGGTCAGCGCGCTTGGCCGTAACCGCGCCGTGCTGTGGATGGACGGGCTGGTGCACGAGCTCAGCCTCCGGCACAGCGAGTTGGTGGTTCTTCTGCTCGCCAACCCGGCGGGAATGACCGCTGCGATGTTGGCCGAAGAGCTGTACGGAAACGACGGCAAGACCGTGACGGTACGTGCGGAGCTTGCTCGGCTTCGACGAATCATCGGATATCGCCTCTCGTCGGACCCGTACCGGCTCGACAGCCGAATCCGCGCCGATTTCCGGCAATTGGAAGCGGACGTCGCGAACGGCGTCGACGGCGATCTGCGGGGCAGCTATCCAGGTCCGTTGCTGCCGGGGTCCAAGGCGCCCGGGGTGCGGCGGATACGTGAGCGACTGCACCACCGATTGGCATCCGCCGGCTCGCCGAGTCTGTAGTGGATCTCGCCATTCCCAGCTATGAGGACCGGGCCGCTATCACGCAGGGCCACAATTTATCTCGGCACCAGCGCTGGGCGGGAAGCGTGTCGGATGTGGCTCTGGGCAGTCGGAGGTGGTCATGACCAGTGGGGAGGTGGCGCAACTCGCGGACGGCGAAGAGTTAGGCGAGAGCGGCCGCGCCGAGAACGAGCCGGGCGCGCACGGGCCGCAGGCGTCGACAGCCGACCGGAAGCAGCCCGATATCGCCGCCCAAGCGGCGCGTATTCTCACCGACCTGGCACGGCACCCGCCCGGCTCCGCCGGGACGCCGGCGTCGGGCACACGCACCCAAGCCGCTTCCTCCCCGAATACAACCGCCGCCGCGCCCAGCGGTGTGCAACCGCCGCCATCCACCGTGGCACCGGTATCCACCAGCGCAGCGCCGCCACCGCCCGGCGGTGTCGTGGCGCCACCGCAGGGCACGGCGGCACCATCCGGCACGCTCCCGGCAGCCGACGCGCCACCCCCGCCCGCGATCGACCCGCAGATCATCGCGAGCGTCGCGCCCATGGCCATGACGGCATTGCCGATGCTGGCATCGGCGCTGGCCGGCCTCGCAGGAGGTGGCTCAGGCGCGGGATCAGGCAGTTCGGCACCCGCCGCCGCCGAACCCAGTGCCGCCGCGCTGTCGCCGGAAGCACAAGAGGCGTTGAAAGCCTTGAAAACCTTGGAAGCCCTGTACGGCACCGACGGCGGCGCGGCGGGCACCGGCAGTCTGGGATCGCAGCCGGGCGGAATCGGCGGCTCCGGCGCGGGGGCGACCGCGGTCAAGGCGCGGGCGTTGTTCCAGAAGAACGCGGCGAGAGCGTTCAACTCGCTGGACAACGAACTCGCGCGCTACGTCTCCGGCCTTGCCGGGTCGAACAAGACCGACCGGAAAGCGGTAGTCCGGCTGGTGCGCGAGGTCAACGTTCAGTTGGCCGAGCTCGGTCCTGCTGCCTACACCAAAGACGGGCAGCGTAAAGCGCACCAAATACTCACGGAGGCATTGCGCAAGGCGCAAACCATCGTCCGCGGCGGTCAGGCCAACGCGACCGAAACCGCCGCGGCGGTCAAGCGGCTCACCGCTCAGTACCTCAATGCCCTTGCCGGAAAACAGACTCAGCTGGGCAGCGCGTTGCCGGGCAGCGGCAGGCCCCGATCGCCCCTCGATCCGGGGAAGTACCGAATCAGCTCGCACTTCGGGCCCCGTGGCGGCAAGCATCACGGTGGACTCGATATGGCCGCTCCCGCGGGCACGCCCATCTACGCCGCCACCGGAGGCACGGTCGTCAAGGCGGGCAACTACGGCGACGGCTACGGCTACCAGGTGCGAATCCGATCCGCCGACGGCACCGAGACCATCTACGCCCACCAGACACCCGGCAGCATCCGGGTCAAGGCGGGCGATCAAATCCCCGCGGGCACGCCGATCGGGGCCGTCGGGTCCACCGGCAACTCCACCGGTCCTCATCTGCACTACGAAGTGCGGCGTAACGGCCGCACCATCGAGCCCATCGCCTATCTGGCGTCGCACGGCGTTCGGGTGTGACCTGGCTCGTCCTTCCAGCGTTATTGTCATACTGTCAATACACTCCTCCCGGTGGCCTCCGGGAGGACGCACCGGCTGCCGGTGCGCTGGATCAACGACGAACCGAGGTAAGGCGTGAGCATTCCATCCACCGCCGGACAGGGCCCGCTCGCGGGCATCAAGGTCATCGAATTGGCCGGTATCGGCCCCGGTCCGCACGCGGCGCTGCTGCTCGCCGATCTGGGCGCCGACGTGGTGCGGGTGCAGCGCCCGGGTCAGCTCCCCGGCGGGTTCGACCGGCCGCAGCTGCGCGGGCGGACCATTGTCGAGGCGGACCTCAAGAACCCGGCGGACATCGAGAAGGTGCTCCAGTTGGTCGAGAAGGCGGACGTGCTGATCGAAGGCTTCCGCCCCGGCGTCACCGAGCGGATGGGCCTCGGCCCCGACGACGCGCTCGCCCGCAACCCGCGCCTGGTCTACGGCCGGATGACCGGCTGGGGCCAGCAGGGACCGCTGGCCGACCGGGCCGGGCACGACATCAACTACATCTCCATCACCGGCGTGCTGCACGCCATCGGCCGCAAGGGCGAACGTCCGGTCCCGCCGCTGAACATGGTGGGCGACTTCGGCGGTGGCTCGATGTTCCTGGTGTTCGGCGTCCTCGCCGCGCTGGTCGAACGGCAGAACTCCAGCAAGGGACAGGTGGTCGACGCGGCGATGGTCGATGGCGCCCTTGCCCTTTCACACATGATCTGGGGTATGCGCGGCTCCGGCGCATGGTCCGATGAGCGCGGGGTGAACCTGCTCGACACGGGGATGTCGTTCTACGACACCTACGAGACCTCCGACGGCAAATACATGGCGGTCGGCGCGATCGAACCGCAGTTCTACGCGCAACTGCTGGCCGGACTGGAGATCGACCAGGAAGGACTGCCGTTCCAACTCGACCCAGCGGGTCAGGACACGCTGAAAAAGCTCTTCGCCGAACGCTTCCGCACCAAGACGCGCCAGGAGTGGACGGAGATCTTCATCGGCACCGACGCGTGCGTCTCCCCTGTTCTCACCTTCGAGGAGGCGACGACCAACGAACACATCGCGGCCCGCGGCTCGCTTGTGCAGCTGGAGAACATCACCCAGCACGCTCCGGCGCCACGCTTCTCACGCACTCCGAACGGGGTCCCCACCCCGCCGCCGACCACAGCCACGCCGATCGAGTCGGTCTGGGCCGACTGAGCACCGAGAGCAGGGTGACGCCCGGGAAACGCGTGTGCGGGTCGCCGGGACATCCCGCCTGCGCGGATAATTCAAACTTGCAACAAACCAACCGGTTCGACAGTTCGGTACCGCACCTGCAATACTGTCCGCGAGCAGGCGGCTTTCGAGTGCAGCCGAATTCACTCCGGCGCCATCCGGTTCGCTCTTTGACCGCACGCTCGACTGGAGGCCTCGACGCCGTGCGACCTTCCGCACGCCGTCCGAGCACGACGAGGGCCAGCCCCGAGGGGTGGCCGGCCGGTCGTGCCCGGCGGCGCTCGGAAGGGAAGTCCCGCCGGCGCAGGCCCTCCCCCTGCCTGGGCGCGAGCGGATCGTCCGCGCACCTCACCGAGCCCTGGCGAAATCCGTTCAGTAGCAGGTCAGCGGCGTCAACGGATCGGCGGCGCGCGGCGTCAGCGCCTGGTAGGCGGACGCGATCGCCTTGACCGCCAACCGCAAGTCGGATTCCCGGTGGGTGAACGGCAGCCGCAGGAAGCGTTCGAACGCGCCCTGCACGCCGAATCTGGGCCCGGCCGCGAGCAATACGCCGTGATTGGGCGCGGTGGCGGCCAGCGCAGTCGACACCGAGGTGGGCAGCTGCACCCAGACCGACATGCCGCCGGCGCCGACGGTGACGCGCCAATCCGGCAACTCTTCGGCGAGCGCGTCCAGTAGAGCGGCGCGCTGCGAACGCAATTGGTCCCGGCGACGATCGAGGATGGTGTCGGCGTGCTCGAGCAGGTGCACGGTGGCCAGCTGGTCCATCACGGGCGTGCCGAGGTCCACCGTGGAGCGGATGCCGAGCAGCTTGGTGATCAGCGCCTGATGGGTCCGAATCCAGCCGACGCGCAGACCACCCCAGAACGACTTCGATGCCGAGCCGATCGTGACGATCTCGGCGCCTTTCGCGAAGCTCGCGACGGGCGGCGGCGGGGCTGCGTCGCCGAGTCCCAGATCGGCCATGGACTCGTCGATCACCACGGTCATCCTGGTTTCCCGTGCGATGGCGGCAAGCTCGGCGCGACCGTCGGCGTCGAGCAGCAGGCCGGTCGGGTTGTTGTAATCCGGCACCAGGTAGGCCAGGCTGGCCGCGGTTTGCCGTGCCGCGCTGCGGATTCCGTCCAGATCCCAACCGCCCGCCGGATCGCCCGGGCGCAGCGGCACCGGCACCGGACGGGCGCCGACGTCGCGGATCGCCTCGATGGCGTTCGGATAGGTCGGGTGGTCGATGAGCACGCGGGCGGCGGGCGAGGTGAGCACGTTGAGCAGCAGGCGCATGCCGTGCTGGGCGCCGAGGGTGACCAGGATCTGGTCCGGCTCGGTCGGCAGACCGCGCGCGGTATAGCGGCGAGCGATCGCCTCACGCAGCGCGAGCACACCGACCGGGTCCATGCCGTGGGTGCCGAGGTAGGCCGGAATACCTTCCAGGCCAGCGGAATACGCGTCCTGCATCTCCAGCGGGGCGGCCATGGCGGCGTAGGTCATGTCGATCGTGGGCAACTCGGGCGAGCCCATGATGGCCAGAATGCTCCTGGCCGGCTTGATGCCGTCGTGCTGCACGTCGTTGGGCAGCGCCACGGTGCTGCGCGAGCCCTGCCTGCTGATCAAGTAGCCGTGTTCGCGCAGCAGCGCGTAGGTGGACGTGATGGTGGTCCGGCTGACGCCGAGCGTGGCGGCGAGGTCGCGTTCGCTGGGCAACGCGACACCGAGCGGGGCACGACCATCGTGGATCAGCAGCCGGATGCCTTCGGCAAGCGCCAGATACGCCGGACGTGCGGACCGCCGTCCGGCGGAATCCGGTTCGCCGTCGTGCATGCTCCGCCAGCTGCCCAGATCACGGGCCAGGCTGCCCGCACCGATCACTCTCGTTGCCATGCGGTCCAGTATCGGCCGATTGGATCTTTATTGGCAAGGCCAGTGCAGCGCACCCTGGCGGGATGAACGCCCTCGCCACCTTGTTCATCGTCGCCTTGTTCGGCTATTTGATCTATCACTACGCACCCGGACGCGACGAGCGCACCTTTCGTCTCGAACGGTTCCACCCGGGTACACCGATGTCCGACTGGGCCGTCTCGTACTACGACGACCAGCGGCGATACTCCGACCTGGCGGCGATCTACAGTCGCGGAGACCTCGCGGATCCCGATCGGCCCGACGCGGAGAAGCCGCGCGCTCGAGCACGCCGCCCCCTGCGCTGGCCCGCCGAGGCGGTCCAGGGGCCGGTATCGGGCCAGCGCCGCGCCGGGTGACGTCACCGCTGGTCATCAGCCCAATCGCTATCTCGGACCCCGACTCATGGAAACGCGATCACAGGCCAGTTTTGGAGAACTGGACTGCTCATTCGAAGTTGTCGGTCCCCGGGTGCAGACTTGGCTCATGAGTGACGCCACGCGCCTCGCCTCGGCTGCCGCCGGTCCGGCAGCCGAGGTCACCGGCTCCGCCGTGGAGCCCGCGGCCGCGAGCGGTCCGGCCGTGACCCTCCCCATCGCGGCGGCGCTGTTCGATACCGCGATCGGCCGCTGCGCGATCGCGTGGAGCGGCGAAGGTGCGGTCCGATTCCAGCTCCCCGAGGCGAGCCCTGCCGCTACCCGCGCGCGCATCACCCGCCGCCGCACCGGATACCAGGGCGAGGAGGTCCGCGAAGAAGCGCCAACCGGCCCCATCGCCGAGGCCATCGCGGGCATCCGCGCACACCTGGCGGGAGAACTCGATGACCTGCGCTGGATCGCGGTGGACACCACCGGAATTCCCGCGTTCCACCGAGCCGTCTACACCGTGACCCGCGCCATCGATCCCGGCCACACGCTCAGCTACGGACAGGTCGCCGAGCGCGTCGGCGCACCCGGCGCCGCCCAAGCCGTCGGACAAGCCCTCGGCCGCAACCCGATTCCCCTGATCATCCCGTGCCATCGCGTACTCGCGGCCGACCATGCGCTGCACGGATTCTCCGCCCCGGGCGGAATCGACACCAAGCAGCGGCTTTTGACCATCGAGCGCACACCGGGATTCGGCGAGCCCACCCTGTTCTGAGCCTGGGGTCCAGTCGGCGGGACGCCGCACGGGCAGCAGTCCGATGAATTCGCGGCGTTCGCTCCGTCGGTATCGGCAAGGACTTCGGCAGACCTGCCCAGACGAAAGTGAGCCAGCCATGCAGACCGTAACCTCCCCCGACGGCACCGTCATCGCGTTCGACCGGCACGGCGGCGGGGCGGCCGGAACCGTCATCCTGATCGGCGGCGCCTTCAGTTACCGGAAGTTCCCCAAGATGGTCGAGCTGGCAGAGGCGCTCGCGGAGCAGCACGGACTGACCGTGATCAACTACGACCGGCGTGGTCGCGGCGACAGCATGGACTCGCCCGGCGTCTACGACGCCGATCGGGAAATCGACGATATCGCCGCACTGGTCGATGCCGCGGGCGGTACGGCCGCGTTGTTCGGCTGGTCTTCCGGCGCTGCCCTCGCGCTGCGGGCGGCCGCGTCCGGCCGGGTGAAGGGCATCACGAAGGTCGTCGCGTTCGAGCCGCCTTTCGTGGTCGACCATGAGGGGTTGGTACCGCAGGCCGGGCTCGAGGTGCACCTGCACGAGCTGATCGCCGCCGACCGTCGCGCGGATATCGTGCGGTTCTACATGACCAAGGCGATGGGGGTGCCGCGCGCACTGGTTGCGGTCATGCGCCTCACGCCGTTCTGGAAGGGCCTGCTCGCCACCGCGCCGTCCACCGCGCACGACTGGGCCGTGATGCGCGACTTCATGCGCGGTGAGCCGTTGCGCGCCCAGGACTGGTCCGCGGTCGGCGTACCGACCCTCGTCATCGCAGGCGGCAAGAGCGACGCGCTGCTCCGCAAGGGCGCCCGCGCCATCGCCGCGGTCGTCCCCGACGCCGTCTTCCAGGAGATCCCCAAGCTCAGCCACAACCCGAATATCGGCCTGCTGGCGCCGGTCGCAGGTGCGTTCTTCACCGGCGCCGAGCAGCATGCCGGATGACCCGGTTCGGTTTCGGCGGACTCAGTCGATCGGGTGTTCGCGGTAGAAATCGCAGGCTTCCCCGGTGATATAGCCGTCCATACAGCCGAAGTACGTCTGGATGCACGCGTTCGTGGAGCAACCGAGCTCGATCAGCTTGTCCCTGATCCTCGTGTAGCGCTCCTGTGCAGTCTCCGGCTTCGACGGCGCCACCGTCACCTTAGGGCTCGCCGAGCTGGTGACCGGCCCTGGCTGTCCGTCCGAGCACCCGGCGGCCAATGCCACCCCGGCCGCTACCGCGCACGCCATGACAGTTGATCGCATGGCCGCTCACCCACTTCCGGACTCGCCGCGCATCAGTGCGCCGAGCGACTCGCGATCGGTCACGTCCATCTTGATGCAGGCACGGTAGAGGTGGCCCTCCACCGTGCGGACCGAGACGGTGAGACGGTCGGCGATCTGCCGGTTGGACAAACCCGCCGCCACCAGGTTCGCGATCTCGCGTTCCCGTGCGGTCAGCGGCAACGGCTGCGCGGCCTGGCGCAGGGCGGGGGTGCTCGCTCCGCCGCAGGCGGCCGCGAGACGGTTGGCCGTG
>NZ_BDBA01000263.1 GCF_001612745.1 Nocardia amamiensis NBRC 102102 | reverse complement strand
CTCTCGTTACACGGCTCCCACTGTCGAACCAGTGGGCAAGGCGCCGTGTTTCCAGTGCGCGAACATTCCGGGATAGACCGAGGCGAACTCGGCCAGCCTCCGACGCGCCCGCCGTTTATGTCAATTGGCGTAACGACACGTCATCAGTGGTTCACTTGCGTTCGCCTTCTCGGCCCACACCTGCTGCCTCATGGACAGCTTTTCCCCGGACGCTCACCACCACGGCTCATTCACCGCAGCAGCTCGGGGTGGTTTGACACCTGCACCTGCATGCCGATACCGAAGGACCTGCCTTCATCTCCACAACAGCACGGTAACAACGAGATTCGTGCTTCTACATCACAACCTCCCTGTCACCTTCAGGACACACCAACGCTCTCGCGGAATCTTACCGCACTCGTTGCCTGTCTGACCAAGTCGGAGCGACCACGGTCTGGAGTGCACGAGGAGGATCGCAGTTGGGTTGGCCACGAAGGAACCCAGTCCGGTCGATACGTCCCCGGTGCCGATTCGCACAATCCGGGAAAATATCCCTAACCCGGGGCTTTCACGGCTGGGGTGATTCGGCGGTTGCCCGTGAACGGAGAATGGTGCTCTGAACTGCGATAATACGGCTTGTCGAAGGTCGTATCGGTCGCGTTGTCAGGAGCACCATTCCGGTGGGTAAGTGTAGTTCGCCGTATCCGCGGCTGGCCGTGGACGGGTCGGGTGCGGGTGTCGTGTCGCAGGCTGGGGCCGTATTGCTGTTGCGGACCGCCGAGACAGTGGGCCTGACCAGGGTGTTGCCGGAAGCGTTGGGGCGGTGGCGGAAGCCGCTGTCGGTGCACGATCCGGGCAAGATCGTGCTGGATCTGGCGGTGGCGGTCGCGCTGGGCGGCGATTGCCTGGCCGATATCGGCATGCTGCGCGCCGAACCCGGCGTGTTCGGTCCGGTGGCGTCGGACCTGACCGTGTCGCGCGTCATCGCCGCGCTGGCCGCCGAGGCGCCGAAAGCGTTGGCCGCCATCAGATCTGCGCGAGCACCTGCCCGCGCCGAGGCCTGGGCTGGTGCCGGTGACCGGGCTCCCGATCATGGCATCGACGCCGGGCATCCGCTGATCATCGATCTCGACGCGACCCTGAAGATCGCACACTCGGACAAAGAAGCCGCGGCACCGACGTTCAAGAAGACCTTCGGCCACCACCCGCTCGGCGCGTGGGCAGACCACGGCCCGGCCGGCACCGGAGAACCGCTGATCACCGAGCTGCGGCCCGGGAACGCCGGCAGCAACACCGCTCGAACTTGCGTCTCTTCTCCGCCATCCGGCCTTTCCTCTATGGTCAGGCCTCCACGGTACGAGGGGAAACGCGCCCCGGCAATTCAGATACCCACCGGGAAGTTGCTCCGGAAGATGTTCCGAGGATCGTTGCGCCGCTTGATTTCGCGCAGCTTGGTCAGGGTGTCGGTGCTAAACGCACGGGTTGTGCTGTCGCCTGGGGAGAGGAAGGTGAACGGTACCCGTCCGCTGAGTTGGGGGTGCAGGGCGTCGCGGTAGCGACGTATTCGATCCTCGGTGCGCGGTCCGGCGTCGGCCACAGCGGAGAGCGTGAGCAGGTATTCTTCGGTTGGGGGCTCGGTGGCACTGTCGGTACGGGTGGCCAATGCGCCTCCGAGATGGCGCAACTGCACGTTGAACAGCGGTTCAGGGGGTTCGATCAGTATCTCCGTGTCACCGTCGTCGAGATGTGTGAGCAGTTCTGCGTGTGATCGGGTCGAACTCGGCTTGGTGGGTTCGGCTGTGATGCTGCCGAGTTGATCGAGGGCGAGTACTCGGCGTGTGTCGGAAATTCGACCGGCTATCTGGTCAAACGGACGCAACAGCTGGCCGGCCTGGTCGGGGGCGCCGAGATGGGTGGCGTCGATCGCGACCATCGGCGGCCGACCGGGGAACTGCAGCAGTTGGTACCACACGGTGAGTTCGTCTGGAGCGCGGCTGGTGACCAGCCGGTAGGCATCGAGTACTGGTCGTGCCTGGTTGATGGACCAGACGAGTCGTCCGCCATAGAGCGTCGGTGCGGGCGTCAACTCCAGTTCGATGGCGGTGACGAGGGCGAAGTCGCCGCCGCCGCCGCGCAGCGCCCAGAACAGGTCGGCGTCAGAATTCCTGGTGATGCGGTGGGGTGTGCCGTCGTGGTCGATAATGTCGATCGCGAGAACGTGGTCGGCGGTCCACCCGTACTTGCGGCTGAACCAGCTCAGGCCGCCGCCGAGGGTATAGCCGATCACGTTAACCGCAGGCGTGCTGCCTGCGGTGGCCAGCAGATCGTGTCGCTGGAGCGCGCCGAGAAGTTCGCCCCAGGCTGTACCGGCACCGATGCGGGCCGTGCGCAAATGGGGGTCGATGTGAATCTGGTTGAGTCGGTTGGTCCGGACCAGAATGGTGTTGCTGTCGGCGTTGCCGCTGGCGCCGTGGCCGTTGGGTTGGACGGTGACGGTCATGGCGGTGTCGCGGGCATAACGAACTACAGCGGCAGCATCGGCGCTGTCAGCGAGTTCGACCACCGCGGCCGGTTGTTGGGCAACTGACATGTTCCAGGGCCGGGCCGCCACGTCGTATTCGCCGTCGCCTGGCCGGAGTACCCGGCCTCCGACCACCTGCCGAAGGTCACGGGCCGCTGCGGCGTCGGTTGCGCAGCCGGTCTGCAACAGCGCGCTGCCGACACCGAGGGCTACGGAACCGAGGAATGCGCGGCGGGTCGGGTGGCTCGTCACGAGACCACCAGCGCCAGTTTGCCTCGGACATGGCCGGTTTCGATGGCTTCATGCGCGGCGACCGCTGAGTCGAGGTCGTACACCGCCTGGATCTCGGTCGCGAGTGCTCCCGATGAGTAGGCTTCGGTCAGTGCGCGCAGCCGGGCCTGTGAACGGTCGGTACTGATAACACGGATGCCGTACTTCATAGCTGCCGAGCTGTATGCGACTGTTGCGATGTGGTCGGACCGCGGGACAAGTTCCACCGAGGCGGTGAACGCCTCGGTGGTGCCGACAGCGATCAGCGCGCTGTCCACGCCGTCAGGTGCCAGCGCGCGGACCCGTTCGATCAGACCGGCACCGTAGGCGACCGGAGTCGCTCCGAGCGAGCTGAGGTATTCGTGGTTGGCAGGTCGGGCGGTACCGATTACGTTCGCTCCACGCGCAACTGCGAGCTGCACGGCATAGGACCCGACACCACCAGCCGCGGCGTGGATGAGGACCGTCTCCCCCGGACCGACACCCAGGATGTCGAGCGCGGTCGAGGCGGTCTGACCGGACGCGGATAACACACCGGCGTCCTGCCATGGCATTTCAGCGGGCTTGGCAACGACCTGCGTCGCATCCACGACGAGATGCTGTGCATAGCAGCGCTGTTCGGCCCAGCCGAGTACGTGGTCGCCGACTTCGATACCGTCGACTCCTTGTCCACAGTCCACCACGGTGCCCGCGAACTCGTTGCCGAGCTGCTGCGGGAACTGTGCGGGCGCGAACTGTCGGACGTCGCCGCGACGGAACAGTGCATCGAAGGGCTGCACGCCAGCCGCGGCGACGGCGATCATCAGTTCGCCGTGGCCCGGGTTTTGGATGTCGACATCCACCGTCTTCAGCACGTCCGGTGCGCCATAGCGTTCGAAAACGACTGCCTTGGTCATTGAGAATCCTTGTCGTCGGGAGTGAGTTCGGTGACGATACGTAGGCCGGACATGGGGTCGATCGGATCTACTCCAAAGCTGATGATGCGGCGCGGATGGATTCGGATGATCGGCCCTTCCAGCCGGGCGGCCGAGTCGACCGGGTTGTGCAGCGCCCGCGCTACTCCCCGGACTTCAAGGCAGCGCACGCCGGTCGGCGGCATATCGTCGATGACCACCGAGACCTTGGGATTGGCGACCACGTTGCGGAACTTGCGGCTGGCGGCCATCTGGAACCCGCCGATGTCGATCGTGGCGGTGGTTGCGTTGAAATACACGCTGACCGGGTTGATCTGGACCTGTCCGTTCGGCTTGACGGTCGCCAGCCGACCGAGCCGATGGGTGCGCAGGTAGTCCAGCTCGGCCTCTGTGAACGGCGCTGTGCCGGGCCGCGCCGCATCCGTTGTCATGCCATCACTCCGTAGTCGACGTTCGCGGCGGGGCGCCGGGGCAGCAGGAACGCCAGCGCAAAGGCGATCCCTTGGAGGGCGAGGACCACCCATAACGTGTCCTGTAGCGCGTGGACGAAATCGCCCTGTGCACGGTCGAGAAGCGCTTGGAAGTAGACGGTGCCCATTACTGCGACGCCGACTGCGCCGCCGAATTGCTGCAGTGCTGTCAGGGCACCCGAGGCGGAACCGGTTTCGTGGGTCTCGACGCCCGCCAGGACGATGCTGAAGAAGGGAGCCAGGGTAAAGCCGAGTCCGACCCCCATCACGAACAGCATGGGCGCAAACGCCAGTGCTGTGGCCCGGTCGAGCACGGCCAACTCGATCTGAATGGCCGTGATCCCGGCCGCGATGGCGGCGGTTCCGATGTGGATCAGGCGCCTGCCGAGACGGTCGGACAGACCCGCGCCAGCGGCGACGAAGCCGACGACTCCGCCGACCGCCTGAGGCAGCGCGGCCAAGCCGGCGGCCATCGGCGAATACCCCAGGCCGTCTTGGAGATACACCGTGAGCACCAGCGCGAAGCCGGTGATCGCGCAGAAGAAGGCCAGCCCCATCACGAGTCCGCCCGCAAACGCGCGTTTGGCGAACAACGCCGGAATGATCAGCGGTTCACCGCCGCGGCGCTGGAACGCTGTCTCGAACAGTGCGAACGCGAGGAACATCACGACTGAGCACGCCATGGAAACGAAGGTCCACACCGGCCAGTCCGCAGCCCGACCTTGCACGACCGGATAGACCAGCAGGCCGACTGCCAGCGAAGCGAGCATGATTCCCGCCCAGTCCAGCCGCGACGCGGTGCGCGCCATGGTCGGCAGGAACCAAGCGCCGACAACAAGCACCACGATTCCGATCGGCAGGTTGATCAGGAAGATGGCGCGCCAGCCGAGACCCAACAGACCGCCATCACTGAGCCACCCGCCCAGGATCGGACCGCCGACCGCCGACAGTCCCATGATCGGGCCGAACGCGCCGAAGGCGGCCGAGGTCTCCTTGGGTGGGAACATCTGCTTGATGAAACCGAGGCCCTGAGGCAGCATCACCGCACCGAACAGTCCTTGCACCACCCGACTCGCGATGAGCATCCCGGGCGAGCTCGCCAAGCCGCACAACACCGAGGCCGCGGTAAAGCCAGCCGCACCGATGAGGAACATTGCCTTGCGGCCGTAGATGTCACCGAGGCGCCCGCCGGTCAGCAGTCCTACAGCCATCGACATCGTGTATGCCGCACCGAGCCATTGCACGAGTTCGGCGCTGCCGCCGAGCTCGGAACGAATGGTCGGTGCCGCGACGTTCGTGATCATCACGTCGATCAGATCCATCACCGACGCCGCCAAGATGGCCGCGAACGCTATCCACCGGTATCGGTAACCAATTGCGGCCGTGCCCGTGGCTGGGTCGGCATGAATGTCTTGGCTCACGGCCCTAGTTTCAATCAAACGATTGAACTTTGTCAATGACACAGTTGAACTTTGTCATCCATCCACATGGCCAACTAGACTGAGGGTATGCCTGGATCTGAGCCGGTATCGCCCCAGCGTCGCCGTCGGGCCGTCGCGCCCGAGGAGCGTGGGCGGGAAGCCGACCAGACCCGCGAACGGATCATCGCCGCGGCGCTGGCCGAGTTCGGCGCCAAGGGCTATGCGGGCGCGCGAACAGCGGGCATCGCGGCCCGCGCCGGGGTCAACCAGCAGCTGATCGCCTACCACTTCGGCAGCAAACAAGGCCTGTTGGAGGAACTGCGGAAGCGATGGTCGAATCTGGAACGAGAGGTACGAGCGAAAGGGGAAAGCTTTGCGGACTCGGTGCGCGGCTACCTCGACGCGACGCTGGACAATCGCGATTGGGCACGCCTGGTGATCTGGCAATCACTCGGCGACGGACCACCCCGCGATGAAACCGCCGCAGCACAGCCCGCGGCAGGCATGGACGGTTCCGTACTCGCCACAGCAGTCGAACGGATCGGTGCCCGTCAACGCGCGGGCGAGCTGCGCGCCGACCTCGACCCCAAGTTCATCCTGCTACTCGCGTATCTACTCGCCTTTGCACCGATCGCGCTACCGGCGGTCGTCGAGGGAATCTATGACCTTGAGCCGTCGTCACCGGACTACCGACGTACAGTACTCGAGCAGTTGGTCCGAGTCGTCGAGCCGAGCACGTGAACCAGCCTGATCTTGGCGACGTCCGTAGGCATGACGACTTCGATGGTCGGACGGCGCAAAGCGCGTCGATTACCGGTTTGAGATCCACAGATCCAGGTTAAGACGTTGTTCGCCGGGTGGCGTGAGGAGCTGGCGAGCTGCCGCAAGTTCGCGCCGACGGCACGGAATTATGTTGCCTCGCAGTTGATGTCGAAGGTCGGTTTGCGGGTGAACGAGGCCCGCTGCCTGGACTTGGCGGATATCAAGTGGGAGCTGGGGCGATTCGGCAAGTTGCATGTGCGCATCGGCAAGGGGGCTCGCTGCAGCGGGCCGCGGGAGCGGATGGTGCCGTTGATCAACGGTACTGACCGGGTGCTGCGCTGGTATGTCGAAGACGTGTGGGGACACTTCGATGATGACTACCGGCGACCGGGTGCGCCGTTGCTGCCGTCGGAGCGCAAGAACGCCGATGGCACGTGCCGGCGGGTCGGCGACGACGCGTTGCGGGCCGGTCTGGCCGCCGCGGCGGCCGAGCATCTGCCGGCGTGGGCGGACAAGCTGACCCCGCACGTGCTGCGGCACTACGCGGCGAGCGAGCTGTATTTGTCGGGTCTGGACTTGATTTCGATCCAGGAACTGCTCGGGCACGCCTGGATCGCCTCGACTCTGAATTACATCCACGTTCACCGGTCCCGGATCGAGGACGCCTGGGTCGCCGGTCAGCAACGTGCTGCCCACCGTCTGGAAGGACTGCTGTCATGAAGTGGAACATGCGGCTGGCGGCCGCGAACCGCGGTATCTGGAAGGCCAGCGAACTACAGCGCAAGCTCGCCGACCACGGCGTGGTGGTCAGCGCCGGGAAGATGTCGGGCCTGTGGTCGGGAAACCCCATCAGCATCAAACTCTCCGATCTCGATGCCATCTGCGTGGCACTCGGCTGCACGATCGATGAGCTGCTGATCCCGGAACCGGAGAAGGTCGCTATGCCTGGAGAAGACACCAGCACCGGGCTGGCTGCCGCGGCGTCGGGTCTGGAAGTGGTGAGGCCACGGCGGCGTGACGGCCGTTCGTTGCCGCCGCAGTGAGTAACTCCGGCTATGTGGTTCGCACTTGCGCAGATTGTCTCGCCTGGGGCAGGCATTGGGCGAAGGGCCGCTGCGTCGGCTGCCACGTCTTCAATCGCCGCCATGATGTCGGCGACTGTATCGGCTGCGGGCGCCGCGTCGCATTGAGCAACGGCTATTGTCGATTGTGCTGGAACCAGGCGCGTATCCTTGCCCGCGAGTCGGGCGGCGAGCACGCCACCGTTACCGGACAGTTGCAGCAGGTCCGATACCACCAGCTGTTCATCGCGGAGCTGCTCGTCATCCGGCGCACGCAGCCGCCGCCGGTACGTCCGCCCGGCCGGCCTCGCCGACCGGTGCCGCCGCCGGCGGTCCGCCCGGATGACACCTGTAGCCAGCTGATGTTGTTCGGGCCCTTGATCCGGGATTACACCAGCATCGACGAGCGCAGCGAGGACGTCAGCGGCAACCCTTGGTTGCGGTGGGGCCGGTACCTGGCTCACCAACTCGGTGAACGGCGGGGATGGGGGAAACGAACACGCGACAACGTCGACCGCGGACTGGGAATTCTGCTGTCACGCTATGCTCCCGGTGACGCGGTGCACTACACCGCAATGACCGCGTGCCTGCGCCACCGCGCGATCTCCTCCGATCGAGTCGCTGAGGTTCTGCGCGAGATGGAAGTGCTGATCGATGATCGTGAGCCGGCGTTCGAACACTGGCTGGCGGGCAAACTCGATGACCTCGCCCCCGGCATCGCGACCGATGCCGAGCGGTGGCTGCGATGCCTCCACAGTGGTGGACCACGCACCAAGCCCCGCAAGATCGGCACCGTCTGGAACCACGGCAACCGCATCCGCCCCGTGCTGCTGGAATGGTCGGCCCGCTACGACCACCTGCGCGAGGTCACCCGCGACGACATCCGCGCCGTCCTCGCCCAGCACCACGGCCATGCCCGCGAAAGCCTGATGTGCACGCTGCGTTCACTGTTCGGCCACTGCAAACGCAACCGGGTCGTCTTCCGCGATCCCACCAACCGCATCCAGGTCAGCAACGGGACCGAAAAGGTCGCGCAGCCCCTCGCGGCCGACCAGATCCAAACCTCGATCGCCCGCGCGACGCGCCCCGCCGACCGGCTGATCATCGCGTTGGCGGCGATCCACGCCGCCCGCACCGCGGGCATCCGACACCTCCAGCTCGATGACCTCAACCTCGGCAACCGGCGCCTCACCATCGCCGGGCACCCACGCCCGCTCGACGACCTCACCCACCACCTGCTCATCAGCTGGCTCGATTTCCGACGCGCACGATGGCCGGTCACCGTCAACCCGCACCTGATCATCAACAAGCACACCGCACTGCAAACAACCCCCGTCAGCACAACATGGATCCGGATACCATGCCGCGGCCTGCACGCCACCATCGAAAGGCTCCGCATCGACCGCCAACTCGAAGAAGCCCTGACACATGGCCCCGACCCGCTGCATCTCGCCGCCGTATTCGGACTCGACCCCACCACCGCCATCCGCTACACCACCGCGGCGCGACAACTGTTGCAGACTCCAATCGAGACCTTCTGACCCGGGTACAGACCGACCCTGGTCATGATCTATGACGTGGGTTCCGGGCAACCGCGGAAAGTCGCGGTGTTGCGGCCTGCGCGGGCACGGCGACACTCGTCACCGACCCCGATCGCTGCCTGGTCGCCGAACACTGGTACGACCGCGGCATCACCGTCTACGACCCACCTCAGCGAATCAGCCCCCGCGACGTACGCCGCTTCTTGCGGGCGCTGCTGGAAACACCGACGAGCAGCTACTACCGGTGTGTGGACGAAAGCCCACCGCGACGGCCAGGCGGATGAAGGGCAGAACATCGCTCGCCGCCGTAAGCCAAGACGCTGATCCCAGATTGTCGGCCCGACTGCTCTTGCCCCCGTGGCCCGCACCGGCCGCCGATCTCACCGCAACGCCTGCTGTCCCGGCACCCGGCATCCGGTTCACCAGCAATAGCCGCACACGACCCGTTCGACCGCGACGGGAACCACGCCGCACAGCGCGGAGCGCTCACCGACCGGGGCACCATCCTTCGGTGCGGATCGGCGCGTCAGCGGGGGTCGGGTCGTCGCGGTCAGAGCGCGCTGCTGCCGAGGGACAGTACGCTGCTTCCGGCGCTGAGCAGCAGCGACAGAATCGACAGGAAATTCACTTCGAACTCTCTTTCTCCTGGCCACCGCCAGGGCTCTCAGAGGCCGATCCGACGAGGTTTCAAGCGCTTCGGCACCTCGCTGGCAGACCGCTCGGGTGCAGCGTAAGCACTCACTGTGATCGGTGACGCGTTGCACTGCCCACGTCTGGCAACAACGGACACCGAGCAAGCTCCTCGGCGACACGTGACGTCCCGCGCACCTGCTGAACCTGCGAGGAATCAACGCCTCATGGTTTCGGCCGGATGGTCGAGTTGGGTGTCGGGGCGGTGGTGAACAAGGTCGGGCAGCGGGCGGGGTGCGCACCGTTGAGCTGGGAGTTGTTCGTCACCGAGGACACGGGCGCGCTCGCGGTCTCCGGCACCACCGCCAGCCAGGACTACAGCGAAGCTCAGGTTACGGAGATCGTGCAGGCCTGGGCGCAGCTGCTGGGGCTATCCCAGGTTTGCCGCCGTCCACGGGTGGGACCATCGAGTATCGGGGAGTCATCGACGGGATCGAGGTCGAGGTGTGGGGTGTCATCGACCAGCAGTTCTTCGACCTCGTCGCCGGACTCGACTTCCCCGAATGAACAGCAGTCGCCCAGCGGGCGAGGCGGGCATCAGCTGTGCTGGAACTGCCAGTGCTGGGTGTCGCTGGTGGGGGTGTAGCGGGTCAACCCGACCTGTTCGCGGTCGCCGTCGGTGTCGTGGCCGAGTAGATCAAGGACGAGGTCGCTGGCCGTGCGGACAGCGATCCGGTGACGGTCGGGGTGGGTGTCGTCCCAACCCGTTCACGATCCGATACACCCTCGCTCAATACAGCCATAATCCAGAACCCACCGGCCAATGACATCCGTTGTTTTGCGGCTCCTCCGGAGACCCGAAACCGTCGCACGCCAACAGATTTGATGCCGTTCGACGACGGCTTGGGCCCCGGGCACTGCCCGGGGCCCAAGCCGTGCTGGAGGCGACATCCTCGACGGGGCATCGAGGCTTATCGACGTTACCTCTGCTCACCCGGGTGGAGGGGCGGCCTCGCACCGGTGTCGCGCTCAGCGGTAGGAGGGGTGACATGTTCGCGTGCGGCGGCATCCTCGAAGCCGGGGTTCGAAGCAAGCGAATTCGGGCACTGGTCGAAACGCCGTAGGTTCGGCTGTGAGGCCAGGGCTGGGCCTGCGGTGCAGTGTCCAATCGCGCGGATCGGATTGCGCACCCACGAGACTTCTTTGTGCTGAAACCGGAAATACGCAGGTGAGATGGGGTGCCCTGGTTGTATGCGTGCACTATCGGCTTGCAGTGTCGCGGAAGTTACGAGGGCGAGCCCGGGTGCTCGGTACCGGGCGAGGTTTCCTCGTCGTAGGGCTGGTTCATGGTGTTGTGGAACTTGATGGCAGCAGCGATTCCCACCGGGATACCGAGAATCGCCGCACCGGCGATGGCACCGAGTCCGCCGAGCACACCCGCACCGGCGAGGCAACCGGCGATGAGGGTGAGACCACCGGCATCAAGGATCGGAGCCCCGAAGACCGCGCCGGCCACCGCACCGACACCGCAACCGACAGCCGCACCGATCACACCGCCGCCCAGCGTCCCGGTTCCGACGGCCAGATCGAACTCGTTGATGGCGGCGTGGATCGCCGTGTCGAATCGCTCGGTTCGTGGATCGGCGGCGATGTCGTCGAGATGCATATCCGGTGTCGCTGCCCGGGCAGCCGCCTTGACCTCGGCCGGAGCTTCGACCACTTCCAATGCTTTGGGCTTGACCGCGAAGGACACCACCCCGGCCACGGGCGTGCCGGTTGCGTCCTTCACCTGGAACTGGCCGCCCTGGGTGATGAGGGTGGCCATCCCGGTCTCGACGACGACCGACCGGTCCAGGGTGTCGCTGGTGTAGTGGACCCCCGGCATGATTTCGGTGCTCAGTGTGTGCCTGTCCAGCATCGCGGGAGCGGCCACAACCGTTCCGGACCCGATTCCCACGGCACTCACCACTGTGACAGCGACAACGGTAGCGCGAGCGATCCTGTTCATTCCTGCCTTCAACTCTCGATCTCCGCTCCGCGCGGACTGCGCAGAGACAGCGGGTGCGGCGACCTCGCCGAGCACCGCGCCGAGACTCTATCAGAAAATGATTTTCATTGCCTTCAAGCGGTAATGGGATGGCAGACTCCGGCGCGGTCACTGCCACCAACAGATTCGCTCGTCCTGACATCGACCCATGCTTTCGGTGGAACGACTTCCGGAACGAGTGGCGTTGCGGTTCGCTCTGGTCGCCGATCCCCGGCGGCGACTTGACGACCTGGTATCGAGTCGTTCTACTTCAACCGGAACGGATGTGCCAGAACAGAATCCGGCCATCGAACCTCCGACGATGATCGCCCCGGGCCCGTACTGACCTACTTCGCGGCTCGGGCGGTGGTGAGACCGGGCAGGTCGGTGATGCGGGCGTCGGAGGGCGGGTAGCCGAAGGTGAGCACATGCGGGCCGGAGCATTCCCGGATGAAACGCCAGCCCCGGGCGGCAAGGGTGATGCCGATTCCGGGGAACGCCCGCATGCCGGTCGCGGTCAGCGGGTGCGCGAAGTCTGTGGCCAGAGCCTGCGCGAGGCTGGTGGGTGGATAGCGGCAATGCCAGATCGCGGTTTGCCTCGAGGTGGCCAGTCCGCTCCTGCGCCCGGGAGCGCTGGCGTGGGTGTCGGGTTCGCGCTGTCCGGCGGTTGGGCGTGCAGTCTACTCCTCATTGTTGCCCTGGTCGTGGACACTGATGCTCGCAGCCTGGTTGTCGACGTTCACGTTTTTCCCGGCCCGTTCGTTCACGTAATTGGGCAGGTGGTGGTCCTGGGTGATGTTCTACCCGACCTCCTTCTGCTGTGTCTTGGGTTCGTGGTTGCCGCGGGGCCGCTTGTTGGGCCTGTAGGACGGGCCGTTCATGAACACTTGGTGGCTGGTGTTGATCAGGCGGTCCAGAAGAGATTCGGCGACTACGGGATTCGGGAACAGCGGGTACCAGTCGGCGGGACTGCG
>NZ_BDBA01000262.1 GCF_001612745.1 Nocardia amamiensis NBRC 102102 | reverse complement strand
AGTGGGCGCCGTGGGCGCTACCGGTCGCGACGGCTTCGGTCGCGGCATCGGTCGCGAGGATCAGCGCGGCGGCCCGTCCGTCCGAGGCCGAGGCGCGCTCATGCCGGCCGAGTTGGCGCAGAAAAGACCCTTCTGTACTTCCCGCCAGTGAGAGGAGCACCGGGTCGGCGCTGTGGTTGCATACTTTGCGCAATTCGGCCCTGGCCGCGGCGTAGCGGCCCTGGCCACCGAGAACCACCGCGCGATACCAGCAGCCGAGCGCGTCCGAAGCGGGCGGCAACTCGGTGGCGGGACGGCCGGGATCGGCTCCGAAGGCGGCCTCGGCGAGGACGGTGAGACAAGGATCTTCCAGCGGAGCGGGCATGAACACGGGCGCACTCTATCCCCTGCCCGAGCAGGGCCGGGTCAGGGGAAGATCGACAGCAGCCCGCTGGCAACCTCCCGGCATTTCGTCGCCGAAGCCATGTTGCCATTAGGTAAATCTCGGTCCGGCAATCGCCGAGCGCCCACCCCGGGAATTCATGCGTGTTTCGTGTAATTAACCTGCCCGCCCCGTTTCCGCCATCTCCGATCCGCACGGCGCGAACGCCGGAGCGGGCAGGGGCGCTCGCCGCCATACGGCCGACATCGGACCATGGGGCGCCGCTCGGCCATCGAAATAGCCTCTACCTGCGCAAACTCGGTTATGCCTGGCGCATGAGAGAGCTACGGACCACCGGCCAACCGAACAGTATCGCCGGAACCAACACGAAAAGTAAACAGTCCGGAGGTTAAATTTGGCAGCGCGAGATTTGGAAAACTGCTGCGCCGAACTATTGACGGAATTTCGCGGCTGGACCTAACGTAGCTCATCGCCACGGACGGCGCCGCGCGAAATTGCAGCGACCGCGAAGGGCGAGCCCCCGGGCACCCTCGCCGACACGGCGCTGTGGCCCACAACTGTTGCAGAACAACTGCTCGACAATGCTGACGAGCTCGCACCACGAGGAGTTCACCATGCCCATGCCGACCCACCTTCCGGGACCTAACGCCGATGTCTGGGATTGGCAGATGCGAGGGTCTTGCCGCGGGCAGGATTCCGCGGTGTTCTTCCATCCCGATGGCGAGCGTGGCCGAGCCCGCACCGCGCGCGAGATGCGCGCCAAGGAGATCTGCCGCACCTGCCCGGTGCTCATGCAGTGCCGCACGCACGCGCTGAAAGTCAGCGAACCCTACGGCATCTGGGGCGGCATGTCGGAGACCGAGCGCGAGATGCACGCGCGGCGTAGCCGCCGCCGCATGGCCGTCTGAGCCGAATCGCCTCCCATCCGCACGCCACCGGGCGTCGAATGCCTAGCAAACAGCGGGCCACTGCAACAACCCCCGGCCGAGCCGCGCACGCAACACGGTGATCGGTTCAGCGTCGGGGACCGGCGCGTGGGTTCCGATCGGTCACCATCGATCAGCCGGCCGCCGTGGCGTACGGTCCAGGGCTGTGGGGTTCGGCATGTCGCGGGCACGCTCGGCGATGCGAGCGACGGGCCGGTAAGCGGGTAGCTTGCGCGACCACGAAGGGCCCCGGGAGTGCCGCCGGTCGGGCACAGCGGGTCACGGCGTGTTTTCCTTCCGAGATGTCCGGCGTGTCGCAGTTTTTCGCGACCCCGTCGGCCTACGGTCAGTGGGCGGGTACCCCACCGGAAGGGAGGCCATAGCGACGCGCTACGGTAGTGACCGATGACACAGAATGGAGCGTTGTGACAACGCGGCCGCCAGCCGCAGAGGGCGACTCGTTCCGAAGAGAAGCCTTCCCACCTTCGGTGGATTCTGCGGTTACGGCACGCGCAGCCGAAAGTATCGAGCTCGCCGCCCTTTTGCATCGATGCGGCCACGCCGACCAGGAAGCATTCGCCGAGTTGTACGACCGGACATGTGCGCGCGTCTTCGGTCTGGTGTTGCGGGTGCTGCATGATCCGGGATACGCGGAGGAGACCACACAGGAGGTCTATCTGCAGATCTGGCGGATGGCCGCGAGTTTCGACCCGGCGAAGGGTTCGGCGGTCACGTGGTTGATGACGCTCGCGCACCGGCGCGCCGTCGACCGGGTCCGCGCCGAACAGGCCCACACCCAACGCGAAGTCGCCTATGGGATCCGGGTTCTCGGCAACGAATTCGACGAGGTCACCGAAGAGGTCGAGCGCAGGTTCGAGCAACAGGCCGTCCTGGCCGGTCTTGCAACCCTGACCGAGACCCAGCGGGAAGCCATCTCGCTCGCCTACTACGGCGGGCGAACCTATGCGGAGGTGGCCACCTACCTCGACGTAGGGTTACCTACGGTGAAGTCCCGGATTCGGGACGGATTGACACGACTGAAAAGAAGTTTGGGGGTGACGTGAGATGAACGAACGACAGATCGATCTCGCGCACGCCGTCGCGCTCGGATCGATCGACGACGAAGACCATCACGAAGTCCAGGAGCTGCTCGACAGCGAGGACCCCGTGCTACGCGCGGAGTTCGCCGAGCAGGTGAAAGACAGCAAAAGAGCTCTCTCCACATTCGCCACAGCCGCGGCGGTCACCCCGCCGCCGTCGCTGCGTGCTCGCTTACTTGCGGCCATCGCCGCGCAGCAGCCACCGGTCGCCAGCTGAATCCGGCCTCCGCCACGGCTTCCTGCTCCGCGCGCGCCGACCCGTAGCAGTCGAACCGCCAGGATCGACGTCCGGTTCCGCGCCAGACAGCGTGTCGAGCTTCGGAATACCCCGGTAGTCACAGACGTCAGGTCGTGGGCACGGACAAGGCCCCCCGAACCGCGTGGTCCGAGGGGCCTTGTCTGCTGGTTTGCCCGAGCGGTTCCCGCTCAGTGCGCGTGGCCGTGGTGGCCGTGGTTGTTCTGCTCCTCGGCAGGCTTGTCGACCACGGCGCTCTCGGTGGTGAGCACCATGCGCGCGACCGACGCCGCGTTCACGACGGCCGAGCGGGTCACCTTCACCGGGTCGACGACACCGTCGGTGAGCAGGTCACCGTAAGTGAGGGTGGCGGCGTTGAAGCCCTCCTTGCCCTCGGCCACCTTGCTGACCACCACGGCGCCGTCCAGGCCCGCGTTGGTGGCAATCCAGTACAGCGGCGCCCGCAGCGCGGTGCGCACCACCTCGACGCCGACCGCCTCGTCACCGGACAGCGCGTCGCGCAGCTCGGCCAGCTTGCCGCTCGCCTGCACCAGAGCGGTGCCACCACCGGGCACGATGCCCTCCTCGACGGCGGCCTTGGCGGCGCTCACCGCGTCCTCGACGCGGTACTTGCGCTCCTTGAGCGCGGTCTCGGTGGCCGCGCCGACCTTGATCACCGCGACGCCACCGGCCAGCTTGGCCAGCCGTTCCTCGAGCTTCTCGCGATCCCAGTCGGAATCGGTGGCCTCGATCTCGCGGCGCAGCTGCGCGACGCGGGCCTCGATGTCCGCTGCGGAACCGGCGCCATCGATGACGGTGGTGTCGTCCTTGGTGACGACGACGCGACGCGCCTTGCCGAGCACGTCGATGCCCGCCTCGCGCAGGGTGATGCCCAGGTCGGGGTTCACCACGGTGCCTGCGGTGACGACGGCCAGGTCGTCGAGGAACGCCTTGCGGCGGTCACCGAAGAACGGCGCCTTCACCGCGACCGCCTTGATCGTCTTGCGGATCGCGTTGACCACCAGGGTGGACAGTGCCTCGCCCTCGATGTCCTCGGCGATGATCAGCACGGGCTTGCCGCTCTCGGCGATCTTCTCCAGCAGCGGGAGGAAGTCCGGCAGCGAGCTGATCTTCTCGCGGTGCAGCAGGACGAACACGTCCTCGAGGACGGCCTGCTGGCTGTCGGCATCGGTGACGAAGTACGGCGAGAGGTAGCCCTTGTCGAACTGCACGCCCTCGGTGACGACGAGCTCGGTCTGCAGCGTGGAGGACTCCTCGACGGTGACGACGCCGTCCTTGCCGACCGTGGTCAGCGCCTTACCGACCATCTCGCCGAGCTGCTCATCCCGGGACGCCACTGTTGCGACCTGCGCGATGGCCTGCTCGCCGGAGACCGGGGTGGCCAGCGCGAGCAGCGCCTCGGAGACCGCGTCGGCGGCCTTGGCGATGCCGGAGCCGACCGCGATCGGATTCGCGCCGGCGGCAACGTTCTTCAGGCCGGCGCGGACCAGTGCCTGGGCCAGCACGGTCGCGGTGGTGGTGCCGTCGCCCGCGACGTCGTTGGTCTTGGTGGCGACGCTCTTGACCAGCTGCGCGCCGAGATTCTCGAACGGGTCCTCCAGCTCGATGTCGCGCGCGATGGTGACGCCGTCGTTGGTCACGGTCGGGCCGCCGAAGGCCTTCGCGAGTACCACGTGGCGCCCGCGCGGGCCGAGGGTGACCTTCACCGCGTCGGCGAGCTTGTCGACACCGCGCTCCAGAGCCCGACGAGCCTTCTCGTCGAACTCGATCTGCTTTGCCATGTGTTTTTGCTCCTTGGGTTCGCGGCGCTGCGGGTGGTCTGTCGAAACCACGCCAGGCAATACGCCGAAGGCGCTAGCAACGCACTCCGCCCCGGGTCACGAAAGACACCGGGGCGGAACGCATGCGTGCCTGATCGGCTACTTGGTGACGACGGCCAGCACGTCGCGCGCCGACAGGATGAGGTACTCCTCGCCCTGGTACTTGATCTCGGTGCCGCCGTACTTGCTGTAGATGACGGTGTCACCCTCCTTGACGTCGACCGGGATGCGGTCGCCCTTGTCGGTGACGCGTCCTTCGCCGACGGCGATGACGGTGCCCTCCTGCGGCTTCTCCTTCGCCGTGTCGGGGATGACCAGGCCGGAGGCCGTCGTCGTCTCGGCCTCGTTGGCCTGGACGAGGATCTTGTCCTCGAGCGGCTTGATGTTCACGCTCGCCACGTTGAGCCCTCCACTTTCAGGGGATGTCGGTCGCCCGGAACTGTTGTCCCGGACTCATCGGTTCGGTCACGATGCTGACCCTGGGCATAGCCCCGTCGTCGCGGGTGCCGGGACCCCTGCTCAGTAGTCACGCTGCTGGCACAAGCACTGCACAGTGCCGACTAGCACTCTATACACGAGAGTGCCAGCGCTCAAGGCTGGGCGGTGCCAACTTCGCACGGCGCGCCCGATGGCGCTCGCGGCTTGGCGATCAGTTCGGGAAAACAGTAACGTTCGGATAACGGAATGTGACACTATGGACGACGGTCGCTGCCGGGCCTTGTCGTTCGTCACCAATCGGCGACGTCGAGGCCATGCGCAATACCACGGCGGCGCAGAAAACACGCAGCGCCGCAGCACCATCGTCGCACCATCAGCTTCACCAGAGAGCAACCCACGTGATCCATGGCCGGTCCCCGCGACCTCACCCGGACGAGGGCCGGTTCCATTCCCGGCCAGGATCGCGCGTCATCCACACTGCGGTCCGGCAGTTCATTCGAGATGGTCGGCCATACCACGACCATCCGCTCGAAGGGAGGTGAACATGCGAACATCCCTCGGCATCTCGGCCGGGACCGAGGTCGTGTGCTCGGCGCTGGTCGCCACTGCACCCAACGGCGCGCAGAGCTTCGACTACCGCGTCGTCTCCGCTGACGCGGCCCATTCCGACCTCGGTGACCTGGTGGCGTCCTCGATCGAGCTGATGACCACCCAGCTGCCGACCACTGCGCCGCCGCGCGACATTGTCCCGCCGGTCGGTGGGCGCTTCGCCGGTGTGCCACGCGATTTCGAGTCCGGGACCAGGCGCCCGCCCACCAGCGTCGCGGTCGCCTACCGCACCAAGGAGCAGGCGCAGATCATCCGCTCGGCCACCGGGAAACAGCGTGATCTGCGGTTGATCCCGGAGGGCACCGCCGCGTTGACCTATCTGCGGTACACGGGTCTGCTCGACCGGTACGACACGGTAGCCATCGTCGACCTGGGCGCATCCGGGCTCACTGTCACCGTCGCCGACCTCACCGACGGCTCCCTGCTGCGCTCCGATCGCACCGCGGCCGTCAGCGGCAAGGTCATCGACGACCTGATCTACCACCATTTGGTCGACCTGCACTTCGCCCGGCGCGGCACCCGCCCGAACCGCGGCATGCTGACCAACCGCGGCCGCGCGGCCAAGGAGCACCTGTCCGTCGCGCCCGCGGTCACCATCGATCATGTCGCCGGCCGCCCGCTGAAGCTGACCAGGGCCGACTTCGAAGAGTTGATCGCCGACCTGCTGCGCGACCTGACGGTGTTCGTCACCGCCGCCTTCGCTCGCGCACCGCGGCCACCGGAGGCGGTCGCGGTGATCGGGGGCGGCGCGAACATTCCCGCGGTGCTCGACAGGTTGACCGCCGTCCTGGACGTGCCGGTGTTCACCGTGCCCGACCCGGAGGCGGTGACCGCGAAAGGCGCTGCGCTGGTCGCGGATTCGGTGCAGCCGTCGGTGTTCCCGGTCGGCGGGCTCGGCGGCGACGCACCCGCCGGGACGTTCACCAAGGTGTTCGGCACCCTGGCCGGCGCGATCGTGGTCGTCGGCCTGATCGTCGGCTACGGCGTGAAGACGTTCGCGCCGACCTCGGACGACGAGGTCTCGCCAGCGGGGACCACGAGCACGGCCTCCCACCTGCCGACGCCGGTGCCCGCCCCGCCGCCGACCCCGGCGAGCACCACCAACGGCCGCGACCAGGACAGCACCGTTCGACCCACCGGCAGCATCGCGCCGACCAGCGCCGCAGGGGCAGGCGGCACCGGAATCCCGTCGATCACGCCGACCCAGCCCACCCTGCGCCCCGACCCGAACCTCCCGCCGATCCCGTTCCCGGAACTGCTCGGCCCGATGCTCGGCAACCGCCATGCGCCACTGGGCGCTTCGACCGATGCGGAGCCGAGCGGGAACGGGGACACACCAGTCGGGGCCGCCGCGCCCGACACGGGTTCGGGACCGGCCCAAGCCCCAGCGCGGTCGCGCTTACCGCTGCTTCCACGAGCGAACTCCGGGTCGGCGGCCGACACCGAGTTCGTCCCGGAACTGCTCACCACACCGAACTGACGCTCCCCCTGCTCTCCGGGCCGTGCGCCGCTGCCTCTCCGAGTCTCCAGGCCGTACGACGCTGGTGACGCGATATTTCGCGTCGGCGCCGCTGCAGTTCTGGGTGTGCTCCCCCGCCACTCCGCGTCTTCAGGCCGTACCAGCCGGGTGACGCGGGTTTTCGTTCAGGTCCCGCGTTCGTGCAGTTTCAGGTCTGGGCGTACCCGACGAGTCACCCATGTTCGCCGGTGCTGGACCCGCGCGTCCGCCGATGCCTGCACGCTGTGCTGGAGGTTTCGAGGACGCCGTCTCAGCTCAGCGCACCAGGCTGATCGACACCGGCAAGCCCGGGTCGGTGGCGACCGTCAGCGGCGACGGCGCTGCGCCACCGGCGATTACGTGTGCGCCCAGCGCCGCGATCATCACTCCGTTGTCCGTACACAACCGCGGCTTGGGCACGCGCAGGGTCACACCGGCGGCAGCGCAACGCTCCTCGGCCATCGAGCGGATCCGCGAGTTGGCCGTCGCGCCGCCGCCGAGCACGAGGGTGCCGACGCCGACGTCCTCGGCGGCGCGCACCGCCTTCAAGGTGAGCACATCCGCGACCGACTCCTGGAACGACGCCGCGATATCGGGGATGGGCAGATCGTCGGCGGCGATGCCATCGCGCTGCGCCGCCTCCACGTAGCGGGCCACCGCGGTCTTGAGGCCGGAGAAGGAAAAGTCGTAACGCGGGTCGCGCGGTCCGGTCATGCCCCGGGGGAACGCGATGGCGTGCGGATCACCGGTCGCCGCAGCGGCATCCAGCGCGGGACCACCGGGAAAGCCCAGCCCGAGCAGACGCGCCACCTTGTCGAATGCCTCCCCCGCCGCGTCGTCGACCGTGCTGCCCAGCTCGACGATCGGCTCGGCCAGATCCGTGACGTGCAGCAGATGGGTGTGCCCGCCGGAGACCAGCAGCGCGACGCACGGCGGCATCGGCCCGTGCTCCAAGGTGTCCACCGCGACGTGCCCGCCGAGATGGTTGAGTGCGTAGAACGGCACATCCCACGCCGCCGCATACGCTTTCGCTGCCGCGACGCCCACCAGCAGCGCACCGGCCAGGCCCGGGCCAATCGTCACGGCGAGCGCGTCCGGCTTGGCGATACCCGCGGCCGAGAGTGCGCGGCGCATCGCGGGCACGATCGCCTCCAGGTGTGCGCGCGAGGCGATTTCGGGGACAACGCCGCCGAAGCGGGCGTGCTGATCGACGCTGGAGGCGACCTCGTCGGCGAGCAGTTCGCAGGTGCCGTCGGCATTCCTGCGGACGATGCCGACACCGGTTTCGTCGCAGGAGCTTTCGATTCCCATGATGATCACGAGAGCACCTCGTCCGGTGTACGCCACGCCCGCTCCGCGCCGGCCAGCGCGGGGCGGCGCATCGTGTACGCGTCGGCGCCGCTGGGGTGGTAGTAGTTCTTGCGCAGTCCGATGATGTGAAATCCGTGCTTGGCGTAGAGCGCGATCGCGGGCGCGTTGTCGGTACGGACCTCCAGGAACACCGGTCCACCGCGCCTGCCCGCCTCGGCGAGCAACGCCTCCAGTAGCAGCGTGCCGATGCCCGCGCGATGGCAGCGCGGGTCGACGCCGATGGTGTGCACCTCGGCCTCGGGGTGTTCGGCATCACCCAGCAGGGCGATGCCCGCGTAGCCCACCATTCGCCCGTCGTCGTCGCGCGCGGTGATGTAGCGGTTGTGCGGCCCGGCCAGCTCGGACTGGAACGCCACCGCGGCCCACGGGTCGTCTTCCGGGAACAGCAATTGCTCGAGCTCGACGCAGCGCGCGATGTCGGCGGGTGCCATCGGTTCGATTCGGACAGCCACCATTGTCACGCCCCCGTCCGGTCGAGCTTGCGGTAGGCGTTCTCGACGGCGTCCGGCCTGCGCAGGTACAGCGGAACAAGCGACTCCGGAACGGTGCGGGCCAGCAACTCGGCCGCAGCGACGCGCACCAACCCGGCGGGCGAGGGTGTCTCAGCAGGCAGCACGGGAAGATCGAAGAAGTCGACGTGCGAAGCGGATCCGGCAATGGCCGTGGCCGATCCTGCGTCCAGATCGGTCGGCTTGCATACCTCGGGTCCTGCGACGCGTGCGCCTTCGCGATATCGCGCCCAGTACACCTCCCGCCGACGCGCGTCGGTCACCACGAGCAGCTCGCCGGTCGGCGGAAGCTCCACCGCGGCGTCCGCCGCGATCGCGTCGAGGCTGCACACCCCGTACACCGGGATGCCCAGCGCGTCACCGAACGCGGCCGCCGTCGCCATGCCCACGCGCAGGCCGGTGAACGGGCCCGGACCGACGCCCACCACGATCGCGGCGATATCGGTCCTGGAACGACCTGCCTCGGTGAGGCATTCGAGAATCTGCGGGGTGAGTACCTCGGCATGGGCGCGGGGGTCGACCCGCACCCGGGAGGCGATGGTGCGTGCCTGGACGGGGCCGGTCGCGTCGGCGCCCTGATCCAGGTCCACGAGTCCCGCTGTAACGGCGGGTGTCGCGGTGTCGACGGCGAGTACAAGCATGATTGGCCTAACGATACCGGGTGGTCGGCGCCACCGATGCGAGCTACCTTCTAGCTAACCCACCCATTCCCAGATCGCGGTGCGCACATCCGAATCCGGCTCGCGCGCCAACAGCACCCGCAGATGCCGCTCGGTGAGGTGCTCCACCACCCCGCGGCCCCACTCCACCACGACCACCGCCTGATGCAGATCGGTGTCCAGGTCCAGGGCGTCGAGCTCGTCCAGGTCGCCGCCGAGCCGATAGGCGTCCACATGCACCATGGGCACCGCGGGCGCGCCCGGACGGTGCCCGGCCGGGTGCTGACGAGCGATGATGAATGTCGGCGAGCTGACCCGGCCCTGCACGCCGAGCCCTTCGGCGATGCCGCGGGTCAGCGCGGTCTTGCCCGCGCCGAGCGGCCCGTCCAGCACCACCAGGTCACCGGCGCGCAGGCCCGCGGCCAGTTCGCGGCCGAGGGCTTCGGTGTCGGCGACGGTGGGCAGCACCCGTTGCCCCGGTTCAGCCACCGGCCACCTCCGAGGCGTCGCCCAGCATCGGGTCGATGGCGCCCGCGCGCACCAGCAACCGGTCCAGCGCGGCATTGACGATATCCGGGTACTGCAGGTGCGGCATGTGTGCGGCGCCCTCCAGCCGGATCAGCTCGCTGCCGGGCAATGCCGCGGCCAGCGCACGGGAATTGCGGAACGGGATCACCAGATCGTGACCGCCGCCGAGCACCAAGGCCGGTGTGTCGGCCAAGACGGGCAACGCCGCCGACTCGTCGTGCAGTTCGATGGCATGCAGGAACTTCACGATGGTTTCCACCGGCGTCCGATCGATCATCAGCGTGGTGAAGCGCGACAGGGTCGGGCTCACCGGGCCGTGGAACGAGCTGACGTGCAGGATCGGCGCGATCACGTGGCGCGCGGTGGCGCGGCCGGCCTGTACCAGGGCGGGCGAGGCGTGCACGGCCAGCCGGAACCCGTCGATCGCGGGGTTGCGCAGCAGCTGAGTGATGCCGGTCGCGGTGACCTCCGCCGCGGTCGTCGAGAGCAGCGCGATCCCGATCACCCTGGCCGCGAACAACTCCGGAAAGCGTGCCGCAGCCGCGAGGATGGCCATTCCGCCCAGCGAATGCCCGACCAGGACCACCGGTCCGGTCGGCGCTGTGGCCGTCAGCACGGCGGCGAGATCGCGGCCGAGCTGGGCGACGGTGCAGCTCTCGGTGCTCGGCGTACCGGAGCGGCCGTGCCCGCGCAGATCGAAGAAAACCATGCGGACCTGTGCGCCCCAAAGCCTTTCCAAATCGCGGCGCTGGAAGTGGAAGGACTGCATGCTGTTGCAGAAGCCGTGCAGGAAGATCACAGTGACCGGCGCGTCATCGGGTCCGCAGGTCCGGGTGGCCAAGGGCACGCCGTCGTCGGCGAGTACCGTGCCCGCGCGGTCGGCATCGATCAGCGCGAAGTTCTCGTCGCGGTAGTCGTCGCCCCGTGCGGGCCACAGCACACGCGCGCCGGCACGACGCAGCGCGTGTGCTCCCGCCAGCGCGCCAACCACACCGGCGGTGGCCAACCCGCCGCGCAGCGGGGTCATCCGGAACGGGCTCATCGAGCGCCGCCGACGTAACGCCGGGTGACCCGGCCGCGCGGCGAGCACACCACTTCGTAGTGAATGGTGCCGAGTAGGTCCGCCCAATCCTGGGCATGCGGTTGTGTGCCGAAGAGGATCGCGGGGTCGCCTTCCTGGACGCCCGCCGCGTTGTCACCGAGATCCACGACGAATTGGTCCATGCACACCCGGCCGACGTTCCGGCGCAGAGCACCGCCGAGCCAGACGTCGAACCGACCGCTCAAAGTACGGAACACGCCGTCGGCGTAGCCCGCGGGGACCAGCGCGACGGTGGTGTCGTGCGGTGCGATCCACTGGTGTCCATACGAGACGCCCTCCCCCGCCGCGACCCGCTTGACCAGCGCGACCCTGGCCTGGAACGTCATCGCCGGACGCAGGCCGAAGTCGTCATCGGGTATCGGGGACAGGCCGTACACGGCGATGCCGGGCCGGACCAGGTCGAAGGCCAGATCGGGGCGGGTCAAGGTGGCCGCGGAGTTGGCGATGTGCACCAGCTCGGGTTCGAGGCCGTGCTCCTTGGCCGCGGCGATCGCTTCCAGGAAGCGGGCGCGTTGCACGTCGTTGTTGGGGTGTTCCGGTTCGTCGGCGTGCGCCAGATGCGAGAAGATCGCGCGCAACCGCACCGCCTGCTCGTCGACCAGCGCGCGCAGCGGCGTCAGGACCTGCGGGTATTCGATCGGCACTACACCGTTGCGATTGAGGCCGGTGTCCACCTTCACGCTGACCGTCGCAGTGCGTCCGGTCTTGCGGGCCGCGGCCTCGACCGCACGCAGATGTGCCGGCGAGGAGACACCGATCTCGACATCGGCCTCGACCGCGGCCGCGAAGTCCGCGTCCGCGTTGTTGAGCCAGCACAGGACGGGCGCGGTGATCCCCGCCGCGCGCAGCTGCACCGCCTCGGCCACTGTCGTGACACCCAGCTCGGCCGCCCCCGCCGCCAATGCTGTCCTGGCCACCTCGACCGCGCCGTGGTTGTAGCCGTCGGCCTTCACCACCGCCATCACCCCCGCGTCCCCTGCGTGTTCCCGCAGGATCCGCACGTTGTGGGCGATCGCGTCCAGATCGATGACCGTTTCCACTTGCGCACTCACGGCAGTGCTGTCCGCCTCTCCGCGTATTCCGGTTCCCCGCCTCTCCGGGCCTTCCGGCGTACCAGTCGGGTGGCGCGGGAGTTGCGGTCGGTTTTGGTCGAGTCTATTGGCGCGCTGGGTTCCGGTCGCAGCCGGTTGACCCGCCCGACCCGGCGCGACTGGCTCCCTACCAGGTCAGAACGGATGGGCGAGGCGGCGCAGGACGCCGATCGCGGGGCGGACGTGGGCCGAGAGCAGGCTCGCCGAGATGGGGGCTCCGGCGGGGGCGGCGTCGAGGGC